>JAFMNI010000006.1 GCA_017859295.1 Candidatus Puniceispirillum sp. | reverse complement strand
CGCTTTCCGGCTCACGCGAATCTGCCGCGGTGAAAAATGTATCATTAAACACAAGCCGGATACGATCATCCGCAACAAGATTATCAATCCAGCCAATTTGCTGATCGGATAACCGGCGCTGGGACTCGTCGAGGTTGCGGTCAAGCCGGCCCTTCATCAGCATATCGACATCATCCGATGTTTTGATCCACAGCTTTGTCTCGCCTATGGGGATAGACCCCTTTGCCTCGATTTGGCGACGAAGGTCATAGCCTGCATTTTTTGACAGAATCTCACCAAGCGCACGCTGGTCAAGCATCGCCGTCACATCTGGAAATTCGGCGCGGAACGCTTTTTTGATCAGGCCGTTCCAGTTAAATTTACGCGCCTTTACCGGATCAATTGTACCATCGTCATTTTGTAGTTTTTCGGCTGGAATGGTCAGCGCAATCTGCAATTCCGTCTGCTGGATTGCGGTGTAACCATTGCTGATGATCGTTGTCAGCAGGATCGCGAGAAAGCTGATTGCTGTCACAATCGCCATAATGCCATAGGTTTTCAGCCGCCGTGATGCGGCATGACGTTTCCTCAAGCCTTGCGAAATTTTTTCAAATCGCGCTTGGGTTTCGGCATCAGGCTGGATCATTTCGATGGGGTTATTCATAACGTTGTCCTAACCTGCGTGACGCGGTCAGCGCGGCAACATTCAGCAGCAAAGTAATCACAAACAAGGTCATGCCAAGCGCAAAGGCCGACAATGTTTTCACCGAGTCAAATTCATTATCACCGGTCAAAAGCATGACAATCTGAACGGTCACAGTGGTCACTGATTCAAGCGGGTTTATCGTCATATTCGCCGCAACACCTGCCGCCATGACCACAATCATGGTTTCACCAATCGCCCGGCTGATGGCTAATAAAAAGGCACCAACAAGTCCGGGGAACGCGGCTGGCAAAACAACCCTTACGATGGTTTCGCCCCGCGTGCTTCCCAATCCATATGCGCCATCGCGCAATGATTGCGGTACCGCTGTGATCACATCATCCGACAATGAGGAAATAAACGGAATGATCATGATTCCCATCACGCCGCCAGCGGCAAGCGCACTTTGTGATGACACATCAAGCCCGACAAATAAGCCAAGATCGCGGAAAAAAGGGGCCGCCGTTAGCGCCGCAAAAAACCCGTAAACAACGGTTGGCACACCAGCCAGAACCTCAAGCGTTGGCTTAACAATATTACGCACCCGCCGCGAAGCAAATTCAGATGTATAGATGGCTGAAAACAACCCGATTGGCACTGCCACCGCCATCGCAATTACCGCCACCAGCAAGGTGCCAGCCATCACCGGAACCATGCCAAATGACCCTGTTGATCCGGCCACAAATTCGTCTGCAGCCGCAGCGTCACCCGGGCGAAGCGCGGTCATTGGCGACCAATGCGTGCCAAAGAAAAAATCAAACAGCGAAATTTCGCAGAAAAACCGAACGGCCTCGAACAGCAGTGACGCCACGATGCCAATCGTTGTCAGAATTGCCACAACTGCCGATAAAAAGAATAAGCGGCGTAAAAATGCCTCGCACAGCACGCGGGCGCGCAATTCGGGCGACACCCGCCGGAAGGCATAGAAAAAGCCGACACACATCACCGCCGCCAAAGTCAGGCTACGGGCGTGGTCAGCCGAGGCCTGCGCGGCACGAAGCAATTCGGCCTGCGCAGCCATCACCGCGTCAGGTGCTTTGATATAGCCTGAAGCGATATTGACAAGCTGTGCCATTTTCAAATTCAGGAATGAGTCCGGCAGGTTCGGATAGGCGGCGACCATCCGCGCCTTGGCCGCGCTTGTCAGCATCGGATCAGCGGCAAACATCCAGATCAACGCCAGTAAAATTGCCGGCACCAGAACCCATAAAGATACATAGAATCCGTAATATTGATTTAGCGAGTGCGATTTGGTCTGGCTGGCAATAGCTTGTTTGCGAACGCGTCCAGTTGCCAGATAAAATGACAGAAATACGGCCGCAATTGTCGCCGCAAAAACCACGAGGTTCGGTGAAAGAAAATCACTCATACTGCCCTACATAACCTAAAATCAAACATGCCTTTTCCGGCGCCTACCCTATTTTACAATACCCAAATTGCCATCTAGACCCTGGGTCATTGACGGCAGGCAAGCGTCTATCTTTGCCTAGCATGCCAATGGTCAAAACAAAAGACATGCCACAAACTGAAACATCGTTTGTGGCATGCCGTTTTTATTTTAGGCTTTGCCTAGAGCGCGTCGCGCGCCGCAACCTGCTTGGCAAAATCATCTTCTGATAGAGGCACCAGACCCGCTGGGAACAGATAGCCATCAAGTCCCATCGCTTTTTCCGAAACAAATTCATTGATGAATTCTTTCAAACCCGGAATCACGCCAACATGTGCTTTTTTCACATAGAAAAACAGCGGGCGTGCTGCCGGATATTTGTATGAGGCAACATTTTCAAAATTCAGCTCAACACCATCAAGAAGGGCGGCCTGCACCTTGTCGCGATTCTGATCAAAGAATGAATAGCCGAACACACCAAACATATTCTGGTCAGCGACAAGCTTTTCAATGATCAGTGAATCATTTTCACCAACTTCAATGGCGGCACCATCCTCGCGCAGCTTTTTATATCCGCTTCCTTCAAGCCCAAGCTTTTTCCAGCCATGTTTCATGAATAATTCGCCCATCGCATCACGGGTGCCTGAGGTTGGCGGAGGAACCATGATTGAAACTGGAATATTTGGCAAACCGGCAAGATCGCCGCCAATCCGTTTGGCGGTATAGGCATCAACATCGGCCCAAGTCTTTAGCTGGTTCGGGGTTGCATCTGATGCGCCATTGGCCTGAAATGGCAATTCAGCGGCCAATGCGGCGGCAACATGTGCAATTGAAATCTTGAAATGCTGTCCCTTTAGGCTGTTGGCAAAAGCGATTCCATCATTGCCAACGATAAATTCTTGAAAAGCGACACCAGCGTCAGCACACATCTTGGCTTCTTTGCTTTTGATTGCGCGCGATGCATTGGTTACATCGGGATATTCAACACCAATCCCTTTACAGAACAGCTTCATGCCGCCGCCAGTTCCAGTGGATTCAATAACCGGTGTTTTAAAACCGCTTGATTGACCGAATTTTTCGGCGGCGATCGTTGAAAACGGATAGACAGTTGACGAGCCAACAATTGAAATCTGATCTCTTGCTTGCGCTGCGGTTGACAGGGCAAGGCTGGCAATCATGCCTGCAATCAAAGGGGTAAAACGCATCTCATTCTCCTACATTTACAACCCGTCAAACGATCCATATCGTCTGATCGCGTTCAGATTTAGCGAGTGACTGCGACAGTTAAATGACAGCGATGTTACAGTTTTATGACAAAGTCGGTTTTTTTGAAAATTTAGTGCCGATTAGCAGCATGATCGGGGCGTTAAACGGAGATCATCACTGCGGGATCACCACAGGTGCCAGCGGCAAATCAACCGAAAATTTTGTTGTTTCACCAAGCGTGCTGGTGATTGACAGGCTGCCGCGATGCCGGTTGACGATATGTTTCACAATGGCAAGCCCAAGACCCGTACCGCCAATCTGGCGTGATCGGGCTTTATCAACACGGTAAAAACGTTCGGTCAAGCGTGGCAGATGGCGTTCTTCAATTCCCTCACCAAAATTGGTAACGTCAATACGCACATGACGCGGTGCCACCATGGTGATGGCAAGCGTAATATCACTGCCATCAAACCCGTATTTGATCGCATTTTCCAAAAGATTAACAAACACTTCAGTAATCTCATCATGTTTGCCGAAAATCACCGGCGGCGCGACGTGCGATTGTGCATCATCGGGCTGGGTGATTTTGATATTCATATTCTTTTTCATCGCGCGACCAATCATGCTATCGCCGACCGAATGCAGCAATTCAGCTAGATTCACCCGATTGTCGGGAATGATATGTTCATCCACCTCGACGCGCGATAATGACAATAGATCATCAATCAGCCGTGACATGCGTTTGGCTTCTTCATCCATGATCGTCAAGAACCGCATCCGCATCGCCGGATCGGGCACTTCATCCGACAGCATGGTTTCAACAAACCCAGCAAGGCTGGTGAGCGGCGAGCGTAATTCATGGCTGACATTGGCAACGAAATCACGCCGCACCTTTTCCAGATTGCGTTGCAGGGTCATATCCAGAAACAATAGCGCAACCGATTGATCGCCAATCCGCTGCAGACGCATTCGAAATTCGCGCTGTATGATATTGGTTGGCTCATAGCGCATTTCGCACCGCTTGGCACCATCCGCAGCCTTGGCAAACAAGTCACCAATATTGGGGTGATTGATCACATCAAAGATCATCTGTCCGATCAGATTTTCGCCAAACCAGCGCACCGCCGCCGGATTTGCCGACCGGATAACCCCATCAAGATTAGTCAGGATCAACCCATCATCAAGCATGTCACCAATCTGGCTGATAGGCGATTGCGTATGGCTATCTTGTGACATGATCATTTCTCATTTGGTGTTGGGCCGGGGGGGGTGGGGCGGGGGGTTCGGCGGGCCATCAACAAGCCACAAAAACCTAGTCATAAATCACTTCGGTACTGCAATTTGCCGATGCTGCAAAATCAACGAACCGTCGCTGGCAATGCGAATCAAACAGGCCGCGCGCCGATGGATCAATATGCAACCGCATCACATCTGGCTGGCATTCAAGCCGGATATTTTTCAGATAATCGCATGTTCCGGCACTAAAAATCAGCGCAAAGCGCAAGGCAAGCCCAACGGTTAACGCCTCGGCACGCCGTTTCGTGCGAAGCAGGCTATCCATTTCTTCAGGGTGCGGCTTGTTCTGCTTTAGCCCAACATAGCGGTGATACAGCACCGTTGCCAACCAGATACGTTCCTTATGCGTCATGCAATTCACTGGCAGGCCAAGCACTCGCCGTGCGGCAAGATCACCGCGCATATCGCTATGTTCGTGCCAACACATATCAGCAAGATTACAGGCCACATCAAGCAGCCGCGCAAAGCTAGGTTTGCGGCCAATCGTCAATGGCTGCAAAAATTGTTTCAGCACATCCGACACACCAACAAACCGGCCGCTGGCGCCAGCAATTTCTTGACTGATCGCCACCAGAAAATCGGCTCTTTGGGTTTCGTTCAACTCATTGATGGCAACAACGCCATCACGAATGCTGGTGCCGCTGACAATCACCCGGCGCACTGCCGCAATATCAACCAGCGCCCGAATGATTTTTGCCGCCATTGGCATGGTGCTTCGCCGCGCCATCGGCACACCGTCAAGCGCTGGATTGGGCTGGATAAAATCATCACATAGCGTCATTACCATATCGCTGCTGATCTTGAGACCATGAAGCACTGGAAGGGGATAATCCTCGCGTTCGATAAAGGCAGAACCAAGCGCTCTAAAACTACCGCCAACGCCGAATAGCTGTTTGGCTGCAAAGCTTTTGATCCAGCCAATTTGCGTGAATGCTGCAATGATTTCGGCCTCATCGGCATTTGACAAATGGCCATAATTCAAACTGACTGAATGCCGAATCTCGCCTTTTTTCAATGCCACAATTTCGATACTGCCACCCCCAAGATCGGCGACCAACCCACTCGCCTCAGGCACATTCAAGGTCAGACCACGCGCCACATGGGCTGCTTCTTCTTGTTGCGACAAAACCTGAATTGGCTGGCCAAGAATAATCTCGGCAGGACGGCGAAATTCATCACCATTGCACGCCCGCCGAACCGCCGCGGTTGCCACCGGATAACAGCTATCAACCTTCATCGCACGAATAATGGCGGCAAACCGCGTCAAGGTTTCAAGAGCAACCGCAATACGGTCACTGGCAAGCATGCCGGTTTCATCAAGCCCCGCACCAAGCCGGCAATTTGATCGTTCGTCAAATAATGGTGCCGGATAAGCACCATTCTTGCCATAGATCACTAGCCGAACCGAGTTAGAACCAATATCAATCACCGCAATGCGCGCGGTTGGTGGCACAGCATCTTGATAGGCTAAATGCGACAGCCGTTCGGCAACAGTCATGGGCAATTGATTTGCAGCAGCGCTCATTGCTTTGGTCCCAATTCCCTAACCATTATCCTGCGTGGCTGCCAAACTGCCAAGCCCGGACAGGCTAGGGTTTGACATGAAATATTCATGGCATGAGAAACTCGTCTCATCGGTTTGAGGATGCACATAACTTCCATCAGGCTGCAAGTACCAAGCGTTTTTTTCATCACGAAGATGCGCCACCATAATTTGATGGAGAACCTGTTTGCGAATGGTCGGATTTTCCAGCCGCATAAAACACTCAACACGGCGCCGCAAATTACGCGGCATCAAATCAGCCGATGAAATCATCACGATATTTTTGTCAGATAGAAATTCACCACCATTGGCAAAAACATAAATCCGCCCATGTTCGAGAAACCGGCCAATGATTGACCGAACCGTAATGGTTTCAGACAGGCCAGCCACGCCCGGTCGCAAACAGCAAATGCCACGCGCCAAAATTTCAATCGGCACGCCTGCCTGCGAGGCCTCATACAGCAATTCGATCAAGCGATGATCGACAAGCGAATTGCATTTCAGCCAGATGCCTGAAGGGAGACCATTTTTGCAATTTTCGATCTCGGCAAGAATCATAAGCCTTAGCTGGGGAAATGATTGATGCGGCGAAACAAAGCTGCGTTTCAATTTATCTGGCTGCACATGGCTTGTCAGATATTTGAAAATCTCATAGGCGTCGCGCCCCACATCCTTGTCACAGGTGAAATAGGACAGATCCGTATAGATGCCAGCGGTGATCGGGTGGTAATTGCCAGTGCCGACATGCGTATAAGATACCAGTTTGCCATGTTCGCGCCGCACAACAAGCGACATTTTAAGATGGATTTTCAGGTCGGTCAGGCCATATGCAACCTGCACACCAGCACGGCCAAGCGCCCGCGCCAGCTGAATATTATTGCGCTCGTCAAATCGTGCCTTTAATTCGATCACGGCCGTAACCGTCTTGCCATTTTCTGCCGCCTGGATCAGCGCCTTTACAATTGGTGAATTTGACGTGGTTCGATACAGCGTCTGGCGAATTGCCAAAACATCAGGATCGGTTGCAGCCTGCTGGAGATAGCGCACCACCACTTCAAAACTTTCATAAGGATGATGAACAATGATATCCTTGTTACGGATTGCGGCAAAGCAATCACCATTGAAATCCCTGATTCGCTGGGGAAAGCGCGGCGCAAAAGCCGGAAACAGCAAATGTTTGGGAATGTAATCCAGCAATTCGGAAAAATTATTCAACGCCACTGGCCCATCGGTATTAAAGAAATTATTTTCATCAATACCCATTGCCGATTTCAGCAAACGCCGGATTGGTTTTGGCGCATCTTTTGACAGGGTCAATAAAACCACATTGCCACGTTGACGCGCCCGAAGCGCATTTTCAAATTCATGAATCAGGTCATTCGCTTCATCATCAATTTCGATTTCAGAATCACGCAAGATGCTAAACATCGCTGCCGACACAAGCTGATGGCGCGGATAGATTTTAACAATGCTGGCACGGATCACCGCCTCGACCAGAAGCAACCGCAACCCATCACCGGGCAATTTGACAAAACGCGGCAAATTCGCCGGTAGCAAAATCACACTTTGCATCGGCTTGCTGTCAGGGCTGGTCAATTCCAGCATCATGCCCTTGCCGTCATTATGGAAAAACGGAAACGGGTGAGATGGGTCAAGCGTTGTCGGGGTGATTAATGGCAGAACATTATCAATGAACCAATCTTCAAGCCAAAGCCGGTCTTGCTCATCATCGGGAATATCCGAAAGAACATGGATATTTTCATCGCGAAGACAGCCAATCAATTCGGGCAAAACCTGATTTTGGCGCGCCATCAATTTAGCACTTCGCGCCATGATCTGCGTCAGCAATTGATCAATATCAACATCATCTTTTGGCAAACGCTTGAAACCGCGATCCACAAGCTGGCGAAGACCGGCAACGCGCACCATGAAAAATTCATTTAGATTATCTGCCGAAATGGCCAGAAACCGAATGCGTTCCCCAAGCGGTTTATCGTCATCCTCGGCCAAAGATAAAACACGCTCATTAAACGCAAGCCAGCTTAGCTCGCGGTTAAAAAAGCTCTCATCTTCGGTTAACCCGTCAAGGATCGAATCGGTTTTTTTGCTTTTCATTTCGTTACATTTCTGGTGGACGGATATCTGATCATATCATGCTGCTGAATTGTTATAGAAATATGACAAAAGCCAAACACCAATTTTTATCTTGGCTGTATTGTGCCATCATTGAACCGTCAAACCGCTGGCAAGATTGCCAATAATCGGGCAATCAGGGCGTGAATCGCCATGACAGTTTCCGGCTAAATGGCGTAATTCGTCACGCAATTCCTGCAATTCACCAAGCTTGCGATCAATTTCAGCAATTTTCTCAAGAGTGATTCGCTTTACCTCGGCACTTGGCCGCTGATCATCTTCATAAAGGCTGAGAAGATCACGGCATTGCTCAATCGAAAAGCTGTAGCGGCGTGCCCGCCCGATAAATCCCAGCTTGGCAATGTCTGATTCGGCATAAAGCCGGTATCCGGCTGCCGATCGGCCTGCCGGTTTTACAAGTCCGATATCGGCGTAATAGCGAACGGTTTTCACCGTTAAAGCCGCGCGCCGTGCCGCATCACTGATTTTATACATGATCGCCTCTGTTTTGGTTTATCCCATTGCCGCCGATCGCCAGAAGGCCAGACCTTCTTTTGGCAAGCCTAACCTTCCTGTAAAAAGAAGGTTAGATATAATCTAGGGCGTTGGGTCAGGCATGGCAAGCGTGCCATCAAAAAGCAACGCAATCTGATTGGACGATTTGCGGTAATAGGTCTGAATTAAAGCAAAGTGCTGCGCCGCGCCAGATAGCGATTATCAATCGCCGCCGCTGCACCGCGCAATCCGGCAAGCGGATCAATCGATAGATAAATTGGCAATGCGTGAAGATACGGCCGGCGACGACCATGATCGTCAAACCGGTCAATAAGCCCACTATCGCCAAGCAGCGCTGCTAATTTACCGGCAATACCACCAGCAATCACCACGCCAGCGCGCGCGCCAAGGCTGAGTGCTGCATTTGCGGCAACCGTACCAAGGCTTTGCAGCATCAATCGCACCGCCGACAAAGCCGCCACATCACCTGCAAGTGCCAAAGCGCCAATGTCCGGCGCTGATTTATGATCACCTGTCTGGCAGTGATAAACCGATTCAAGGCCGGGCCCGCTGACAATCCGTTCAGCCGACACATGGCCAAATTCTTTTGCCAGATGCGCCAGCACCATATCTTCGGCAGGGTTGCGCGGGGCATAGCTGACATGACCACCCTCGCCCTCAATCACCTGAATATCATCACCGGCAGGTACCAGCGCCGCCACCCCAAGACCGGTTCCCGGGCCAATCACAAGCAAAGGCGTGGTTTGATCAGCCGTTCCATCGCGCAAAATCTGCCGGCGGTTTGCCGGCATTGATCTATTATTTTGCAACAGATCACGATGCGCCATTGCCTGCGCGGTAAAATCATTGATCAGCAAATAGGCACGAAGATTCATCGCCGCCGCCAGCTTGCCGGCATCAAATTGCCAATGGTTATTGGTGATATCGACCTCTGCGCCATTTACTGGGCCGGCAACCGCCAGACAAAGCATATCGATATCAAGCTTATGTTTGGCGCAATAACCGGCAAATGCATCTTCGGCTGTGGCAAAGTCAGCACAGGCCATAATGGCCGGGTCGCAAAGCGCCGGATCATCACCATGCTGATGCGCCAACCGCAGCGATGTGCCGCCAATATCAGCGATAAGCCGTGTCATTTCTGCCAACCTTTTGCCGTTTCAAGCCAGCCAAGTCCGGCCTCGGTTGATCGTGCCGGACGGTATTCGGCACCGATAAACCCGTCATAGCCAGCTGCATCAAGTGCCAGCAAAATATCTTTATAGGCAAGTTCACCATGATCTGGCTCGGCGCGGTCAGGCACAGCGGCGATTTGGATATGGCCGATAAAATTCAGATTGGCCTCGATCCGGCGGATTAAATCGCCCTGCATGATCTGGATATGATAGCAATCAAACATCAATTTGATATTGCCAAGCCCAACCTGTTTGATCGTGGCAACGCCAGCTTCGACCGTTGAAAGATGATAATTGGCAACATCACGCTGATTGATCGGTTCAATTAAAACCGTCATATCATGGCGCGCAGCAGCAGCACCAGCATAGGCAAGCGCATCGCAATAGGCGGTTTCAGCCGCAGCATTGCCATCGGTTCGCCCCGCCATCACATGAACCGACCCAGCGCCAATCGCAGCAGCATAATCAACCGCCTCGTCAATATAGCGCCGTGCCTCATCTTCGCGCCCAACGCAGGCGGCAAGGCCAAAATCGCCAGCATCGACATTGCCGCGCCGCGTATTCAGCCCCAGCATTGGCAATTTTGTCGCTGTTAATGCCGCCATAATTTCGGATGACGGCACGTCAAAAGGCCAATGACATTCAACCGCGTCAAATCCGGCCTTGGCCGCGGCCATAATGGCGGCTGGTAGCGGCAGTTCGGTCCATAAAAACCCAAGATTGGCAGAAAATCGCAACATAACAGCTCCTCAAAAGACCGGCCAAGAATGCCGCTTTTACCGGTGAAAATCAATCAATCTGCCCTGTCTGATCGGCCAAAGGGTGGAAAATCAGAATATAAGCTGGTGACGTTTGGCTTTCGGCTTTGTATTGTCATAATTCATTGTGATCAATGACCGGCATCGCATCAGTGATGCGATGGCCGCAAGGCGCAACGATTGGATAGGTTATGAAACATACAGGTCAGGACATTATCAAGGAATTGCAGGATCGCCGCGAACAGGCGCGACTTGGCGGTGGCACCGCCCGCATTGAACGCCAGCACGCCGCCGGAAAGCTAACCGCGCGTGAGCGCATTGATGTTTTGCTTGATCCCGGCTCGTTTGAAGAAATTGATATGTTTGTCGTGCATCGCACCCGCGATTTCGGCATGGATGGTAATACGATTGCCGGTGATGGTGTGATTACCGGATCAGGCCGTGTCAATGGCCGCCTCATCTATGTATTTTCGCAAGATTTTACCGTTTTTGGCGGCTCGCTGTCGGCCGCCCATGCCAGCAAGATTGTCAAGGTTTTGAAATTGGCAATCCAGAATGGCGCGCCAGTCATCGGGCTGAATGACAGTGGCGGGGCGCGGATTCAAGAAGGTGTTGACTCACTTGGCGGCTATGCTGATGTGTTTTTGCAAAATGCGCTGGCGTCAGGCGTTGTGCCGCAAATTTCCGTGATCATGGGGCCATGCGCTGGCGGTGCTGTCTATTCACCGGCAATGACCGATTTCACCTTCATGGTTCGGGGCAGCAGCTATATGTTTGTCACCGGCCCCGATGTTGTCAAAACCGTGACCAGTGAAGAGGTGACTGCCGAACAGCTTGGCGGTGCCGAAACCCATACAACCATATCTTCGGTTGCCGATGGCGCCTTTGACAATGACCTTGAAGCGCTTGCCGAAATTCGCCGTCTTGTCGGGTTTTTACCGTCGCATAACGCTGCCGGATTACCGCAATTGGCGTGCGATGATAATCCAGCGCGCACCACCCCAGCACTTGACAGCCTGATCCCCGAAAATGCAAATATGCCGTATGATATGCGCGAGCTTGTGACAAGCCTTGCCGATCATGGTGACTTCTTTGAATTGCAGGAAGATTTTGCCAAGAATATTTTAACCGGTTTTGTCCGGCTGAACGGATCGCCAGTTGGTGTTGTTGCCAATCAGCCAATGGTTCTTGCCGGTTGTCTAGATATTGATTCCAGCCGTAAAGCGGCGCGGTTTGTCCGGTTTTGCGACGCGTTTAACATTCCCATTCTTACGCTTGTCGATGTTCCGGGATTCATGCCCGGAACCGCACAGGAATATGGCGGCATCATCAAACATGGTGCCAAACTGTTATTTGCCTATGCCGAAGCGACCGTTCCCAAAGTGACCTTGATCACCCGCAAGGCCTATGGCGGTGCCTATGATGTGATGAGTTCAAAACATCTTCGCGGCGATGCAAATTACGCATGGCCAACCGCCGAAATTGCGGTGATGGGGGCAAAAGGTGCGGTTGAAATTCTCTATCGATCCGAGCTTGGCGATGCCGAAAAAATTGCGGCGCGTACAGCTGATTATGAAACGCGGTTTGCCAATCCCTTTATCGCGGCCGAACGTGGTTTTGTTGATGATGTTATCATTCCGCAGAACAGCCGGTTTCGCATCATTCAGGCCTTTGAAAAACTGCGTGGCAAACGCCAGCAAAATCCTGCCAAGAAATTTGGCAATATTCCGCTTTAACCTGTGGTTGATTGCCGCGCAATTCGTTTAGAGAGTTCGCCATGTTTAAAAAAATCCTGATTGCCAATCGTGGCGAGATCGCCTGCCGGATCATCCATACAGCCCGCAAAATGGGCATTGCCACGGTTGCTGTTTATTCCGATGCTGATCGGGCAGCCAAACATGTGCAGCTTGCCGATGAAGCCGTCGCCCTTGGCGGCATGACCGCACAAGACAGCTATCTTCAGGCCGATAAAATTATCGCTGCCTGCCGCGAAACCGGCGCACAGGCGGTGCATCCGGGCTATGGATTTCTGTCTGAACAAGCCGGTTTTGCGACCGCGCTTGAGACGGCCGATATTGCCTTTATCGGACCGCCAGCCAATGCGATTGCGGCAATGGGCGACAAGATCGAATCCAAAAAACTGGCCAAGGCTGCCGGTGTTAGCACCGTTCCCGGCCATATCGGGGTGATCGCAACCGCCGAAGAAGCGGTCAAAATTGCCGATGAAATCGGCTATCCGGTTATGATCAAGGCAAGCGCTGGCGGCGGCGGCAAAGGCATGCGGATTGCCCATTCATCTGGCGAAGTGGCTGATGGTTACGCCACCGCCATGCGCGAAGCTGCATCCAGCTTTGGTGATGATCGCGTGTTTATCGAAAAATTCATCACCAGCCCACGCCATATCGAAATTCAAATTCTGGCCGATAAATCCGGCAATTGTATCCATTTGAATGAACGCGAATGTTCGATCCAGCGTCGCAACCAGAAAATCATCGAAGAAGCACCTTCGCCTTTTCTGGATGATGCCACCCGTCAGGCAATGGGCGCCGAAGCGATCCGGCTTGCCGCGGCGGTTGGCTATTACAGTGCCGGTACGGTCGAATTTATCGTTGATGGTGATCGCAATTTCTATTTTCTGGAAATGAATACCCGCCTTCAGGTCGAACATCCGGTCACCGAAATGATCACCGGCCTTGATCTTGTCGAAGACATGATCATGATCGCCGCCGGTAAAGACCTTCGCCACAAACAAAGCGATATCGGCATTCATGGCTGGGCGATGGAAAGCCGGCTTTATGCCGAAGACCCCTATCGTAATTTCATGCCAGCCATTGGCCGGTTATCGCTGTATCGCCCGCCTGCCGAACAGACGCATGATGATGGCACGATCACCCGCAATGATACTGGCGTTGGCGAAGGCGATGTTATCTCAATCTATTATGATCCGATGATTGCCAAATTATGCAGCTGGGGACATGACCGCAACGCCGCCATTGACCGCATGCAAACCGCGCTTGATGCGTTTACCATGCGCGGTATAGGACATAATATTCCGTTTCTATCGGCCGTGATGGAACATGACCGCTTTATCAGCGGGAACATCACCACCGCCTTTATTGATGAAGAATATCAAGACGGGTTTCGCGGCGTCACCGCATCGCCTGCCCGCAAACGCCATCTTGGCATGATCATGGCGGCGGCGTCCTGTGACGAGATGCACCGGCTTGCCAGTCTTGAAACCGCCCCGACACATCCCCGCCATGATGACAATTCAAACCGCCAGATCGTGCAATTTGCCAATGCCGACACCGGCGCGCATGACGCCGATGAAGATCTTGAAATAGACATCACCAGAGCCGATGATGGCAGCTTTAACATCACCGCACCGCCAGAGGCCGAAACCAATATTCATCTGGTTATGGACCGCGACCCAAGCCATCCGCGCCTGCATATTTTACTGACCGAAGATGGCGAAACGAATGAATATTTATGTGAGTTATGGCGGCAGCAGGATCGCTGGCATCTCTATTATCGGGGAATCAGCCTTTGTGCGCATGTCCGGCCGCCGCATATTGCCGCGCTTGCCCATCACATGAAACCGGTTGAGCGGCGTGATACATCCAATATGCTGCTTTGCCCCATGCCCGGAAGCCTGATTAAATTATTTGTTGCCGAAGGCGAAATTGTCGAGGCTGGTCAAACGCTATGTATTGTTGAGGCGATGAAAATGGAAAATGCGCTGATCGCCGAAAAACGCTGCAAAATCGAAAAGCTGTTTTCAGGCGAAGGCGATATCCTGAGTGTCGATGCAACCATCATGACCTTTGTCGGCGCCGATTAAAAAAATTTCAAAAGAGTGGGCGCACCAAAAGATTAGGTTGGCAAAATCAGACTGGCAAGATCGCTGATCAGCTAGCGAGTCTGACTGGCAAGCCGTGCCGCCACCCGCATGCTGGCGAGTGAAATTTCACTCGCTGCAACAACATCACCAAGACTGCTTGCCATTGCTGGACCTACCAGTAACAGCGTTGCAATCGCCTGACCGTCGGGATCAATCACTTCATTTTGGTGATTGACCCGAAGCCCCTGTCCAAACGCATCGGGCAGACCAACGCCATCTGCCACAAGAGTGGCAAGAAGCGGGTCTTGCCCAACACCAGTGCAATTAATCACATGATCGACAGCGAGGTGGCGTGTGCCGGTTTTGGCATCATGCAACTCCAGCCGCAAAGACGCATCATCACCAGCCATTTCCAGATGAATGGCAGCAAGTCTGGCATGGCAGATTTCAAGAATGCCAGTTTGCTGTAACCGGTTTGCCGCAGCAATCGTTTGCGGTGCCGCCCGATAGCGATAGCGCGACCATAGCCAGCCAAGCCGCCGCATCAGCCGTCGTCGGTCAAGATCGCTTAAGGCTTGCCATTGTTGGTTGATATCAATGCGCAATTCTTCAAATGCCTGCTGCCAAACGGGATCTTCGGGTGGCAAATCGGGAAGATAGCTTCGAAACCGGCGCAAAATTTTTGACGGGCGCGGCGTCTCTGGCCATGATGGCGGTGCCTGTTTCACCCAATCGGCCTGTTCGGGTGGCAAGCTGCCATGCGGTGCCAGCAAGAAAACCGACCCCTGATGATCTCGCCGTGCCAAGGCAGTGACGGCATCAAGTGCAGTTAACCCGCCGCCAATAATGGCAAGGCGTGATTGCGCTGGCAAATGATCAAGCCATTGACCATTCCACGGATTTTGCACAAGCCGGTTTTCCAGTTTGGGTAATTGCGCCATTTCGCCATGGATCGGGCATGGCCATTGCGGCGGCGGATTCCCCGTTGCCAACAGCACCAGATCAGCCCTGATCAAACGCCCGTCTGAACATTCGGCCTGCCAGCCGCCTTGATCAATCTTGCCAAGCTTTGTGACAATTTGCGGATAATGGGTGATGGCATGATCTTGGTCGCCGGCACCGGCCAAGACGGCATCAACACGGCTTGCCACATAGCGCCCAAAATCACGGCGGCGGTAAAACATGCCGCTGTGGCGCATCGCGTCTTTATCATCGGTGATATGGGTTTTTGCCCAATTGCCGAAATCATCACGCCGGTCAGGCCATATCCACATCAGATTGGCGCGCACATTCAGCCGGAAATCATCATCATCACAACCATAGGCATTGCCCCTGCCAAGCTGGCCCGGCCCAACAATTGTGATTTGTGATGGCTTGATGCCCGCCTCGACAAGATGGATCAGATTTGCCGCGGCGGCAAAGCCACTGCCAATTATCAGAATTTTTTGATCTGTCACGGCCAAATCCCTTTATTGCCTTTCAGCCTGATATCGGCGTGATCAGATCATTTCATCGCTTCGGTCATCGGTTTCGCCAAACCGTTTCAGAACCGCTGGCCTTGTTCCCTCATAGACCTTGTCAAGCGAGGCCGAGATGCGGGCATTTTCCCGTTCGAACAGGCTGTTGCCATCAAGGTCACTTTCGACAATGAATGGGCCGAAATTTTCAACATCAAGAACCCACATGGCTTGAGCCAGTCCAAGTTCTTTTTTCCAATGAAGATTGCTAACCTGTTTGACACCACGCCCCAAAAGCGCACCCGTACCATAGCCAACCGTGGTCAGATAAATTGCGCCATGCGGAACGAAATGTTCGCGGTAATCCTTGGAACTCATGCCGCCTTTGCCAATGATCAATTTGGCACCTGATGCGGCCAGCCATGGGCCAATCCATTTGGAAAAGCGAAACGACGCCGTTGCCGTTACCGCGCCAAGATCAAAGCTGCCATCATCATGCTGGGTGGCGGCTGGCGAACAGTGAAAATTGGCAGCACTATCGGCCGGTAAATCCATTGGCATGGCAATGCCATCTTCAAGAACGCGTTTATAAACACCTTCGCGCGCCGTATAGACTGTGCCATCAAGATAAACAATATCGCCAATGCGAAGATCGGCAAGCGCTTCGGCCGTTGGGTTTGCACTTAGGCGAATTTTGCGCGGTTTATTGTCTTTTACCATTCGACTGTCTCCCGCCGCTGATAATCGGTGAACCAAGCCGGATCTGTTCGGAATTCAACGCGCCCATCGTCATAAATCCGCGCCACCGCACGGCGTGATGACAAACAAAACGCATGAACACTCATCTGCATGCCACCCGTATGGCAATAGCCAACCTCGATATTGCAATCAATCACCATGGATTTGCCAACAAATCCCATCGCGCCCATGCCGATATTATTTCCCAATTCTTTGAATTCATCTTCAAGCGCGGCAATTTTCGGATCGGGGTTGCGATCGCCAACCATGCGAAGACAGGCAGCGCGTTTTCCAAGAACCATACAGCTATCTTTCGAACCACCAAGACCAATGCCAATAATCGCCGGCTGGCAGGCCAGGCCGCGCTTGCCAAAAGCGACAAGCGAATCAAGGTAAAACCGTTTAATGCCTTCAATCCCGTCACTTGGGAACAGCATCCGGTAATCAGTGCCAAAAAGACCACCTTTGTGAACCGTGACAAGGTCAATCCAATTGCCATCAGGTTCAAAGCCATATTCGATTTCGGGTGCCCCAATGCCAACATTATTATCATGGTCGGTTCGCCATAGGGGGTGTACGCGGTTCGGGCGAAGCGGCACTGATTTGGTGGCATTTGCCGTCGCACGGCGCAACGCCGCCTCAAGCGCGATTGGCCCGCCATCAATCTGCGCTTCATTGCCCATTTTCACATACCATCTAGGACAGCCAGTATCACCGCACATGGCGCGGCGATCTTCTTTGGCAGCAACATAATTTTCCAGCATCGCCTCAAGAACAAAGCTGGACAGATCACCATCTTCGTCATTGGCCGCCTTTTGCAAACCGGTTAGATAATCATCCGGAATTTCAATCGCCGCTTTTGCCATCAGGCTTTCGGCGGTTTTTTGAATCAGCTCAATATTGATCATTGTGCCGCCTCCACCAGCGTCTCGGCCTCATCAGCCCCAAGCAGTGATTCACCCGGTTTGACAATGGTGAATTTCACCGCTTCGCGGTTTACCTCAATGCCCTTATCGCCCGACGTGGCAATGGTGAAATAGGAATCTTCAAGCGAGCCAGCATCGGGGAAATCTTCGCGGAAATGCGCCCCGCGTGAATTTTCGCGCGACAGGCCAGCCTTGGCAATCACTTCGGATGTATCGATCAGGCTTTGCAGGCTTAGCCAATCATGCCATGACAGATTAAACGCCAGATTATCACCCGAAACACCAACATTTTCCATGTCGCTTTTCAAAGACGCAATCTTTTCAATACCGCGTTTTAATCCAGCCGCATCGCGCATCACCCCAACATCGTCCCACATGGCATCCATCAGGCGGACGCGAAGCTCTTGAACATTCCCAGGCTTGGCCGAAAATGGAATGATTGCGCGCGCTAATTCTTGGTCAAGAATGGTTTCATCCGGATCATGAAGTGCGCCCATTTTCTGGGCATCAGCCGCCATCACATCGCCAGCGATACCGCCATAGACAGTAGAATTCGCAACACCATTGCCGCCAAGCCGGTTTGACCCATGCGCCCCGCCAGCATCTTCGCCGGCCACATAAAGACCGGCAAGGCTGGTGCGGGTTTCAACATCAACCACAACCCCGCCCATCAGATAATGCGCGGTCGGCACAACCTCGACAAGACCAGCGGCAAGATCAAAGCCGCTATCGGCGCAGCGTTTCACCATGCCCTGAAATTTCTTGGCAACATTTTCTGGCCCAAGATGCGCCATCGAAATATAAACCCCGCCATAAGGCGATGTGCGGCCTTGGCGCATTTCTTCATAAATGGCGCGGCTGACGATATCGCGCGTTGCGCGTTCACCAGCATCATCATAATTGAACATGAAACGTTCATTTTTACCATTTATCAAATGGCCGCCAGCACCCCGAAGCCCCTCTTCAAGAACCGTTCCGGTCATTTTGGTTTCGTCACCCGCCATCAAGCCAGTTGGATGAAACTGCACCATTTCCATATCGCGAAGCCCAAGCCCGCGGCGTAAAGCCATCGACAGACCATCCATGCTCTTATCACCCGAGGGGGTGTGATATTTATACATTGTCGGGCCGCCGCCAGTCGCCATCAAAACGGTTTTGGCGCGAACCAGCCGGAAGGTGCCGCGGCGCATATCAATGAATAAAACACCCGCAAGCGCGCTGCCATCACGCGACGGAATCAGGCCGATCGCCCGATGTTCCTGCAATTTTTCAATTGGCCGTGACAGCACCTGTTCCATCAACCGGCTGATGATTTCAATGCCGGTCAGATCGCCCTTATGCGCGGTGCGGTCAAAGGTTTGACCAGCAAAGGCTTTTTGATGAAGCGTGCCGTCAGGATTGCGATCGAAAAAACAGCCAATTTCATTTTCCAACTCATGGATTCGCGTTACCGCCTCGGTCACAAGCTTCCATGCCATATCCTGATCGGGAAGCCATTTGCCGCCAATGATCGTATCCATAAAATGCCGCTCAACCGAATCTTGTGGATTCAGTGCCACATTATAGCCGCCTTGAACCATGCGCGTGCAGCCCGATTTTCCAATCAGCCCTTTTACCGCAATGGTGACTTTTTGATCTGGTGCCGCTTTTTGCGCGTGAAGGGCGGCAAATAATCCAGCGCCGCCAGTTCCCAAAATCAGAATATCAGTATCATGTCGTTCAATGATTGGTTTCATCGGATTAAATCGCTTTCAAAAAGAATAACGTCGACACCAGAAAGGCAAACGCCACCGCCAGTGCCGCCATTGTTTTCTGATGTGGGCTCCATGGCAGAAATTCCAATGCCATTAGCCGAAGCCCACCAAATAAATGCGCTGCCAGCAAAAACACCAAACCATATTCGGCCAGTTTCACAATGGTCAAATCGGTAAAGCGCAAAAACCCGTCAAGGCGCGCCGGTGCTGAAATCGCCAATGACAGCATGTAGAAATGAATTGGCAGAAACAGCGCCAGCCCAAGCCCTGATAGGCGGTGAAGCAAAAAGGCAAACCATAATGGATGCGTGCGATGCGGCCGGATCATAGCCCAACTCCTGCAAAGGTAACAGCATAGACAGCCTTTGCACCTAGCCCGAACAAAAGCGCAAAAACCGCCCAGCTAAAAAGCTGTAGGGCGCGCCCGTTGAGGCCAAACCATTCAAAACTAATGACCCGCAATCCGATGGCACCATGAATCGAAACGGCAACAACAAAGCTGCCATAAAACAAAAACCACGCAACCGAGCCTTGCGTCCGCGCCAGAATTTCGTCAACCGTCAGGCCGCCCTGAACAGCATAGATCATCACCGCAATATGCCCAATCACGAGCGGCGCCATGATCAGCGCCGTCAAACGCTGTAACATATATAAACGTAGATCAAGCATCTAGCGGCTCCGGCGGAAAAGGGCTTTTGTCGTTTCGCGCTTCAATCCGGCGATCGACAAGGTTGGGTTTAATTCATTTGGGCAATATTGCACACAGCCTTGCTGGGAATGGCAATTATGACAGCCGCCATTTGACCCAACAGCGGCAAGTCGCACATCTTGCCCATCATCACGGATGTCATTCACCAGAGACCATGACCGGTTCAACGCTGCCGGTCCAAAATAATCGGGGTTGGATTCAACCACATCACAAGCCGCATAACAGACCGCACAATTGATACATTCAATTGCCTCGCTGGCGGCAATTCGCATTGGATCATCAGGGGTGATGGCTGCCATCGGGTCATGGCGTGTCTTGCTTGGGTGAAACACCGCTTCGGCCGCAACCCATTTTTCAAAGAACGGATCCATATCGGTTGCCAAATCCTTGATCACCGGCAAATTACGAAGCGGCGCAACCTCAAGCTGATCATTGGCAACAACCTTGCTGACATGTGTTCGGCACGTCCAGCGCGGCGATCCATTGACCATCATCGCACAAGATCCGCACATGCCAACGCGGCAGGCAAACCGGTAAGATAAAGTGGGGTCAATATGCTGTTGGACATAGGCCACAACATCAAGCACTGTCTGGTTTTCCCTCGCTGGCACTTCATATTTTTCAAAACGGCCATCATCGCCATTTTCACGCCAGATCGACACGGTCATTGTTTGCGTCATTGTTTGCGTTTCATTCGCCACCAGAACACTCCATTTCCATAATTATAACGTAGTATAAATTTCATTTTTTCTTAATGAAACTAAATAATATTTACTTATTATGTAAGAAAGGTTTACATTAAAATCCGCAAAACAGAGATTGTCATAAGCTGGATAGACGCATATGTCCCTTCGCCAACTTCGCACCTTGCTTGCCATTCAAACCCATGGCTCGTTCAGCGCTGCTGCTGCTGCCTGTCACATCACCCATGCGGCGGTAAGCCAGCAGATGAAAGCACTGGAATCATCATGGGGGGTCACGCTTTTCGACCGGAAAAACCGGCGTCCCGAATTGACCCCGACCGGACGGGCAATGGCAAGCAAAGCGGCCAATATCATCCGTGACTATGATGGTATTCTGGCATCGGTCATTGGCGAACAGGGCTTTCAGGGTGAATTGGTGCTTGGCGCGGTGCCAACCACTTTGACCGGATTGGTGCCGCTTGGCCTGTCTTTATTGCGCCAGCGTCATGCCGATTTGCATGTGGTGATTTTTCCGGGGCTGTCATATCAATTAATGCAACAGCTTGATCGCGGCACGATTGATGCGGCGATCATCACACGCCCCGCCCTTTTGCCGCAGGGATTATCCTGTTTTGACATTGCCGCCGAACCAATGCAGCTTTTGGCACCGCCGCAAACCGAAAGTGACGATCCGCTTGAACTGCTTCGCACCCGCCCCTTTATCCGGTTTGACCGCAATGCCATTTTTGGACAGATGGTCGAAAGCTGGCTTCAAAAGCGCAAAATCACGGTCAAGGATTCGATGGAGCTTGAAGGGTTGGAAGCAATCTCAAGCATGGTGATGGCCAATCTTGGCGTCTCGATTGTGCCCAAACGCTGTGTTCGGAATATGAACCCGCTTCCGGTCAAACGCCTTGCGCTTGGTACCAAAGCGCCGGCACGCCAGCTTGGGCTTGCCTATCGTGACGGCAATCCCAAATTAACCGTGATCAAGGCGGCTGAGGCGGCGTTTCTTGATGCGGTTCGCATTGGCGAATTTTCGGCCTAAATGCAATCTGGCTGAAATCAAATCTGGTTCAAAGGCAGCTTTGACCGATATCCAAACGCATCATCTAGGAAAATTCGGCGCGGATAGCCGCGCTATGCTGGCCAAGGTCGGGAACATCACCCAATCTTGGCAAGATGCCGTTTACAATCGCGCCGGGTGACAATAGCTGTACGTCACCAGCCGAGGTACGAACCGAAACAAACCGGTTTTGCGGATGCTGGGTAAATACATCCATATCATTCAACCGGCCAAAGGCAATTTGCGCCGCCTGCAATTTTTCGGCAATTTCATCGATTGAATATTGGCTGAAAACCCCATTCATAATGGCATCAAGCGACACACGATTTTCAACCCGGTGGACATTGCTGTCAAATTTCGGATTTTGCGGTAAATTGGGCTGGTCAAGAACATCACTACATAGCCGCAGCCATTCGCGCTCATTCTGGATTGAGATCAACAGCATCCGGTCATCGCCGCAACGATAGGCACCATAAGGCGCAATCGTCGGATGATGCAGTCCGGGACGCCGAATTTCCCGCCCGCCATAATGGTGCTGCAGATAGGGAACATTCATCCAATCGGCAAGCGCATGAAATAGCGACACTTCAATGGCGCGGCCTTCACCGGTTTTTGCGCGCGCTACCAAAGCCTGCAAAATCGCCGCATGCGCGGTCATTCCCGCCGCAATATCACAGATCGAAACACCAACCCGGCCGGGCTCTTCAGGCGCGCCGGTAATCTGCGCCAACCCAACTTCGGCCTGAACCAGAAAATCATAGGCCTTCATTTGGGCAAAGGGGCCAGACGCGCCATAACCGCTGATATCGCAGGTAATCAATCGCGGATCGGCCTGTCGCAAATCGGTCATCAAAACGCCAAGACGATCGAGCGCCCCGGGCATCAAATTCTGGATAAACACATCCGCCTTGGACAGCATTTGTTTAAAAATCTGCAGATCATCGGGTTGTTTGAGATCAAGCGCGACTGATTCCTTGCCGCGATTAAGCCATACAAAATACGAACTATGCCCTTTCGCATCAGCGTCATAGCCACGGGCAAAATCACCTTCGGGACGTTCAACCTTGATCACCCGCGCACCAGCATCGGCAAGCCGGCTTGCGGCATAAGGCGCGGCAACAGCCTGTTCAAGACTGATTACTAACAATCCGTCAAGATCACGATTTGGGCTATTCGCCATTAAACTCTCCTGCCAATTCAGTATTTTGCCAATTCAGTATTTTGCCGCCATGATCTGGCCAGTATTTCATGACGCCAGCGCCTCATAATCACGGATAATCGCCTCGGCGCGTTTGATCACCGGCACATCAACCATTGCCCCATCAAGCTGAACCGCTGATGCGCTATTGGCAACAGCGGCCATAACGCGCTGCGCCCATTCATAATCGGCATCGCTTGGCCGAAACACGGCCTTTGCCGGTGCAATCTGTTTGGGGTGAATTAACAGCTTGCCACCAAAGCCCATATCACGCGCGCGCCGTGCCTCACCAGCGACAATTTCCGCATCATCAAACCGCACCGCGACCCCATCAAGCGGCGATGCCTTTTGCCCGAGGCGAGATGCAACAACAATTCTACCACGCGCATAGTGAAGCGAATCCCATTGCGGATCAGCCCCGATATCAAGCGAGAAATCCAGATGACCAAACGCGCATTGCAACACTGATGGATGCATCATCATGGCCTCGATTGCGGCCAGCCCAAGCGCGCTTTCGACAATTGGGATGATTGGCATATCCGCGCCAAACTGTTTGGCAATCACATCAAGATGATCAACCGATTCTGCCTTTGGCAGCATAATCATCTGGGGTGGGGTCTTGGCCAAAGCCGCCATGTCTTTGGCAAACCAGCGCGAGTCAAATCCGTTGCAGCGCACAACCAGTGGCACCGGTAAAGCAGGCCGCGACATAAGGGCGGCATGTGCTGCGGGTTTATCAGCATCAGCAACCGCATCTTCGAGATCCAGAATCACCGCATCGGCGCCACTGGCACCGGCCTTTGCCAATAATTCAGGACGATGCCCCGGCACAAATAACGGAACGGATAGTGGTTTTGGTGTGGTCATAGATCGGTCTTTCACAATATTGGCTAGGGGGTAACGGTGGCTTTCATGGTTATATTGCCATCAGCACCGCGAACACAGGCCGCAAGCATGGCGTGGCCAGCTTCATCATTTTCAGGTGACGCATCAACCATGATCGGATCGCCACAAACCAATGGCCGAACACCGCGGTAAGCCATATGTTTTGGCAATTTTCCGCCAATGCTGCAGGCCAGATTCAGCATCAATGTTGCCTGCAATGGGCCATGGACCAACAAACCGCCATGCCCTTCGACATTGGTCGAATAGGGAAGATCATAATGAATGCGATGACCATTGAATGTCAGCGCCGAATAGCGAAACAGCATCACGCTATTGGCATCAACCTGCCAGCGATGCGCCGCCATGCTGTCGGTGATCGGGTCAAGCGGCGGCGCGGCCGTCACTTCTTCACGATAAACAACATCATGGCGTTCGCGCAATTTCAACTGGCCACCAACGGAAAATTCATGCGTCACCGCAACAAAACATAAATTGCCACTTTTGCCTGATTTAAAGCTGATATCATCAATGCGGCTTTGCTTTTTGACATGATCACCAATCTTGAAATCACCATGAAATTCCAGCCAGCCCCCTGCCCACATCCGACGTGCATAGGGAATTTCAGGCAGAAAATCCCCGCGCTTTGGGTGGCCATCAGGGCCAAGCAGTTCCGGGCTAACCGCTTCGGGTGCCAAACACCAATGCAGTCCAGGCGGCACCTCATTACCGGTAAAACAATGATCGCCAAGCGTATGTTGAAAATGATCAACCATGCGCGCCGTAATCACGTCATCGCTTGACACGCTATTGCCGATCCAATCGGAAAAATCCATAAACTCACTCCTTTGCTTGGTCATGCCATCATGCCAGAAATTCTATAAGACAACCGGCTATCCTTGTAATTTGGCGCCGAGATCAGATGCCGAGACCTGTTCAAGCGCATTTGTCATCGCCCATAAATCATTGGCGCGATCATCACCGATAAGCGCTTTGGCCTTGGCAAGCAATCTTGTGCCAAGAAGCACCGGATCAATCGGCGATAGCAAATCAAATGATTGGGAACGTGATTGACCATCCTTGCGTTTAAGATCAACGCGCGCGGCGCTGTCGGCAATCTGATCATCGCCAATGACCTTTACCCGCTTGGCAAGTTCAATCAGATCAGCATCATGGCACAGGCCATCATCATAGCTTTCATATGCCGCAAGATTGACACCCCGAAGCGCCATTGCCGCCAAGAAAACATAGCTGAATTTAATTTCAAGGCCGGTTTCAGGCGCCTTTATATCGCAAACATTCTGCCAGCGGGGCGCGATATAAACCTGTATTTCATCAAGATCATCAACCGCAACAGCACCATCAGCCAATAGCAAAAGTAACGCTTCAATCATCGCATGGGTTCCGTGGCAACAGGCATGAAGCTTGTGACTGACCGCGGCAAAAAAGAACTGGTCAAAAGACCAATCATCAATTGCGGCACTGCCGCCAGCCGCACAATGATGCGCGGCAAGAAAGCTTTGCGCGCCAGCAAAGGCATCGGTGCTGGCGGTAAAGCCGCGTTTTGCAAGACTGGCTGCCTCAATGCCATTTGCTGCGGCGGCACCAGCATTGAATGGTTTTCCCATCGTGCCAAATTGTGATTTCAGTCCCGCGGCGCGCGTGCTGACAAGCCCCAACGCCGCACGGGTGGCAGCCCGATCAAGCTGGTAGAGGCGCGAGGCGGCAATGGTGGCACCAAATGCGCCCGATGTTGCCGTTTGATGAAAGCCAGCATCATAATGATCACGCCCAAGCACCATGCCAATCCGGCAGGCCGATTCAGCGCCAATCAAAAACGCATCAACAACATCATCAGCCGATGCGCCCATATCCTCAGCCGCTGCCAAGGCCGCCGGAAAAATTGCAACCGATGGATGGCCGATATAGGCAAAATGCGTATCATCATAATCTAGCGCATGTGAAATCGTGCCATTGGCAAGGGCAGCCGCGCGGGCTGGCAGCCGACCAGCCGCGCCAGTGACTGCCGCGCGTGACACCCCGCCTTCGGCCATCACAAAATCACGAATAATATGCGCTAATGGCTGATCCGCACCGGCAAGACTAACCACCATCCAGTCAAAAAGTGATAATTGCGCCATCTTGCGGGCATCTTGTGGCAAGCTGTGGCGTGGAACCGACGCCAGATCAAGAATATGCGGCAGCAAAGCGGAATCGGACATGATCAAACCTTTAACAATATCGGCATCCAAAACAGACCGGCAAAGATGCGATATAACCAGTCTAACCAGAACATCCCGCCTTTACCAACCATCAGATAAATCCGGCTAGTGCATGACGCGCGATGCAAACGCCGCGCGTCACATTTTTCACTAGCTTGGCATTTTCCAAGTGGCGGTTGCAACCGCAGCAAGCTTGCCGTCACTTCCCCAAAGCCGGCTTTCCATAAAGGATAAGGTGCGGCCTTTTTTGATAAAACGACCTTCAACCGTGGCAAGTCCCTTTTTCGCTGGGCGAAGATATTGGGTTTTCATTTCAATGGTGATGCCCATGCCAATTGTTTTGCCCAAAAGATGCCCCATCGAGATATCCATGACGGCCGCCATGATGCCGCCATGCAACGAGCCTTGCGGATTCATCAGCATTTCATTGACCTCAAAAGTAACACGCAGGTGATCCTTATCGGCATCGGCGGCCTCATGCGGCAGATAGTCAAAATTAAGCCCCATAAATTTGGACAGGAAGAATTTTTCAAAAACCTGCTCATAGCTTCCTAGAATGGAGTCAATGTGATCGCGAACCTCTGCCGGATCGACCTTGCGTTCATTAGACAAAATAAAATCTCCTAAAGATCTGTCATGAAAAAGAAAAAGACTGGATATCAGCAAGACCAGAACCGGCCTTGTGAAAAATTGAAATTATGCTGGCAGCGATTGAAACCCCGATGCCGCAATCGAACTTTGGCCTTGTAGCTGGGTCCGGTGAATGACGCAGCGCAGATTTAGGTCAAAGCCATCACGGCGATGCAAAACCTTACGGTTTGGCAGGATCAACATCCAAAATATCAGTCGCGATTTCCGCGCCAAAAGGGGAAATCTTCATGTTTAAAACTCACTTATTTTAACTCAAAAAACGCCAAAAATAGCGCAAAATCAGCCTCAAGAATTGCACCATGATGGCGGTTTGTCTATAGTGAATATGCTCAATCACCACGCTGATTTCGCTAGGAATTCATCGCGATTTTGCCATTTGATTGAAAGACGGCAAAAGCCCGATCAACGACCAATTTCTAGCAACACAAAACTGCTTATTTCATCCAATTTGCGCTGGCATTTCGGGGGTCAGACGCCTAATCTGAGACCGGTCAGTTCTGGCGTCATTTTCATCTTTGCCAATTTCTGAGCCATCTTGATTGCTGGCCCGCATTCCAGGCGGTTATCGTTTCAATGAATTTATCACAGAGGTAAACAATGCATAGTGACAGAAAAACCGCCCTGATCACAGGATCAGGACAGAATATTGGCCGTGGCATCGCCAGCCAGCTGGCGCAAGCCGGATTTAACATCATCGTAAATGGCAGCCGTAATCGTGACGCCGCCGAAGCCGTTGCCGCCGAAGTGCGCGAACATGGTGTCGACGCGCTTGTGGCAATGGGCAATGTCGGCATCAAGGCCGAAGCCGAAGCGGTTGCCAAGGCAGGTATTGACCATTTCGGCCGGATTGATGTTCTTGTCAATAACGCCGCCATTCGTCCGCATGGGCCATTTCTTGAGGTTAGCGAAGATGAGTGGCAACAGGTCATGGATGTTGATTTGAATGCCGCAATCTGGTTGTCGCGCATGATCCTGCCAGGCATGATTGCCAATGGCTGGGGACGCATCATCAGCTTTTCCGGCATGAATGCCCAACGTGGTTATCCGGGGGCATCGGCCGTATCGGTTGCCAAACATGCGGTTTGGGGATTGACCAAGGCGTTTGCGGTTGAGTTTGGCGCTAATGGCATCACCGCGAATATCATCGCACCCGGCACATTTCCGGCAGATCATGTCGATATTGCCACGGATGCGAAATTTTCAGCACTCTTAAAAGCCAACCCATCAGGCCGGCTTGGTAATGCCGAAGATATTGGCGGCATGGTTGCCTATCTTTGTTCGGAAAATGGTGGTTTTGTGAATGGCCAAATGCTGCAGATCAATGGCGGCGTGGTGATGCAATTCTAAGCAAACTCAAACCGGAACATCCGGTTTCTCTAAAAAAACCGTCAATCCCATGATCGGGCTTGACGGTTTTTTATGCGCGGTGCCAAACAGAATCCCAAGCGAGGATATTCAGGTAAATGTCTTGGGCAAATGTCTTGGGCAAAACAGCCCGCTAATTCGGGCTTTTTCGCGTCAGCTTCCTGTCCAAACCGGCTTGCGCTTTTCCATAAAGGCACGGCGGCCTTCAATATAATCAGCACTGTCGAAACATGCCTGAACCATTGCTTCACATGTGGCCAGATCACGCTGGCTTTCATCTTTGCGTGTCTGATTGGCAATGAATTTTACCGCATCAACCGTCAAAGGCGCATTGCCGGTGATGGTAGTTGCCATCTCATCGGCCGCCGCTTCGACCGCGCCATCTTCAACAATCCGGTTCACCAGCCCCATGATCCGCGCTTCTTCAGCATCAAACCGGCGTGCAGTGAAAAAGATTTCTTTGGTAAAGGCAGGTCCCACAAGATTGGCAAGCCGGTTAATGCCAAGAAAGCCATAACCAAGCCCAAGCCGCGCTGCCGGAATCGCAAAATTTGAACCCTGCCCACAAATACGGATATCACAACATACGGCAAGTGCCATGCCGCCGCCGACGCAGAAACCGTCAATTTGCGCAATCGTTGGTTTTGGGAATGCTTCAACCTTGTCATAGACGCGTTTGGTGGTGGCGTTATAACGCGCCACACCATCGGCAC
>JAFMNI010000098.1 GCA_017859295.1 Candidatus Puniceispirillum sp. | reverse complement strand
CGCCTCGAACAGTTCGATAATATGCCACCACATCAGCCCGCCTGGCGCGAGCGCAACCGTTCCGGGCATCACCGATGGATCAAGCCCGTCAACATCCAATGTCACAAAAAACCTGCCCGATGATGGCAGCGCCGCAATCACTGGTGCCATGCCATGACGATGAATATCTTGTGCCAGATGAATCTTGGCACCCCATCTTCGCGCCAGATCTATTTCTGGCTGTTTTGCGCTGCCAAATGAGCGGATGCCAATCTGGTGAATGGCGGTGATATGATCCTGTTCAGCGGCGCGGCGCATTGGGCTGGAATAGCCATCATGAATGCCATAGCGTTCATCACGCCAATCCAAATGCGCATCAATTTGAATCAAGGTGACATCTGACAAGCCATCAAGCCCCCTAATCACCGGGTTGGTAACACCATCATCACCGCCAATGCTTATCGGCATAATGCCGCGTTGAACAGCAAAGCGAACGGCATTTTCGGCAGCGTTGTAATGCTGCTGAACGTCACCCCCTTCAAGCGGAATATCGCCGCCATCGACAATCGTGAAATCATCCAAACAGACAGCGCGCTGAAAATCGGCATCAAGCGATTGACCATCAAGCAAAATCCGCGGGCTTGCCTTACGCAAGGCGGCGGGGGCGGTCGATTGGTCATTCGGAAATTGATCGGCAAGATAGGGCTTGCCATGCGGAACGCCAAAGATAACCGCCTCGGCTTGCAAATCTTGCCAATCGGTAACGACAGGAAGATTCACAAAGCTGTTTGCGGCGGGCGGGTTGGTTTTGGGAATTTCAATCGTCATGATGATATGATGCTTTGTCCTAGCAGGCGGTTTGGCAATGGCAAAACATGGGCAGCAATGCGTAACAGCACCACCGGCCACAGCTTTTTAGAAGATTAGCTAAGCATAGTCTGATAGAAAATCATAAAGAACAACATTCTGAGAAAAAGCAGGCTTTTCATTTCCACATTTCGGTCTAGCATAATTCTGATAAGTGGCTTCGCGAATCGCGCCCCGCGACTTGTCTTGATAAAGGATGATATTCATGACAGGCATTTCTGCTGATCCCTATTGGTGGCAAGCCGCACCGCCGCAAGATTTTCACATTGAGCATTGGCCAGATCGTGCCGATGTGGTGATCATTGGCGGTGGCTATACCGGATTTGGCGCGGCCATTCCGCTTGCCCGCGCCGGGCTTGATGTTGTGGTTCTTGAACGCGATCAGATTGGGTCGGGTGCGTCGACGCGTAATGGCGGCATTACCAGCGGCAATTTGCGGCTGTCTTTTGACGATCTGGCCAAAAGATTTGGTGCGAAAAAAGCCACAGCTTTTTACCAAGAAGCCAAAGCGGCACGAGCTGATTTAGCGCAATTCATCATCAGCGAAAAGATTGATTGCGACCTACAGCAATGTGGGCGTCTGGTTGGTGCCTTGCGTCCAGAATCGCTTGACAGCATGAAACGTGATGCTGAAAGGCTGACCAAATTGCTTGATATTGAGGCAACGGTTTATGATCGCGCCAGCCTTCCTGATTATATTGATACATCGCGCTATTGCGGCGGCATGATGCGCGACGATATTGGTGGCATCCATCCAGCGAAATTACTGGCTGGCATGTGCCAGATTGCGCGCCAAGCTTCGGTCAAAATCGCAACCCAGACAAAAGTGATTGCGGTAAGCCAGCAAAACACATCATCACCCACCCCCGAATTTCGCATTGAGACCAGCCGCGGCATCATCCGTGCCGGTCATGTTATCAGTGCGACAAATGCCTATACAGATGCCGGCCAGCCATGGCTGCGCCGCCGCCTCGTTCCGGTGATTTCCGAAATGATCGCCACTGAAGAGCTTGGCGAAAACATGGTTCGAAGCTTGATGCCCGGATTAAATATGTATGGCGAGGCCTTGCAGCTAGGACATTATTACCGGCCCTCACCCGATGGAAAACGCATCTTGCTAGGCGGACGCCGCATGAGCCCTAATCCGGTCAAGGCGCGCAAAAGGCTGGTCGAGGGATTGACGTCAATCTTTCCCCAGCTTGCCGATATAGCCATCACAAATCACTGGTTCGGTTTTGTTGCCTTTCCGTTTGACCAGCTGCCAAAATTGGCGATTCATGATGGGGTTATTTACCCATCGGGCTATTGCGGTTCGGGAACGGTTTGGGCGCGCTGGCTGGGTCAGAAAGCAGCGCATATGGTGCTTGCTGATCTTGATGAAAGCGCCTTTCAGGCAAGCGCATTTCAAGGCGTTCCCTTTCGCACAATGCCATTTTATTCGGGCGATCCGTGGTTTCTGCCACTAGCAATGGGGCTTTATGCAATTCAGGATAAATTCAAAACAACGTCAAAATAACCTAGCCCTATAGCACAACCCTATCGCACAACCGTGGCACGCAGCCTTATCAGCAAGCCTTATAACGCCGCTTTTGCGCCTAATGGCCGGCGGCTTGATCCGGCGATACAGCGAAACGGTGTGGTGAAAACGGCGTCAGATTCACCCGCGTTTGCCGCGCCATCGCCAGATCTGCCAAAGCTTCGCCAACTGCTGGGCCAAGCTGAAATCCATGCGCCGAAAACCCAAAACCATGAATTATGCCTGCTTGGCTGCCATTGCCGATAATCGGCAAATTATCCTTTGTATAGCCTTCGATTCCAGCCCATGCGCGTAAAATGGCAACATCGCGTAAATGTGGAAAGACGCGCCCGGCAGTCATCACAAAACTGCTTAAACCGGCCGGAATGATTTGCGTCAAATTACGCGCCGCATCTGCAACACCGCGCTTACCACCGCCAATAACCATCGACCCGTTATCAAGCTGTTTAAATGACAAAGTACCACCCATGACCCCAACAACAGATTGCAAAAACATCGGCTGGCGATCCGTAATCACAAGCATTGGCGCATGCGCCTCGATTGGCAAAATATCACCGGTCATTTTGGCAATTTGCGCCCCCCAAGCACCAGCACAATTGACCACAATATCGGTTTCGATCATGCCAGCATCAGTTTTTACCTGCCAATGTTCACCCGATTTATCGATTGATGTAACAGTCACTGGGCATCGGAATTCGGCACCAAGTGCCGCCGCCTTATCATAAAAGGCGCGCGTGATTTTCCACGGCAAGGCCCACCCATCGCCTTCAACCAGCACGCCGCCAAGAACCGATTTTGTCAGATGCGGAATACGGCAAAGCAGTTGGTCACGATCGACCCATGTTTCATGTTGGAATCCGGCGCGATGTAATTGCTGTATGCGCCGAGACGCAAGATCAGCCCCGGCATCATCAAGCGCGACCTTGACATAAAATTGTCGATGAAATCCCTCATCGATATCAAGCAATTGATCGATCTGGTTCCACCAATCCATTGACGCAACTGATAGAGGGATCTCCGCAATATCACGCCCAAGACGGCGAACCCCGCCGGCATTCACCCCTGACGCATGACGTCCGACATGATCTTTTTCCAGAACAATGACAGGCTGGCCGCGCTGGCTCAAAAAAAACGCTGTTGCACAGCCTTGGATGCCCGCGCCAATAATGACAACCGGCCGCGTCGCAGCCGTTCCAGTTAGTCTGGCCATGGTCCCTCAAGGCTGGCAAGCTCGGCAAGGGTGATCGGCTTTACCGGCGGACGAAGCCGATAATAACCGGTTTCAGCCATTGATTGACCAGTATGGGACGCAATCATTTCCTGAACGACCAAGCCGCAACTGCGCCCCTGACACCGCCCCATCCCCGCGCGGCAAAAGGCTTTTAGCTGGTTTGGGCCGCTCGCACCGCTGGCAAGAGCCGAATTGACAGCGGCCTTGCTAACAGCCTCGCAACGACAGATGATTGTTTCGTCAGTCTGCGCCAACCGGAAATGTGCCGGTGGCAAATAAAGCCGGTCAAGAAACGGACGGATAGTCAAATAATGAAGATGCCGCAGTTTATAATATAGCTGTGCCAGAAAACGCGGCATGCCACAGCGGGCAACAATCGCACTTGCCGCCAATCGTCCAGCAATTGCGGCCGCCTTGGCACCGCCAATACCGCCACCATCACCAGCAATATAAATCTGCTCATCAGACGATTTTCCCGTGACATCAATGACCGGCCGCCAGCAATGCGCCTGATAATCCCATTGATGCGCAAGCGCGGTTGCCATTGTCAGATTAACATTCGGCACAACGCCCTGATGCAAAAATATATGGTTTGAGTCGATATCAATTTTGTCGCCTGATGACAGGGTACAAGACACAGTTTGAGCCTGCGACTGGCCAATAATTTCAACCGCGCTTACATGGTTGATTACCTCGGTGTTACGGCGGATATCACCAAGCCATTTCCGCCCCATCGCCAGCATATCGGGTTGCAGTAATGCCAAAGGGGCAAATGGAATCGCCGATCGCCATTGTTGGGCACTGGTAATATCAATAACAGCCCGAACCGCAAGCCCCGCTTTGATATATTGCCATGCGGTTAAATATAGAAGCGGGCCAGACCCAACAAATACCGCATTATCAGCCCCAAGCGCTGCTTGTTTTAACAAAGTTTGCGCCCCACCAACGCTCATCACACCAGGCAATGTCCAGCCCTTAACCGGCATTGGGCGCTCAATCGCGCCTGTGGCAATGATAATGTAATCGGCAGTAATCAATTCGGCTTTGCCCCGCGAGACAAGCGCGACTTCATGCATATCAGTAATTTGCCAAACCGTACAATCGGGCCGATAAACAGCACCACAATCGGCAAAGCTTTGGGCAAGCTTGGCGCCGTCATAATAGCTTTGACCAAGATAGGCAGGTGATGTTTCCTGATTGGCCTGCAAATTCCGGTAAACCTGACCGCCGCTATCTTTCTGGTCATCAATGACAATCGTCTCGAGACCGGCCTTGGTTGTTGTCAAGGCCGCCGCCATGCCTGCAGGGCCAGCGCCAATGATAACAATTTGAAAATGTTGATTTGCCATCTTCTATCCTGATGCCTTGCCAGCGCTGTCAGGCGCATTTTGACGCTGAATAATCATGCCATCGTGAACAGTCATCTGGCATGCCTGCTGATTAGGCCTGCCATCAATTTCGACAAGACATTCAAAACAAACACCCATCATGCAATAAGGGCCACGCGGATCATTTTTTGCGGCAGTGCGGAATTGAACCTTGCCAGCACGCAATAATGCTGCAGCAAGATTATCACCATCAAAAGCGGTTATCGCTTCACCGTCAAACTGAAGATGAACAATCCTACCATTTTCCGGCATTGTCGATTTAAACATTGAACCGCCTCTGGGAAAACCCATCAAGCTCTTGACCCAAACTGGCCTCGGCAATACAGCCCGCAAGATCAAACGCATGTGCTGCCGATAATGTTACACCGCTATGGCAAGATATGGCAAAGGCACCGGGCATGGCTTCAGATTGATCATAAATCGGATAGCCGTCTTTTGACATCACCCGAAGCGCGGCCCAGCTTCGAACAACCCCAACATCAGCCAAGGCTGGCAAGGTCGCCAGCGCACGATCGGCAATTCCGCTAACAATATTGGGGCGAACGCTGGTTTCAAATCCGGTATCCTCATGGCTGTCGCCAATCATCAACCCGCCTTCATCGGTTTGCCGCAAAAGCAAACTAGGCAATGCCATTTGCTGATCAAGCTTTTCAGTCACAATAATCTGCCCCTTTTGCGGCTTTAGCGATTGCTGCAGACCAACCATCGGGGCAAGCTCAGCATTGGCAAGCCCCGCCGCAAGGACAATCCTTTGACATTCAAAATCACCTTTTGCTGTCCCAACGCGGATGCTATTTCCTATTTTATCAATGCTGCGAACCGCGGCATTGACAAGACAAACACCACCATTTCTGTTCAGACCGTTTTGCAATGCCCGCATCAGATAAAGCGGATTTACATGCCCATCATGTGGACAATAGGCCGCCCCAACAACTTTGGGGCCAATACCGGGCATGATCTCTTTCAGCGCGGTACGATCAAGCATCTCAAACTTGAACCGACCATTTTGATGTGCGCGAAGATGATCCAGCTTGTCATATCTTTGCTGCATCTCGGCCTCGCTAAGGCATATGCTAAGACCGCCTTCTTGATGAAGACCTAATGCTGGGCCCCCATTTTCCTGCAATTCTCCAGCCAGCTTTGGCCATAGTTCAGATGATCGCATTGTCCAATCGGCATAGGGAGGAAAATAGGCACCCTTGCCCTGCACCCAGACCAGCCCAAAATTACCACGCGCCGCCCGCAAGGCGGTATCTTCAGCGTCAAGCAACAGCACTGAAAAGCCACGGCGCGACAACCCGTAACCGATCGCAAGGCCAATCAAACCGCCACCAGCGATAATGGCATCAAAGTTGGATTTTGTGATTTCGGTCATTGGAACCGCATGATGCTGTAGGGTAACAGCGTTTCATGATCTATATTTTTAGTGATGCAATCGGCGATTATCTCGCTGGTAGCAGGTGCCATGCCTAATCCATAATGCGAATGCCCAAAAGCAGCGATGATATTCTTGACACCCGGAATCGCGCCAAGACAGGGAAGGCTGTCGGGAAAACTGGGGCGCGATCCCATCCATTCATCCGGATCAGCACAGTTTAACTGCGGGAAAAGCTTTTTGGCCTGACCGGCAAAACGCCGCGCGCGCGCATAATTTGGCGCGCTTTCAAGACCAGCAAATTCAGCCGTGCCAGCAACTCTGACACCGGCCTGCATCAAGCTGGCAACATATTTTTGGTCGGCATCCATAACCGAATGATTGATCGTAATGCCCGGATTGCGTAACACCAGATGATA
>JAFMNI010000097.1:1462-6869 GCA_017859295.1 Candidatus Puniceispirillum sp. | reverse complement strand
TAAACGAGAAGGGCTATATTTTGCCCGGCTTAGGTGATGCTGGCGACCGGATTTACGGAACGTAAAAAACCCCGCCCCAAGAGATCGGGCCAGAATCGTAGGCGCGCTAGCAAGCCGCGGCTTGTTTCCGGTCATGCCTATTTTGTTTATATGTACAAATTGCGGCAAGGTTGTTTATCAAAGCAAAAAACCTAATATAGATAAATGTAATTAAATTTTTCGTCAGGTGTTTCAAGGTGCCGCTAACCGCTAATATTGAACAACCAGCTCTGCAGCGCGCACGCGGTGCCGTTGATCTTGTGGTGAAAGCTGGCAAGTTAGAACGGTTCTATCAATCCGGTTCAGCCAAGATATTTTTGCCGAAAACCTACGCTCAAACCATTGAGGCTGTTCTGGTGAACACGGCTGGGGGGCTAACTGGTGGCGATGAATTTGGGGTCAGGCTTGGCGCCGAAGGGGACACGCATTTGACCGTTTCAACGCAAACCGCCGAACGGGTTTATTGCGCATTAGGCTCACAAAATGCAGAAATGCGTGTCAATATGACAGTGACCGGCACCGCCAGCCTCCATTGGCTGCCGCAGGAAACAATCTTGTTTGATGGGGCTGGATTCGTGCGTCAATTGGATGTTCAGATGGTTGAAGGTAGCAGTTTTCTTGCCAGTGAAATGATGGTGTTCGGCCGGACGGCAATGCAGGAAACTGTGCGCCAGGGCAGCGTAAGGGATCAGTGGCGGATTTGGTGTGATGGCAGGCTAATCCATGCTGAAGCATTTCGTCTTGATGGCCAGATTGTTAAAAAACGCCATCATAAGGCAAGTGCGGCTGGCAATGTCTGCTTCGCGACAACCTTATATGTCAGCCGTGATGCCGAAGCGAAAGCTGACGCGGTGCGCGGGTTTTTCAATCACTTTGCCGATGTGCAAACCGCAGTGTCTGCATGGCAAGGCAAGCTTGTTATTCGTTGCGTTTGCAATGATACGGCAAGGTTGAAAAAATTGTTGGCACAATTTATTGAACAGTTTCGCCAAATTGCTAACCCGCGTGTTTGGAATTAACTGGCCCCTATTTATTTTGATAAGACTGCGCGTTTTGGTCACAAGGAGATTTTGCCAATGAAATTAAGCCCTCGTGAAAAAGATAAATTGCTGGTAAGCGTTGCCGCCATGGTTGCACGGGGCCGCCTGCAACGTGGGGTCAGGCTGAACTATCCTGAAGCGATTGCGCTGATCACAGATTTTGTTGTCGAAGGTGCGCGTGATGGTCGTAGCGTTGCGGATTTAATGGAAGCTGGTGCACATGTGGTGGGCGAGGCTGATTGCATGCCCGGCATTGCCGAAATGATCCATGACGTGCAGGTTGAAGCAACCTTCCCTGATGGCACCAAGCTGGTAACCGTGCATCATCCAATCCGTTGAAACGAACCCATGACAAAAGGACATCCCATGATCCCCGGAGAAATTATTGTTGCCGCAGGTGATATCATCCTGAATGAAGGGCGCGAAGCCATAACGCTGACGGTGGCCAATACTGGTGATCGGCCGGTACAAATCGGCAGCCACTATCATTTTGCCGAGGCCAATACGGCGCTTGATTTTGACCGCAAGATTGCACGCGGAATGCGGCTTGATATTGCGGCTGGAACCGCCGTTCGGTTTGAGCCCGGGCAAACACGGGAAGTTCAGCTTATTGCGATGGCTGGGGCGCGGCGGGTCTTTGGTTTCAATGCACAGGTAATGGGAGATCTATAAATGCCAACAACAATTTCCCGCAATATTTACGCTGATATGTATGGGCCAACAACGGGCGATCGGGTGCGTTTGGCTGATACCGACTTGATTATCGAGGTTGAAAGCGATTTGACGCATTATGGCGAAGAGGTGAAATTTGGCGGTGGCAAGGTTATCCGTGATGGCATGGGCCAGTCGCAGGTAACCCGTGCAAATGGCGCGGTTGATACGGTTATTACCAACGCGTTGGTCATTGATGTAGCTGGTATCTACAAGGCAGATATTGGGCTAAAAGATGGACGGATTTGCGCCATCGGCAAGGCCGGTAATCCTGACACCCAGCCAGGTGTCGATATCATTATCGGCCCCGGAACCGAGGCCATTGCAGCTGAGGGGCATATTCTGACGGCGGGCGGGTTTGACAGTCACATTCATTTCATCTGCCCGCAACAGATAGATGATGCGCTGCATTCGGGTCTCACCACGATGCTTGGTGGTGGAACCGGTCCAGCCCATGGCACTTTGGCGACCACTTGCACACCGGGCAGCTGGCATATTGGCCGGATGTTGCAAGCGGCCGATGCCCTGCCAATGAACCTCGCTTTTGCTGGCAAGGGAAACGCATCACTGCCGGCAGCACTTGAAGAACAGGTGATCGGCGGAGCCTGTGCGTTGAAATTGCATGAAGATTGGGGCACCACACCAGCGGCGATTGACACTTGTTTGTCGGTTGCCGATGCGATGGATGTTCAGGTGATGATCCATACTGACACGCTTAACGAAAGCGGCTTTGTTGAAAACACTGTCAAGGCGATGAAACAGCGGGTCATTCATGCGTTCCATACCGAAGGGGCAGGCGGTGGTCACGCGCCCGACATTATCAAAATTTGCGGCGAGCAATTTGTGATTCCATCATCAACCAACCCAACGCGCCCCTATACCGTCAACACGTTGGAAGAACATCTCGATATGTTGATGGTCTGTCACCATCTGGATAAATCGATTCCAGAGGATGTGGCCTTTGCCGAGAGTCGTATCCGGCGTGAGACAATCGCGGCCGAGGATATTTTGCATGATATGGGTGCGTTTTCGATCATTGCATCGGATAGTCAGGCAATGGGACGTGTTGGCGAGGTTATCATTCGGACGTGGCAAACTGCGCATAAGATGAAAATACAGCGTGGACGCTTGCCCGAAGAAACTGGTGAAAATGACAATATGCGTGTGAAGCGCTATATCGCCAAATATACAATCAATCCAGCAATCGCTCATGGCATCTCAAACCATATTGGCTCAATTGCTGTTGGCAAACGGGCAGATCTGGTTATGTGGAAGCCTGCATTCTTTGGGGTAAAGCCAGAGATGGTCTTGTTGGGGGGAAGTATTGCGGTGGCACAAATGGGCGACCCAAATGCGTCTATCCCAACACCGCAGCCGGTTTACACACGCCCGATGTTTGCCAGTCTTGGCCGGTCGGTTGAATGTTCGGCAGTTACATTCGTCAGTGATGCCGCGCAGGCAATGGGGATTAAATCCCAGTTGGGTCTTGCAAAGGCGACTCTGCCGGTTAGCCATACACGCGATATCTCGAAGGCCGACATGGTTCATAACAGCCATTGCCCAAATATTGAGGTTAACCCGGAAACCTATGAAGTGCGCGCTGATGGTGTTTTGTTAACGTGCGAGCCAGCGCATGAATTGCCAATGGCACAGCGCTATTTCCTCTATTAGGGCAGGGTAAGACAATGGACCAAGTGAAATCTGAGGCGCAATCATATGCCGGTCATATCCACCGCGATGTAACCCGCCATGATGGTGATATGACGATTACCTTGGACTTTGAAGCGCGGTTTTTGCGTCGCAAACGAATGGCCACTGATTGCGGAATGGCGTTTATGGTGGATCTTGCAGAAACGGTTTCGCTTGATGCGGGTGATGCTTTCCTGCTGGATGATGGCCGCCAGATTATTATCCAAGCTGCGGCCGAGCCGGTGGTTGAAATACGTCATAAAAACCTTGCCAAAATTGCGTGGCATATCGGCAATCGGCACACCCCATGCGAGATCAGGCAGGATTGCCTGGTTATCCGCCGCGATCATGTCTTAGAAGATTTGCTGGTGCAGCTTGGGGCGACATTGGCAAAAACCGAGGCACCGTTCAATCCTGAAGGCGGTGCCTATGGTTTTGGTCGCACGCATGGCCATACGCATTGATCATGACAGAATCAACAGACACCATCCGTCAAACACAGCTTCTGGCAGCGCTGTTTTCACCAGCTTTTCCCATTGGTGCCTTTTCCTATTCGCATGGTATCGAGGCGGCGATTGCATCGGGTGATGTTGATGATGCCGCAACCGCGCATGACTGGATTGAAACGATTCTTCTTGGGGGAAGTGGTCGCAACGATGCAATTTTGATGGCAAATGCCTATAATGCTGTAAAGCTGCATGCTGCCAAAGACGAGCAGTTGGCGGGCGGCAGAAATGCCAAGATCGAGGCAATAAATGAGCTGGCCTTTGCGTTATCGTCGGGCGCCGAGCGTGCGCAAGAAAGCCGCGAACTTGGGGTGAATTTCACGCGCATGACCGAGCAGGTTTATCAGCTTGATATTGGGCTATCCCAGCCGCTTGCCTATCCGGTTGCAGCTGGGCTTGCAGCGTGGCACCTCGGATGCGAATTGCAGCTTAGTTTGAGCCTTTTTTTGCAAAGCTTTATCAGTAATTTAATTTCAGTCGTGGTTCGGGCGGTACCACTTGGGCAGTCCGATGGGCAGATTATCCTCGCCCGATTAATGCCGGCTGTGGCAGCACTTGCTGACGAGGCATCGACAACCCCGCTTGATGATGTTGGTGGCTATGCGACTCTGGCCGACCATGCTTCGATCTTGCATGAAACCCTCGAAACAAGGATTTATCGGACATGATTGGTCAAGAGCAAGAACCCGCTGGCACGAAGGCAAAGCTGGCCAGCCGCAATGGCCCGTTGCGTGTCGGTATTGGCGGACCGGTTGGGGCGGGTAAAACAAGTTTGACCGAGGCGCTTTGCCGCTATTTGGCATCACGGGTTTCGATGGCGGTGATCACCAATGATATTTACACTCGCGAGGATGCTGACTATTTGATGCGGGTTCAGGCATTGCCAGCCGAACGGATTAGGGGCGTTGAAACCGGCGGCTGTCCGCATACAGCAATCCGCGAGGATGCATCGGTCAATCTGGCGGCGGTGGCCGATCTGCGTGCCACTATTCCTGATCTTGATATCATCCTGATTGAGTCTGGCGGTGACAATCTTGCGGCAACCTTTAGCCCCGAACTGGCTGACCTTACTATCTATGTGATTGATGTTTGCATGGGTGGCGATATTCCTCGCAAGAAGGGCCCAGCCCTGACCAAATCTGATATGCTGGTTGTCAATAAGATCGAGCTTGCGCCACATGTTGGCGTAGATCTTGAAATTATGGCCGCAGATACGGCAACCGCCCGTAATGGCCGACCATTTATCTTTGGGTCAATGCGTAAGAATGACGGTGTTGCCGCGCTTGGTGATTTTATTCTTTATGAGGCCAATCTTGAGAGCTAATCCGGCTTACTTGTTTTTGCGGTTCTGGCAATGTGATGATTGCTATGACGATTGCAAGAAAGCTTTGCTCTGCCGCTTGACCGCTATTCAATGGCATG
>JAFMNI010000097.1:0-1090 GCA_017859295.1 Candidatus Puniceispirillum sp. | reverse complement strand
CGCGATTGGACAGGTCATGTCGCCGCGCATGGCTATACTCTTCTTTACAAAATCATCCATCGTCGCCTGTGCTCCTTTAAAATCATCAAACCAAAACCATATCGAATATTTAACTGGTTTTGAATCAGAAAAAGAATATTCACAGGTTTTTGTCGAACATCAAATCCTAAAATCACGCACGGGTGCAAAATTAGTTTGTCAAAGATCAATGAAATGAGAGTTTCAAACACCGCGATATACAACTTTGCGCCTTGATAGGGAGAAATCAAATATGCTTTTTAAAATGGCTTGGACGCACTCACCAGAGGCAAGAGATAAAACAATAAAGCAGTTTATGGAGACTGGAGGAATGCCCCCAGAAAACATTGAATTGGTGTCACGCTATCATAATCTAGACGGGACAGGCGGCTTCGCAATTCTTGAGAGCACAGATGCTGCGGCACTTGCAGATTATGCGCTGGATTGGAACGGCCTAATTGAAATCGTAATCACGCCCATAATGGATGATGAAACGATAGGTAGCGTTCTTGGCAAAAAATTCGGTTGAGTCGAAAGGAATGGAAAATGAGAGTATTATACATCGGAATGTATAGCGAGGCGGGACTTGATGGCCTGGAGAGCAGCAGCTTAGCTAAACGCAAAGAGGCTGCCGCTTCGATTGCGAAAGCGGCTGGTGGAGAGCTGCTTGATTTGATGTACCTGCAGGGCGATTACGATATGGCGGCACTTATGGAATTGCCAAGTATCGAAGCAGCAAGTGGCTTGTTAAAAGCGGTCAATGACTCGGGTGCTTGGGAAGACATGATGATGTTCCCTGAATTTGACCTTGATGAGGGGTTAAAGGCAATCAACGCAGTCAAATCGAGCTACAAAACACCCGGCAAAGAGTAAAAGACTCGGCCTGAACAGAGTTAATAGGGAGCTAGTATAATATGCCAAAACACACAAACGTAGTCCGGTTCAGAGTAAAGTCAGGGAAACAAGCAGAGTTTGAGTCCTTGTTCAGCAAAGCTGATAATTGGGACGGCCAGTTACTTCACATTTTGGCGCGAACCGGTGAAGAGAGCTATGTTGGATATGGCCTCTGGGA
>JAFMNI010000096.1:5187-6880 GCA_017859295.1 Candidatus Puniceispirillum sp. | reverse complement strand
TCATCCATGCCAACGGCGGCGCAAACCTCATGCCATAATTTATCATTGCCAGCGGCGATCACAAAATGCGTGTCGGCGGCTTCAAAGGCCTGATAGGGGGCGTTGCGCGGATGCGCCGAGCCAAGGCGTTCTGGCGGAATTTGATTGCCGAAAAACTCGCTTGTTTGCAGGGCTGATACGCCAAGAAGGCTTCCCAGCATCGAACAATCAATATGCGCGCCTTGGCCTGTTTGTTCAGCCTTGCGAAGCATGGCAAGAACGCTGAAACCAGCATAAAGACCGGCGCAAAAATCGCCAATTGGCACGCCGCATTTGACGGGTGGTGCGCCCGCATCGCCAGTAACGCTCATAATGCCGGCAATCGCCTGAACCGTTACATCAAAGGCGCCTTTGCTGGCATAAGGGCCGGTTTGCCCATAGCCAGAAATCGAACAATAGATCAATTTCGGATTAACCGCGTTTAAATCATCATAGCCAAGCCCAAGACGCGGCAGCACGCCCGGCCGGTAATTTTCAATCAGAATATCGGCTTTTGCGACAAACGATTTCAGCAGGGCAATATCATCCGGGCTTTTCAGATCAAGCGCAACGCTGCGTTTGTTGCGGTTGACCGAGGCAAAATTTTCACTAAAGACGCCGCCATCTTCGGTTTTGTTGAGCGGCGGCCATTGCCGCATGCCATCACCGCCATCGGGTCGTTCGATTTTCACAACATCGGCGCCCAGATCGGCCAATAGCGATGCGGTAAAGGGGCCAGCAGCAATTTGACCCAGCTCAAGAACCCGAACATTTGCCAAAGGGGCGAGGGCTGATGACGACGGATTGGACATGGAAAACTCCTAAAAACTTGCAAATGCCAATTTATGGCAAATCATCATTGTTTTGAGATTATGAAAAAGACAGGCGGTTCGCGCGCTAATATTCCCGAATTACGCAATCATTTCCAGTCGTGATTACCGAATATTTGGGAAAACGGCGATGGCGGCGCAAAAATCATTCGGCAAATGCGCAATTGCTGGCTAAGATTTCACCTTAGTTCCCGCCTGTCCTGTCAGGCTTTGCTGGCTTGATCCAAAGCCGGCTTTTCAACGGAGATTAGCGCGCGTGAGTAAAGCCGTCATTTTTGACCTAGATGGCACCTTGATTGACAGTCTTGGTGATATTCATGCGGCGTTGAACGACGTTTTGCAATTGCGCAACGCGCCACCACTGGCGCTGGCAACGGTGCGTGGCTTTATCGGTAAAGGGTCGGCCAATCTGGTGATGCGCGCCCTAACAACACAGAATCTGCCGAATGATGAGGCGTCCTGTGCCGCTGCCTTGGCCGATTTTCTGCGTCTATATTCGGCAGATTCGGCAAAATTAACAACCATGTTTGATGGCGCTATTGATGCGCTTGACCAGCTGCGGGATGGCGGTTTTCGCCTTGGTATCTGCACGAACAAGCCGCTGGCACCAACCCAAATCGTGCTCGATCAATTTGGTCTGACGCGGTTTTTTGATACGGTTGTTGGCGGTGATCAACTTGCCAGCCGCAAGCCTGATCCGGCAATGCTGTTTCATGCCATGGCGTCTTTGGATGTGACATCATGTTTGTTTGTTGGCGATAGCGAGATAGACCGCGAAACGGCAACCGCCGCTGGCCAGCCCTTTGCGCTTTTCACCAAAGGCTATCGAACCAGCAGTATTGAAA
>JAFMNI010000096.1:0-5045 GCA_017859295.1 Candidatus Puniceispirillum sp. | reverse complement strand
TAAGCCGGCGAGATAAGAAAGGACAACCCTTTATGTCAGCGTTAAAAAACAGCTTGGATCCGGTGCAGATATTATGTCTTGATGGAGACGGTATCGGCCCTGAAATCACCGCGGCGACCCGCCGTGTTTTGCAGGCGGTTGATGATTGCTTTGACCTGAATTTGACCTTTACCTCGGAAGATATCGGCTTTGTGTCTTTGGCGGCATCGGGAACAACATTTCCGGATAAAGTGTTGGATGCAGCAAAGGCGGCTGATGGCATCGTTCTCGGGCCGGTTTCGACCATTGATTACCCACCAGCCAGCGAAGGCGGAATTAACCCATCGGGTTTTTTGCGTAAACAGCTGGATCTTTATGCCAATATCAGGCCTGCAAAATCTTATGAGGGTTTACCGCCGCGTGTTGGCGACAAGGTTGATCTGGTGATTGCCCGCGAAAATACCGAAGGCTTTTATTCAGATCGTTCGATGTTTTTCGGGCGTGCCGAATTTATGCCAACCGAAGATATGGCTTTGTCGGTTCGAAAAATCACGCGTCAGGCCTCAACGCGGATTGCTCGAACCGGTTTTGAACTGGCCGCACAGCGCCGCCGGAAAGTCACCGTTGTTCATAAAGCAAATGTGTTTCATGTGTCTGATGGGCTGTTTCTTGAGGCGGTTCGCGCGGTTCGGGATGAATTTCCCGATTTTGAATATGAAGAACAGATCATTGACGCGATGGCGGCACTGCTGATCCGCGACCCTAGCCAGTTTGATGTGATCGTCACGACCAATATGTATGGCGATATATTGTCGGATGAAGCGTCGGAAATTGCAGGCAGCCTTGGCATGGCGGCATCATTGAACGCGGGTGAAACATTCGCCATGGCGCAAGCACAGCATGGATCGGCACCGTCTCTGGCCGGAAAGGATCAGGCCAACCCATCATCTTTGATCGGTTCGGCGGCGATGCTGCTTCGGTGGATTGGCGAGCGGCGCGAAGCCCCTCAATTTCTAGCGGCGGCTGATACAATTGAACAGGCTATTACCAAGGCTGTGGCGACGGCCAGCACGCGAACCGCAGATTTGGGCGGGCCGCTTGGCACAAGCGCCTTCACCGATGGGCTTTTGGCGATGATCAAAAAACCATAATTTTTCAGTTCAGCCGATTTGTCCCTTGCTTGGCGGTAATGATGCCGTTGAGGGAAGGTCCACCATATTTACCGCAATCAGCAACAAAGAGTACCGATAATGTCAAAGCCCGATCAAATGTCTCAATCTTATGTCATGTCAGATGATGCGGTTCGTTTTGCGACCATGATCATGGCCGGACAGGGGGTCAGCAACGAAGATGCTGCCATCATTGCCGAATGTCTTGTCGAGGCTGATCTTCGCGGGGTGCAAACCCATGGGCTTTCGCGGCTGCCGGTTTATGTTGAGCGGGTTCAGCGCGGGCTGGTCAAGGCGGTGCCGGAGATGAAGCTTGAAAAACCAGTGGCGGCCTGTGCGTCGCTTGATGGTGATAATGGCTTTGGCTTTCTTGTTGGGCGAAGAGCCATGCAAGAGGCCATCACGATGGCAGATAGTTGCGGTGTCGGTGTTGTTGCGGCGCGAAACAGCAATCATTTTGGCATGGCGGCAACCTATCTTTTGCAAGCGGTAAAGGCTGGATATTTTGCTTTTGTGTTTACCAATGCGTCAAAAGCCATGCCGCCATGGGGTGGACGCGAAGGATTGCTTGGTACCAGCCCGTTTGGCGCGGCGGCACCCGCTGGCAAGCTGCCGCCTTTTGTTTTGGATATGTCGCCTGCGGTGGCGGCGCGTGGTAAAATCCGGCTTGCCGAAAAACGTGGCGAGCCGATCCCTGAAGGCTATGCGCTTGATGAAAATGGCCAAGTCACGACCGATGCAACCGCCGCCCTTCGCGGTGTTGTTTTGCCAATGGGGGGCTATAAGGGGTCGGGGCTGTCGATGCTGATGGAAATTTTGGCTGGGGTTTTTTCGGGCGCAAATTTTGGTGGCGATGTTCCGGATCAATATACCGTCTGGGATCGGCCACAAAATGTTGGACATTTCTTCATGGCGCTGAAACCCGGAATTTTTGTCACTGAACAGGGGTTTCGTGACCGGATGGATACGCTTGTCGGCCGGATCAAAACTAACCCGCTGGCTGATGGGTTTGACGAAATCTTGATGCCGGGTGAAATTGAAACACGCCTGGAGGCTGAACGGCGCAAGACCGGCATTCCTTTTGCGGCATCAGATCTTGCGCTTCTTGCCAAATTGGCGTCCGATCATGGCGTGGCTGAATTACCGCAGATAGACCGATAAACAGAACCTATAATCAAAACGCTAATCCGAAAGAGGCTTGCGAGATGTTGACCTTTTACTATGCAAAAAATTCTGCCGCTTATGCGCCGCATATTCTGCTTGAAGATATTGGTGCCGACTATAACGCGGTTCGTATTGATTTCATGACAGGCGAACAACGCTCGCCAGCCTATTTAGCGGTGAATCCGAAAGGGCGGTTGCCGTCACTGGTTACCGAAAAGGGGGTCTTGACCGAAACGCCTGCCATTCTTGTGTATTTGGCGCAGCGTTTTCCTGAGCATGATCTGGCACCAAGCGATCCGTTTGAATTTGCCATTGCGCAGGCCTTTAACAGCTATATGGCATCAACGGTTCATGTTGCACATGCGCATAAACATCGCGGTGCACGCTGGGCAGATGATCCGGCAGCACATGAATCCATGCGCGCCAAGGTCAAGGAAAACATGACCGAATATGCGCAGATGATCGAAACCCATTTTTTCAAAGGGCCATATGTTCTTGGTGATAAATTCTCATTTTGTGATCCCTATATGGCGTTGGTGACACGTTGGTTAAAAGATGATGGGGTTGATCTTGATCCATTCGCCAAAATCAGGGCGCATGACGCCTTGATGCGCGAACGCCCGTCAATGCAGCGCGTGCTTGAACTTCACGCCTGATTTGCCGCTGTCATTTGCAATCCCATTTGGCAAAGGCAGTAAAGACCGACTTCATGCTGGTAGTTGCCGATTGGCATGATATGCTGCAAAACGCCGAAAGGCAGGTTTGACTTGGCCGAAAGGCAGTTTTGACTTGAATCGAATTGGAATAAGGTGATTTGGCACGATGTTGCTTGGCTGTATTGGTGATGATTTTACGGGGTCAAGCGACCTTGCCAACACATTGGCAAAGGCCGGAATGGCGGTTGTGCAATATAGCGGCGTGCCATCTTTGCCAGCACAAGCATCGGTTGAAGCAGGGGTGATTGCGCTGAAATCGCGTTCAATCCCCGCGGCGGAGGCGATCAAACAGTCGCTGGCGGCCTTGAAATGGTTGCAAGAACAAGGCTGCAAACAATTTTTCTTCAAATATTGTTCAACATTTGACTCGACCGATGACGGCAATATCGGGCCGGTGGCAGAAGCGCTGGCATCTGCATTGGCGGCTGATGCGGTTATTGTTTGTCCGGCATTTCCCGGAACCGGACGTGCGGTGTTCCAAGGTCATCTTTTCGTCAAAGATCAATTGCTGTCAGATAGCCCGATGAAAGATCATCCGCTAACGCCAATGCGCGATTCCGATCTTCGTCATGTTTTAGGGCGCCAAAGCCGTGGTGCGGTTGGGCATGTGCCAATGGCGATTGTTGCGAAAGGCAGTGATGCAATTCGTGATGCGCTTGCCGCTGAGGCGCGTCATGGCCGCCATCTCATCGTAGTTGATGCGATTCATGACGATGATCTGATTGCGATTGGGGCTGCGGCGCGTGATCTGGTTTTGGTCACTGGCGGGTCTGGTGTGGCGATGGGACTGCCCGCAAATTTTGCCAAAAATGGTCAGATTTCGGCAACAAAGCTGGATTGGCAAGGGCAGGCCGGACGCTGCGCCATCCTAAGCGGGTCTTGTTCTGAGGCAACCCGAAACCAGATTGCCACCCATGCCAAAACTGGCGCGCAATATGAAATTGATGTCGCTGGCGTGATGCGGGGTGAGGTGACAATTGACGGTTTGGTAGGTTGGCTTTTGGTGCAGGACGGATTGCCGATGCTCTATTCATCGGCATCGCCAACCGCGGTTCAGCAGGTGCAGGCAGAATTTGGGATGAAGGCGGTTGCTGACCGGCTTGATAAATTATTTGGTGATCTTGCCATTGCGCTTGTTGCCGCTGGGATTGAACGTCTGGTTGTTGCTGGCGGTGAAACCTCGGGCGCGGTTGTCGAGGCTTTGCGGCTGAACGCCCTATCAATGGGGCCGGAAATTGACCCTGGCGTGCCAGCGATGCGCGCCGGATCCAATCTGACGATTGCACTGAAATCAGGGAATTTTGGTGCTGATGATTTTTTTGAAAAGGCCGCAGCGATTTTGGCAGGAGGTGCAAAATGACCGAAACCCAGCTTCGTGAACAGATTTGCCAATTGGCGAAATCAATGTTTGATCGCGGACTTACCGTTGGGTCAAGCGGGAATATCTCGGTTCGGTGTGACGATGGCGGGCTTCTTGTGACGCCAACCGATAGTTGCTTTGGCAGGCTAGATCCGGCAAGGCTAAGCCGGTTTGATGCAACCAGAGCATTGATATCGGGTGATCCGCCAACCAAGGAAATGCCGCTTCATGCCGCTTTTTATGACAGCCGGTCGCAAGCTGGTGCGATTGTGCATCTTCATGCAACCCATTCGGTGGCATTGTCGACCTTGCCTGTTGATGATGCGGCCAATTTTCTACCGCCACTGACGGCCTATTCGGTGATGCGGCTTGGTAAGGTTGCGCTGCTTCCCTATTTCCGGCCGGGTGATCCCGCCGTGGCCAATGCCATTAAGGGACTTGCCGGAAAACATAGTGCGGTGATGCTTGCCAATCATGGGCCGGTGGTTGCAGGCAAGGGGCTGGAAGCCGCCGTTTATGCGGTTGAAGAGTTAGAAGAAACGGCAAGGCTGGCGCTTTTATTGCGCGGGCTGCCGGCACGCGGACTTGATAACGCGCAAATTCGTGACGTTGTCACCCATTTTGACGTTGAATGGGATTAACGCTTCCTTTGTGATG
>JAFMNI010000095.1 GCA_017859295.1 Candidatus Puniceispirillum sp. | reverse complement strand
ATGACCGCATCCATTGGTTCAAGAATGGTTGCCTTTTCCAGAAAGGCAACGGCAAGATCATAATTGCCAAGCTTGTAATGAACCCATCCAAGCGAGTCGACAAAATAGCCGCTTCTTGGGCGCAGCCGCACCGCCTGTTCAATCAGTTTAATGGCCTCATCAAGATTGCGCCCATCATCGGCCCACCAATAGCCAAGATAATTCAGCGTATAGGGATCATTTGGATTTTTTGCCAACGCCGCTTTGAAACGATCTTCGGCAAGCTGGTCCTGTTCAAGCTGTTCATAGGAAATGCCAAGATTGCGATCAAGATCGCCCGAAGCCAAACCAAGATCTAGCGCCATCAGATAGGCATCACGCGCTTTTTCATATTGATCCGACATCCGGTAAAGATCGCCAAGTTCTTTTCGCAAAAGCGCATTATCACCGTCCTTATCAACGGCGGTTTGCATCAGGGCAATCGCACCAGGCATATTGTCTTTGCGTTCAAGATCGACCCGTAACAATAATTGTGGTTGCCCCCAAGCCCCCGCAACATCAATGGCGTCAAGCTTGGTAATGGCGGCTTGATATTGCTCCATTTCATAGAGCGCTTGTGCCAGCAGAAAGCGGGCACTGTCGATTTGCGGATCAAGATATAACGCCAGACCAAGCCTTGCATTCAACATGCCGCCGGTTTGTGACTGGCTGTTGATCAGGCTTGTATCAATGATGCCAGCGGCAATATGGCTTGCAATTTTTGGTGGCTTGGCTTGGTTTAAAAGCTGATTCTGCACCGCCTTTTTGTCAAAGCCAGTGGGAAGCCGTTTGATCAATTGCGCCATTTTTTTGGTCTCGCCATGGCGGGCATAAAGGCCGGCAAGCTGAAGCAGAATTTGGGATGGTAAATTTTGCCGGTTAAACAGCCCATCGGCAAAACCACGCATTTCGGAATCATTGCCAAGATGGGCGGATAGGCGCGCCGCCTGCATGGCAAAAACCGAAGGCATCTCCTGCCCATCTGCTGTGCTTGCCTTGCCGATTTTCAGCAGATGCGATAATCCTGCCGCGCCCTGCCCCTTGGCGGTTAATGCCCATGCCTTGATCACGGCGGCAACTGGCTGGGCATCAAGATTTTCGGCAATATGATCGGCCAGAACCAAAACCGCATCCCAATCTTCCAGCAAAATCGCCTTTGCCGTTGCTGGCTCGCTGGCATAGCTGGTGGCGAGATTCAGCATTTCCATATTGCGCGCAATCGCAGCGGCCGTATCAATATGACCAAGCTGATATTGCGTATAAAATGCCTGTTGCAACAGGCTTGCATTATCACGATCAAAATTCAGCGCGGTCAGGTAAAATTCAGCCGATGCGCCAACATCACGGAAATACAACGCCTGGCGTGCGGCCAGAAAATTCGCCGCAATCGTGCCTTGGGTTGGTTCAAATTTTGTTGACGCAATCGATTTTGGCGATGGCATGGTGCTACAGCTTGCCGTCAGAACCATGCCAACAAACAACAGCCAATGCCGGTTTTTCACCGGCCGCCGTGACAAGATTTCTGGCTTTGTTATTTTATCTAGATTGCCCAAAGTCACCCTCACATATTGGGGTAATTTGGCCCGCCTCCACCCTCGGGGCTGACCCACACAATATTTTGTGATGGGTCTTTGATATCACAAGTTTTGCAATGAACACAATTTTGCGCGTTAATTTGCAATCTTGGATCACCGCCATCGTCATTTTTGACAATTTCATAAACACCCGCCGGACAATAGCGCTGTTCAGGCGAATCATATAGTGCCAGATTATGGCTAATCGGAACCGACGCATCTTTTAGGGTAAGATGGGCAGGCTGATTTTCTTCATGATTGGTGCCCGATAAAAAGACCGATGAATTGCGGTCAAAACTGACAATGCCATCAGGTTTGGGATAGTCGATTTTTGGCGCGTCGCTTGCCAGCTTTAGATTCTCATGGTCGGCATGATGGCGCAATGTCCACGGCGCTTTGCCAAAAAACAAATAGGTGTCAAGCGCTGCATGGGCAAGGCCAAGCCAAAGACCCTTGGCAAAACCGGGACGAATATTACGAACCTTGTAAAGTTCGGCCCATAGCCAGCTATCTTCCAACCGGCTTGCATAGCTTGCTGGCTCGTCACCGGCCTGCAATGTTTCGAGCGATTCAAAAATCGCTTCGGCGGCAAGCATGCCTGATTTCATTGCCGTATGGGTGCCTTTAATTTTTGGAACATTCAAAAAGCCTGCCGTACAGCCAACAAGACAGCCGCCCGGGAAGGTTAATTTTGGTACCGATTGGAAACCGCCTTCATTCAGCGCCCGCGCGCCATAGGAAACGCGCCGTCCACCAACAAATGTATCGCGAACCGCCGGATGATTCTTGAAACGCTGAAATTCTTCAAAAGGCGAAAGATGCGGGTTGCTGTAATCAAGTCCGACAACATAGCCAACCGCAACCTGATTGCCATTGAGATGATAAAGGAACGATCCGCCATAAGTGTCGCTTGCCAATGGCCAGCCAACCGAATGCCAAGCAAGGCCAGCTTTGGCTTTTTCCGGATCAATATCCCATAATTCCTTAATGCCAATGGCAAAGGTTTGCGGGTCTTTGCCTTCACGAAGGTCAAATTTTTCAAAAAGATTTTTGGTTAGATGGCCGCGACAGCCCTCGGCAAAAATTGTCTGTTTGGCGTGCAATTCCATTCCGCGCATATAATTGTCGGTTGGATTGCCATCCTTGCCAATGCCCATATCACCTGTTGCCACGCCTTTGACGCGGCCTTGATCATCATACAGAATTTCGGCTGCGGGAAAGCCGGGATAGATTTCAACGCCAAGCGCCTCAGCCTGTTCACCAAGCCAGCGACAAAAATTACCAAGTGAAATAATGTAATTGCCGTGATTATTCATGCTTGGCGGTGTTGGCATGCGAAAGCTGCCCGTTTCGGTCAAAAACATGAATTTATCGGCGGTGACTGGCGTATCGAGCGGCGCGCCGCGTTCTTGCCAATCGGGAATCAATTCGTTCAGGCTTCGCGGTTCAAGAACGGCACCTGACAGAATATGAGCGCCAATCTCGCTTCCCTTTTCGATCAGACACACTTCGATGTTTTTGCCAGCTTCATTGGCCAGCTGTTTCAGCCGGATTGCCGCTGACAGACCCGATGGCCCGCCACCAACAATCACAACGTCAAATTCCATCACTTCGCGTTCCATCTTTATTCCCACCTATGTCTACATAGTTTTAAATTGCAGCCGGCTTTATGTTACCATAAGAAGCCTTGAAACCGGCTTCAAGCTAATTGATCTCATTGGCCAATTGATCTAGTTGGATGTCCATGCAAGATTGATATTGCGCATTTTTGCCCTGATGAAACAACCAAAATTCGACGGATTTTTATATGTTGGCACAAAATGATGACCGAAATGAACTGATTGCGATGCTGGCATGGCAATTGGATATGGGCATCGACGAGGCTTTGCTTGATCACCCCCAAGCTGATGCGGTGCCATTGCGGCTTGATCAGCTTTTGGCCGTTGCCGCACCAGCTGGTGATACAGGCGTCAGTCAAACCGTCATGGGCGGTGCTGCGCCGCACCCGTCAGACGCGGTAAAAATGCCCAATCCAGCTTCGGTTAATTCGGGCTTGGTCAATCCAGCTGCAAACCCAGCTTTGGCTAATTCTGGAGCCGTCCCCCCCGAAGGCAAAATCAATGCCGATGGCGCGGCGCTTGCTGGCATCACCAGCCTTGCCGATCTGCAATCAGGTCTGGCCAAGCTTGATGATTGCCCGTTGAAACATACCGCCAGTAATCTGTGTTTTGCCGATGGCAATCCGGGCGCGCGCCTGATGATTATTGGTGAGGCACCGGGCCGTGACGAAGACCGGATGGGGGTGCCGTTTGTTGGCGCTGATGGCCAGCTTCTTGATAAGATGATTGCCTCGATTGGTCTTGATCGGGCGTCGGTCTATCTAACCAATCTTTTGCCATGGCGCCCACCTGGCAATCGCAGCCCAACCGATGAAGAAACGGCAATGCTGTTGCCATGGCTGTTTCGCCATGTGCAGCTTGCCAAGCCTGAATTTGTTCTGCTTTTGGGCGGGGCAGCGGCCAAATTGGTGTTGGGCAGTCATGATGGAATTATGAAATTGCGCGGTCGTTGGCGTGATGTTGATTTTGGCGATGGCGTAGCGCGGCCGGTTCTGGCCAGCCTTCATCCGGCTTATCTTTTGCGGTCGCCGGCGCAAAAACGACTTGCCTTTGAAGATTTGCTTTTGCTGACAAAACGGCTTGGCGCAGTACAGTCAAATGACGAAACAGGTTGATCCGCCAGCGGCTGCAAGGTAGGACATAAAGGTGGGTTTAATTGACGATGATGACTACCAGCCAACGCCATAACGCAAGGGCCTTTCCATGAGTTTCAATTTACCCGCCGATTTCACCAAAAAGATGCTTTGGGGTCTCTTGCCCTTCATGACAGGTTTTATGATGCTAAGCCAACGCGCAAATCTGGCCCGTTCAAATATAGCTGGTCGTTATTATATGCGGCTGGTTTTGCCGGTGATGGCCTTGCTTGTTTTCATCGGGTCAGCGGGTGCTCAATCGCTGCCAGAACCATTGGGCGCAGCTGATGTTATTCAATATAAGCGTCTTATTGAATTGCAGAAAAACGGCAATATGAAACAGGCCATTCGCGAAATGGGCCGATTGAAAGATCCGGTCTTAAAAGGCCATTTGCTGGCGCAGCGATATCTTCACCCAACCGCATGGCGCTCAAGCTATAAGGAATTATCCAGCTGGCTTGCCGCCTATAATGATCATCCGGATGCAAGCCGAATTTATTGGCTTGCCAAACGGCGCAAACCGAAAAATGCGCGCAGCCCAAAAGCGCCAAAACCTGGTTATTTGAATGGCTATGGTCAAGCTGGCGCGCATGGCTATCGGCCGCGTATTCCGGCAAGCAATGCTGGTCGGGCCTCGCCAACACGAACCGCTTCGATTGCGCGTTCGATCCGGCGGGCAATCCGTCGTGGCTGGCCATCAGGCGCGCTTGATATTGTGAATGATCCGCAGAACAAACGCTATTTGACGGCTGCCGAAGAAGGCCAGCTTCGTGGTGAAATTGCACATGCCTATTTTATTTTTGGTGTTGATTCAAAAGCCATTCGGCAAGCGCGTTATGCGATTGGCATTGGGCGGGAATATGCGCAATTGGCCTATTGGGCAGGCGGTCTTGCATCATGGCGAAGTGGCCAGATTGACGTTGCTGGCCAGTTTTTCCGGACGCTTGCCAATCTTGCCGAAGCCAATCCGGGTGAACGAAGCGCGGCTGCCTATTGGGCGCATCGTGTTGAAATGCGCCAAGGACGCCCGCTTGAGTCGATCCGTTATCTTGAAGTTTCGGCGCGTGAAATTGACAGTTTTTATGGTGTCGTATCGCGTCATGCGCTTGGCCAGCAGATCAATATTTCGTTTGACCTGCCTGAAATTGATGCCGGTTTTTATAGCTGGCTTAGCGCCCGCCCGGGCGGGAAGCGTATTTTCGCGCTTTTACAGCTTGGCGAAACCCATTCGGCCGAGCGTGAATTGCGCTATCTCTGGATGGAAATGCCCGAACAATATCGCCTTGGGGTGATGCGCTTTGCGTCCGAAAACGGCATGGCGGGATTGTCATTTCGGGTTGCTGAAATCATTCGCAAAGATACAGGTGTCAGCTGGTATGGCGCGCTTTATCCGCATCCGCAATTCAAGGTCGATTATGATATTGACGAAGCGCTTGTTTGGGCGATTTCGCGACAGGAATCAGGCTTTAACCCACGCGCCAAAAGCAGCGCCAAGGCTGCTGGCCTGATGCAGCTTATGCCCGCCACCGCTTCATTCATCGCGCGGGATCGGGGCTATCGTGGCCGCAAAAGACATCAGCTTTTTGAACCTGAACTCAATCTCAGACTTGGCCAGACCTATATTCAGCATCTGCTTGATGAACCGCTTGTCGAAAGCTCGCTAATTCGGCTTTTGGCAGCGTATAATGGTGGGCCGGGGAATTTGCGCAAATGGCTTGGCAAGGTTGACCATCAGGATGATCCATTTTTGCTGGTCGAATCAATGCCAGCGCGTGAAACGCGATATTATGTGAAAAATGTCATTTCCAATCTTGGCATTTACCGGCAACGTTTTGGCGAGACAACACCTGCCTTGTCAGGTCTTGCGGCGGGCAATGGCGGTAAATTCGTCCCAAGTGAGGCGGTTGATAAGGGTTTGGCAAATTAGCTGGCAGATAAACCGAACATGCTGGCAAGGCTGGGTACGCCTGCCGCCAGATGATGAGCAAATGATAAGAGGCAAAATAAATGGATCATGATAAGCGGATTGATAAATCAATTACATTTGTGCCGGTAAATATCGCTATTTTAACCGTGTCAGATTCGCGCAAAGCCGATGATGATCGTTCAGGTGATCTGCTAGTTGGGCGGGTGCAGGAAGATGGGCATAATCTGGCTGGACGCGCCATTGTCACCGATGATTTTGACGCCATCACCAAACAGCTTGCTAGCTGGGTTGAGGATAAAGCTGTTGATGTGATTGTGGCCACTGGCGGTACGGGTCTGACGGGGCGTGATGGCACGCCCGAGGCGTTTCGGGCGATTTTCGAAAAGGAAATCGAAGGGTTTGGCGAGTTATTTCGCTATATTTCCTTTGCCAAAATTGGCACATCAACGGTGCAGTCACGCGCCGTGGCTGGCGTTGCTGGTGGCACCTATCTATTTTCGCTTCCGGGTTCACCATCGGCCTGCCGCGATGGGTGGGATGAGATTTTGCGCTATCAGCTGGATATTCGTCACCGGCCGTGTAATTTTGTTGAAATCATGCCGCGGCTTGCTGAATCGCCAACCCAGCGCCGTG
>JAFMNI010000094.1 GCA_017859295.1 Candidatus Puniceispirillum sp. | reverse complement strand
GAATGAAAGCCAGTCGTGAATGAAAGATTGTCTTTGCCAATCGGTTTTGATTATAGTGCGGTGCTGATGGCGCATAAGTGCCAAGCCAAACCATTGAAACCATGACGAGTCGATATTCATGTATGCATTTGCCATCCTCATTGACCAGATCATCAATCTTTATATCTGGACTCTGCTTGCCTATCTTGCGGCAGGTTGGTTGATCGCCTTTAAGATCATCAACCCGTGGCAGCCGATTGTGCGGATGATCATTGATGTTCTGGCACGGATCCATGAACCATTATTGCGGCCAGTACGCCGGATTTTGCCCGATTTTGGGGCGCTTGATGTCAGCCCGATTGTGTTGTTTCTTTTGGCGCAATTCCTGCGTAATCTTTTGCAAAGCAGTATAACAGGGTAGGCGTTACCAGCTGGGTCACAATGACCGCATGATAAGCGCGACCAAAAAAGGCAGATGAGCATGACAGATGCAAAAATAATTGACGGCAAGGCATTTTCAGAAAAGCTGGTCACGCAAGTGGCAGCCGAGGTTGAAGTCTTTGCCAAGGCCACCGGTCAAGTGCCCGGCCTTGCTGTTGTTCTTGTTGGCGAGAATCCGGCAAGTCAGGTTTATGTTCGCAACAAAAGCGAGCGCACCACCGCTGCTGGCATGCGGTCAATTGAACATCGTCTTGACCGTGATACTGACGAGGCCAGCTTGCTAGCCCTGATCGAAACCTTGAACCAAGATGATATGGTTGACGGCATTTTGGTGCAATTGCCACTTCCCGACCAGATCGACGCTGATGCGGTGATCAATGCCATTCGTCCAGATAAAGATGTTGACGGGTTTCATGTGGTCAATGCCGGTCTGCTGGCAACAGGTCAAGATTCGCTGGTACCCTGCACGCCTTTTGGCTGTCTGCTGCTGCTTCGCGATCAATTAGGCGATTTATCAGGGCTTCACGCCGTTGTGGTTGGCCGGTCAAATATTGTTGGCAAACCGATGGCACAATTGCTTCTTGGTGAGAGCTGTACCGTGACAATCGCCCATTCGCGCACCAAAGATTTGGAGTCACTCTGCCAGCAAGCCGATATTCTTGTTGCCGCTGTCGGACGGCCTGAAATGATTACCGATGCCCATGTCAAAAAAGGTGCAACCGTCATTGATGTTGGCATTAATCGGGTGCCAGCCCCTGAACGCGGAGAGGGTAAATTTCGGTTAACCGGCGATGTTGATTTTGACGCGGCGGCAAAACAGGCTGGTGCCATCACGCCGGTGCCCGGCGGCGTTGGCCCAATGACAATTGCCTGCCTATTACGCAACACGCTTGTTGCTGCGGCACGGCGTCACGGCGTCACCATCGGAAAAATCTGATAAAGCCTATCAATTGCGTAAAAATAGATAGCGAAAGCTGGCTTGCTTAGGCAGAAACTTAATCCGATCTGGCGCGCTGGATTGACCCGTTTAACAAGGAATGCTGATCATCATGCAGTTTGACCAAATTATTCTTGTCGCAGCATTGTTCTGTGTCGCTGGCATTCTTTTCTGGGGCGTGATCACAATGGCACGCGGTGGTGCCTATAATGTAAAAAATTCAAACCGGATTATGCGATACCGCATTATATTTCAGGCCATCGCATTAATCTTGATTTTGGGCTTGATGTGGCACCGAAGCCGCAATGGTTAACCCCACCCGCATGGCCGCGATTGCGGTGATGCCGGGCAAATAGAATCGATAGGCAATTATGGTAAAGCTTAATAAGATCTACACGCGAACTGGCGATGCTGGCGAAACCAGTTTGGTCAATGGCATGCGCGTTTCAAAACATGCACGCCGACCATCAGCCTTTGGCGAGGTTGACGAGGCCAATTCAGTGATTGGTCTGGCACGGCTTCACACTGGCGATATTGCTGATGCTGATGCGATGCTAGCGCGGATTCAAAATGATCTATTTGATCTTGGTGCCGATATCGCAACGCCGGAAACCGACAAGCCGGCCTTGCGCATTACCAGCGAACAGGTGACCCGGTTAGAAACCGAAATTGACATGATGAATGCCGAGCTTGATCCGCTTGGTTCCTTTATTCTTCCCGGCGGCAGCCAAGCCTCGGCCTGGTTGCATCTGGCACGCACGGTAACGCGCCGCGCCGAACGTCATATGACCGAACTTGCCGCCGAAGAAGTCGTCAATGATGACGCGATGCGCTATGTAAACCGATTGTCAGATCATCTTTTCGTGCTTGCCCGCCGATTAAATGAAAATGGCAAGACCGACGTATTATGGCGTCCCGGGCAAAATTCAGGGCAGAAATAGACAGGTTTTTGATAGGCGTCACCCCTAGGGTGGCTTTGACAATATTGCGGAGGATATGGAAATGAAGGTTCTGGTTCCAGTAAAACGGGTTATTGACTATAACGTCAAAGTTCGTGTGAAAGCCGATCAATCAGGTGTTGAGCTTGCCAATGTGAAAATGGCAATGAACCCCTTTGATGAAATCGCGGTTGAACAAGCCTTGCGGCTTCGCGAAGCCGGTACGGCTGAAGAAGTGATCGCCGTCTCGATTGGGCCTGCGCAAAATCAGGAAACCATCCGCACCGCGCTTGCCATGGGCGCTGATCGCGGCATTCATATCGAAGCCCCACATGACATCGAGCCTTTGGCCGTTGCCAAGCTTTTGAAAGCTGTTGTGGCGCAAGAAAATCCGGGCATTGTCCTTGTTGGCAAACAGGCCATTGATGATGATTGCAACCAGACCGGCCAGATGCTTGCTGCCTTGCTTGGCTGGGCGCAAGGCACATTTGCATCCGCGCTGGAAATCGCTGGCGATAAAGCCAAAGTCATCCGCGAAGTTGATGGCGGATTGGAACATATCGAAATCAATATGCCAGCCATTGTCACGGTTGATTTGCGGCTGAATGAACCTCGCTATGCGTCCCTGCCCAATATCATGAAGGCCAAGAAAAAGCCGCTTGATAGCCTGACCGCTGGTGATCTTGGTGTTGATATTGCGCCGCGCCTTACGATCGTCAAGGTTGAAGAGCCAACCGCCCGCGCCGCCGGTATCAAAGTCGGCGATGTGCAGGAATTGGTAAGCAAATTGAAAAACGAAGCAAAGGTGATCTAAGCCATGAGCATTTTAATCCTATGTGACCATGAAAATGGCCAGCTAAGTCCGGTAACATTAAACGCTGTCAGCGCCGCCAGCCAGATTGGTGGCGAGATGCATCTTCTTGTTGCAGGTGATCAAACCGGCAATGTTGCCAAGGCCGCCGCCTCGATTGCCGGCATTGCCAAAGTTCTGGTGGCAGATGACAAATCGCTTGAAAACGGACTTGCCGAAAATCTTGCGCCTTTGATGCAAAGCCTGTCAGGCAGCTATTCGCATATGATGGCTGCGGCAACAACAACCGGCAAAAATGTTATGCCGCGCCTTGCTGCTCTGCTTGATGTGATGCAGATTTCGGACATTATCAAAATCGACGACGCCAACACATTTCAGCGTCCAATCTATGCTGGCAATGCCCTGTCAACCGTATCATCAAACGAGGCCATCAAGGTGATTACCGTTCGCGGTACGGCGTTTGAAGCGGTGGCTGCCGAAGGTGGAAATGCCGCCATCGAGCCGGTTGCCGGTGCCAGTGATGCCGGCTTGTCAGCCTATGTCAAATCAGAGCTATCCAGTTCGGAACGCCCTGAATTAACCTCGGCTCCAATCGTGATTTCAGGTGGACGCGGCATGCAGGATGGCGCCAATTTTGCCATGCTTGAAAAAATCGCCGACAAGCTTGGTGCGGCCGTTGGCGCATCACGCGCCGCGGTAGATGCCGGTTTTGTTCCCAATGATTATCAGGTTGGCCAGACCGGCAAGGTTGTTGCGCCTGATCTGTATGTTGCGGTTGGCATTTCAGGTGCCATTCAGCATCTTGCCGGCATGAAAGACAGCAAGGTCATTGTCGCCATCAACAAGGATGATGAAGCGCCGATTTTCCAAGTTGCCGATTATGGGCTAGTGGCCGATCTTTTTGATGCCGTTCCAGCGCTTGAAAAAGAGCTTGGCTAACAGCACGGCCGATCAAGCCTAAGAAGACTTAGATATGACAAGACATAAAACCAATCAGGCGGCATTGCGATGCCGCCTTTTTGCTGGCGATCACACCAATAAATGATCTTGAAAATGATCTTGGCTATTCTGGCGTGATGGCACTGGTGACGCCTTGGCAAGCCGAAGCAGATTGCGAATTTCGGCAATCATCGGCGCCGAATCCCATTCACGCGGCCCGACATAGGCCCAGCTTTGGCGTTGATCAGCGCTCAGCAAAAAGCTGGTCGGCAAACCCCGCACCCCCATTTCGCGCGATAGCGCCGCCTTGGGGTCAAACCCCATCAAAGGCCGGGTAATGCCACGATCCTGCAAAAAAGGCAGAGCCTTTTGACGGCCGCCGCGATCAACCGAAATCAGCAGTAATGTCACATCATCACCAAGCTGTTTGGCAGCATTGTCCAAGGCGGGTAATTCGGCAACACAAGGTGGGCACCATGTTGCCCAGAAATTTACCAAAACTGGCCGACCTTGCAATGAGTCGAGGCGAAAATCCTTGTCATTTTCATCACGAATCACCGTCGACATTGATGGGGCAGCTTTGCCGTCTGGCGGGGTCATTGCCGCTGCCAAATCCGGCCAAAGCATGAATGCCGAAAGCCCGATTATGCCGGTGAAAAGCTGGCGTCGCGATAAAGATGCGGTTTTTGGCTGAAAATTTGACGAAAGCCGCGTATAAGACAATGGATTTTCCCACTCTATTGGTTGTGAACATGGCGAAAAACGATAAAACATCGCAAGACGAGTCAAAGTCTAGCATCTGGGGCGGCCGTTTCTCAAGCGGCCCATCGCAATTGATGCAAGATATCAATGCGTCAATTAGCTATGACAAGCGGCTATATCGTCAGGACATTGCCGGCTCGAAAGCACATGCCAGCATGCTTGCCGCGGTGAAAATCATTTCCAATGATGATTGTCAGGCGATTCATGGCGGGCTTGATCAGATTGCCAGTGAAATCGAGACTGGCGATTTTGTGTTTTCCGAAGCGCTTGAAGATATCCATATGAACATCGAATCGCGGCTTGCCGAACTCATTGGCGAACCAGCAAGGCGGCTTCACACCGCACGGTCGCGCAATGATCAGGTGGCAACCGATTTCAAATTATGGGTTCGTGATCTACTTGATTCGATTGATCATGCGCTTGCCGATATGCAGGGCGCGCTTCTTGACCAGGCCGAAGCACATGCCGATTTATTGATGCCCGGTTTCACCCATCTTCAAACCGCCCAGCCGGTTACATTCGGGTTTCACCTCATGGCCTATGTTGAAATGCTGGGGCGTGACCGTGGACGGTTTGCCGATGCCAGACGCCGGCTGAATGAATCACCGCTTGGCGCTGCAGCCCTTGCTGGCACCTCCTTTCCAACCGACCGGCATATGACCGCAAGCGCGCTTGGCTTTGACCGGCCAGCCGCCAATGCCATGGATGCGGTTTCGGATCGGGATTTCGCGCTTGAATTTCTGGCCAGTGCCGCCATTTGTTCGGTTCATCTATCGCGCTTCGCCGAAGAATTGGTGATCTGGTCATCCGACCGGTTTGGCTTTATCGCCCTATCAGATGCCTTTACCACCGGTTCATCAATCATGCCGCAAAAGCGCAATCCTGATGCGGCCGAACTTGTGCGTGCCAAGCCCGGGCGGATCATCGGTGCCTTGACCGGTTTGCTGATCGTGTTAAAGGGGCTTCCGCTTGCCTATGGCAAAGATATGCAGGAAGACAAAGAAGGGGTGTTTGACGCAGCTGATGCGCTTGGCATCGCGCTTGCCGCAACCACCGGCATGATCCGCGATATGACACCGCAGCCAGATGCCATGCTGGCAGCGCTGAAAACCGGTTTTCCGACAGCCACTGATCTGGCTGATTATATGGTTCGCGAACTTGGCATGCCATTCCGCGAGGCGCATCATGCCAGCGGTGCCATTGTTGCCGAAGCCGCGGCCAAAGGGCTTGATCTTGAAGAGATGAGCCTTAACGCATTGCAAGCCATCGAACCACGAATCAAACCTGATATTATCGGCTTGCTGTCGGTGGCAAGTGCTGCCGCAGCAAGAACCAGCTTTGGCGGTACCGCACCTGATGAAGTGCGCGCACGAATTGCCGATGCCCGCCAACGTTTTGCCATCCAATAGAGCAAGATCACCCCGGTTAAAGGAGTCGCTATGCAACGCAAACTTATTCTTGGCAGCCTTATCGGCCTGATGCTAACGCTTGGCCTTGCCGCCTGTGGCAAGCGCGGTGATCCTTACCGGCCATCTGAAATTCCGGCCGCAAGCCAGACCGAAACCCCCGCCAGCTAGGTTTGGCGCTTTAGGAGCAACCGCCATTATGTGCGCTTTTTACCGTGATGACAGCCAACAGCTATGCGTTGACGGGCTGTCCCTTGCCGAAATTACCGCAACCTATGGATCGCCGCTTTATGTCTATTCAGGCGCCGGCATCACCGAGGCCTTTACCCAGTTTCAAGCCGCAGTGGCACCGGTATCCGGCAAGGTGCATTTCGCCATGAAAGCAAATTCCGCGCTTGGGGTTTTGGCGCTGATCGGGCGGCTTGGCGGCGGTATGGATATTGTGTCTTCGGGTGAATTGGCGCGCGCGCAAGCCGCCGGTATTGATCCGGCAGATGTGGTGTTTTCCGGCGTTGGCAAAACCGATGATGATATCCGCCAAGCATTGGCTTGCGGCATTGGCCAGATCAATGCCGAATCGATTCCCGAAGTCGCCGCGATTAGTGCGATTGCCGCCGATATGGGCGTTGTGGCACCCGTGGCCTTGCGGGTGAATGTTGATGTCAATCCAGGAACCCACGCGAAAATTTCAACCGGTCAGCGCGATACCAAATT
>JAFMNI010000093.1 GCA_017859295.1 Candidatus Puniceispirillum sp. | reverse complement strand
GAAATGGCGGAGGGGAAGGGATTCGAACCCCCGAAAGGAATTTCTTCCTTTAACGATTTAGCAAACCGCCGCCTTCAGCCACTCGGCCACCCCCCCGCCGGGGTCACAGGATTGGCCGGTAAATTCTTGGCCAGCTCCCATGTTCACAATACACGGCGTATGCTGCCCTTTTCCTAACTTCGATTTTCCCAACTGTCAAATACCAAAATCACCTTTTTGCCGCTTTTGACATTGCCAAAACGGGTCAAAATGCGTCACCCTAAACCAATGGTCGTCAATCGCGGCCAAGTAACCCTGAATTTGAGAAAATTGACGATGGATCAACTGGCATCAATGCGCATCTTTTTGGCGGTTGCCGAAGCCAATGCCCTAAATGGTGCCGCGCGCCAGCTTGGGCTGTCGCCATCTGCGGTTTCAAAACATGTTGCCGCCCTTGAAAACCAGCTTGGCACCCAGCTTTTTACCCGCACCACCCGCCACATTGCGCTTACCGAAGTTGGCGCAACCTATCTGGAAAATTGTCGGCAAATTCTGGCTGATCTTGACAAGGCCGATGCCGAAGCGCGAAGCGCCAGCGGTGCCGTTCAGGGGCATTTGCGCGTCGAAGCTCCACCCGGTTTTGCGCATCGCCATGTGGCCCCGCACCTGCCTGCTTTTTTAAAACAATTTCCACATTTGACAATCGAATTAAAGGGTAATGACATTCCGAATGATATGATCGGGTCGGGCTTTGATCTGTCGATCCGTGTCTCGCCGCAAAGCGACCATGACCATCTTGTCTATACTGAACTTGCCCCCAACAGCCGCCGTCTTGTCGCAACCCCAAAATATCTTGCCGAAAAAGGCATACCGAAAAACCCAAATGATCTGGCACGGCATCAATTGATTACGCAAAGCGCCACGAGCAGTAGCAATTTTTGGCATTTCAAAAATGATAATGGCAAGCTAAGCACCATCCGCGTTCGCGGCAATATCATGGCTGATAATGGCGATGCGATTATTCGCGCGGTTATGAATGATGGCGGGATTGCCATGCTTCCCAATTACATGACCGCCGATTATCTTCGTGATGAATCCTTAACAACGGTTCTGGATCAATTGGTGATGGAAGACCATCCCATCCATGCTGTTACCGTGCCAAGCCGCCATTCGATCCCGAAAATTGACGCATTTCTGGCCTATCTTCGGTCGCTTTATCAGCCAGTGCCGTATTGGGATGCGCTTGACGCGCCGCCAAGTGAGGCCGCGCGCCGCGCCAATATTTAAATCCCGCTTTTGATCACGCGCCGTCGAGTTTACTTCGCAAAATCTGATTGACCATGCCCGGATTGGCCTGACCACCCGATTCTTTCATCACCTGCCCAACAAAAAAGCCAAATAATTTGTCTTTACCACCGCGATAATCGTCGACCTTATCCTGATTGGCGGCAAGCACCTGATCAATCAAAGCCTCGATCGCGCCGCTATCCGACACCTGCTTTAGACCCTTTTCATCGACAATGGCCGCAGCCCCCTTGCCGGTTTCGAACATATCAGCAAACACGTCTTTGGCGATACGTCCCGAAATCGTGCCATCGCTTATCAAACCAACCAGCTCGCCAAGCTTTTCAGGGCTGATCGGGCAATTTTCAAGGCTCTTGCCTGATTTATTCAATGCCCCAAACAGTTCAACCGTCATCCAATTGGCAACAAGCTTGCGATCACGGCCATCGCTGGCCGCTTCATAATAGCGGGCAGTATCACGCTCTTCGGTGATCACTGACGCATCATAGGCCGATAATCCATATTCCCCCATCAAGCGGTCACGAATGTCATCGGGCAATTCCGGCAGTGCCGAAGCCAGCGCGTCAACCTCGTCTTGTGTAACGATCATCGGCAATAGATCAGGATCGGGGAAATAACGGTAATCATGCGCATCTTCTTTGCTTCGCATTGTCCGTGTTGTCCCGGTGGCGGTATCAAATAATCGGGTTTCCTGATCAATCGCGCCGCCATCTTCGATAATTTCAATCTGACGGGCAACTTCGTAATCAATCGCCGCCTGAATAAACCGAAGCGAATTCAGGTTTTTGGTCTCGGTTCGTGTGCCAAGCGGGCCGCCTGGGCGGCGCACCGACACATTTACATCGGCCCGCAGCGAGCCTTCTTCCATATTACCATCACAGGTGCCGAGATAGCGCAAGATAGACCTTAATTTGCGAACATAGGCCGCCGCTTCGGCAGCCGAGCGCATGTCCGGCCGCGAAACGATTTCCATCAGGGCAACGCCAGTCCGGTTCAGATCGATATAGCTTTTCGTTGGATGCTGATCATGCATTGATTTGCCAGCATCTTGCTCAAGATGCAGCCGTTCAATGCCAATATCGCGCGTACTGCCATCGGCCATGACGATCCGCAAAGAGCCTTCGCCAACAATCGGGTCTTTGAACTGGCTAATCTGATAGCCTTGTGGCAAATCGGCGTAAAAATAGTTTTTACGGTCAAAAACGCTTGTCAGATTGATTTGCGCTTTCAGGCCAAGGCCGGTGCGAATGGCCTGATAGACACATTCCCGATTGATCACCGGCAGCATGCCCGGCATTGCCGCATCGACAAGTGACACATTTTCGTTTGGTGCTGATCCAAAGCTGGCGGATGCGCCGGAAAATAATTTAGCATTGCTGCTGACCTGCGCATGAACTTCAAGGCCGATCACGACCTCCCAGTCTCCGGTGCGCCCTGTTACAAGATCGCTCATGCTGCGCCTCCTGCCATGCGTGCTGGTGTCATGGTAAATCCGGCTGCCTGTTCAAGAACCCCTGCCACACGGTAAAGGCTGGCCTCATCAAATGGCCGGCCAAGCACCTGTAGCCCAAGCGGCAGGCCGTCACTTGTCACCCCACCGGGAACCGCAATCCCCGGAAGACCAGCAAGATTTGCCGGCACGGTGAAAACATCATTCAAAAAATTGGTCACTGGATCATCAATTTTGCGGCCAACCGGAAAGGCGGCGGATGGCGTTGCCGGGGTCAGAAGCGCATCAACAGTTTGGAAAGCCGCGTCAAAATCGCCCTTGATAAGACGGCGGACTTTCTGCGCTTTCAGATAATAGGCGTCATAATAGCCTGCCGACAAAACATAAGTGCCGATCATGATGCGGCGCTGAACCTCTTCGCCAAAACCGGCGGCGCGCGTGGCCTCATACATGCCGTCAAGCGTTTCGGCGTCAACCCGCATGCCATAACGAACACCGTCATAGCGGGCAAGGTTTGATGAGGCTTCGGCTGGTGCAATGATGTAATAGGCGGGAAGCGCATATTTGGTATGCGGCAGTGAAACATCAATCAGCTCGGCGCCTGCATCGCGAAGCCATGCTTGCCCCTGCTCCCACAAAGTAACAACTTCGCTATCCATGCCATCCATGACATATTCTTTTGGCACGCCAATTTTCATGCCCTTGACCCCATCGCCAACAGCCCCAATCAAATCTTGAAGCGGGGTCTGTGTTGAGGTTGAGTCCTTGGCATCATGGCTGGCCATTGCCGTCATCATCAAAGCATTATCAGCCACCGTGCGGGTAAATGGCCCCGCCTGATCAAGTGACGATGCAAAGGCGACGATGCCCCAACGCGAACAACGGCCATAGGTTGGTTTTAACCCAACAACACCGCAAAAAGCGGCTGGCTGGCGGATTGAACCGCCAGTATCGGTTCCGGTTGCCAAAAGCGCCGACCGCGCGGCGACGGCAGATGCCGATCCGCCAGACGATCCACCCGGAACAAGATCGACTTTATCCTTGCCCTGCCACGGATTGATTGCCGGCCCATAGGCACTGGTTTCATTACCTGATCCCATGGCGAATTCATCACAATTCAGTTTGCCAAGCATAACCCCGCCAGCCGCCCAAAGATTGGCGGTAACAGTGCTTTCATAAGGCGGCACAAACCCTTTCAAAATATTCGAACAAGCCGTGCTGCTAATGCCCTTGGTGCAGAACAAATCTTTCACACCAATTGGCAAGCCTTCAAGCAAGCCCGCCGCCCCAGTGGCAATGCGCTTATCCGATTCAGCCGCCATTGCAAGCGCATGATCAGCCGTCAAAGCCACATAATTATTCAAACCAGCCGTGGCTTCAGCCGCACCAAGATACGCCGTGGTAAGCTCAACCGCCGAAATTGCTTTCTTGTCCAGCGCTTCGCGCGCGGCAACCGCATTTAAACCTAATAAATCAGACATTATTCAACAACCTTTGGCACGACAAAAAAACCACTAGCGCCCTCTGGAACATTGGAAAGGACATCATCAAGACGGTTCCCGTCAGTCACGACATCATCGCGCATCGGCAAGGCATGACCGGTAACGCTTGCCAATGGCTCAACATTGTCGGTATTTACTTCATCAAGTTCGGCAATCCAGTTCAGAATGCCATTCAATTCGGCGGCAAGAGGCTCGAGACGTTCATCTGAAACATTAATTCGGGCCAGACGCGCGATTTTTGCCACTGTGGTCTTGTCAACGGACATGTCACTGTGCTTTTTGCTGTTACGAGGAAAAATTCAATTGGTGACTTATCACTCAGCATGACAATCTGCAAGATAAACGATGTAAACGCGATGATTTCAACAGGCCAACGCCTGCTTGGACTTGATATTGGCAAGAAAACCATCGGCCTTGCCTTGTCCGATGCCGGGCTGAAAATCGCCTCGCCAGTGAAAATTCTCTATCGCACCAAATTCACCCCCGATGTCGAGTCTCTTTTCAAGCTGATTGATGACAAGTCAGTTGGTGGGTTGGTGCTTGGCTGGCCAGTGAATATGGATGGCAGCATTGGCCCGCGCTGTGATTCGGTTCGTGATTTTGCGCATGCGCTGATGAAAATCAGGGATATGCCGATTGCGTTTCAAGATGAACGGCTGTCAACGCGCGCCGTGGAAAGCGCGATGATCGCTGCCGATATGACCCGCGCCAAACGCGCCGTGCGCCGTGATGCCCTTGCTGCCTGCTGGATTTTGCAATCGGCGCTTGATGCGATAAATGACGAGGCGTCCCGCAATCAAGCCACATCGACAAGCGTAAACGACTAAAAGGCCTGCCTTTTGGTTTTTCAATCTTGCATTTAACGCTAGACCAGCGCGACCGGTTACGGTAATAAACTGGCTTCATGACCAAGCAGGACTCCAAAGGCGTTCATTCGCACGAAACAACCGGCCCTGTCGCCCTGACCAGCCGGCATCTGCTTGGCATTGAAGGCATGTCCCCCATTGAAATCCGAAGCCTGCTCGATCGCGGTCATATGTTTGCCGACAACCCCCATGACGGGGTTAGTGATGCGCTGAAGGGCAAAACAATCATCAACCTGTTTTATGAGAACTCAACGCGAACCCGTGTTTCTTTCGAGCTTGCCGCCAAACGGCTAGGCGGATCGGTTCTTAATATTGCGGTTGCCGGGTCATCGGTCAAAAAAGGCGAAACGCTGCTTGATACGGCGACGACGCTGAATGCGATGCATCCTGATATTCTGGTAATCCGTCATAATTGCTCGGGCGCGGCGCTGCTGCTAAGCCAGCATGTTGATGCGGCGGTGATCAATGCTGGTGATGGTCGCCATGAACACCCAACCCAAGCCTTGCTTGACGCGCTGACAATTCGCCGGCGCATTGGCCGGATTGAAGGGCTGAAAATTGCCATTTGCGGCGATATCGCCAACAGCCGTGTCGCGAGGTCCAATATCCATCTTCTTGGCACGCTTGGTGCTGAATTGCGGCTTGTCTGTCCGGTGACGCTGCTTCCTGCCGATATCGGCAATATGGGCGTTTCGGTCTATACTGATTTTGAGGCAGGCATTGAAGGCTGTGACATTGTGATGATGCTGCGCCTGCAAACCGAACGTATGGCAGGAACCGAAACGCCGTCACAACGCGAATATTTCAACCTGTTTGGCCTTGATAGCGGCAAATTGATGCGCGCCGCGCCAAAAGCATTGGTCATGCATCCAGGACCGATGAATCGCGGTGTTGAAATTGACTCGGCAACGGCGGATGATGTGGAAAAAAGCCTAATCCGAACACAGGTGGAAATGGGCGTTGCTGCCCGCATGGCCTGTCTTGAAGCTTTGGTAACGAGGCAAACATGACCGCGATCCGTTTTTTCAACGCCCATATTATTGACCCGTCGCAATCAATTGACGGCATTGGATATCTCGATGTTGTTAACGGTGTTGTTGACGCCATCGGCATTGGCACGCCGCCAAAAACCGGAAAATTTGAACAGGTGATTGATTGCAAATCATCCTGCCTGTCGCCCGGCCTTGTTGATATGCGCGTTCAACCGGCCGATCCGGGATCAGAACATCTCGAAAGCCTTGCCACATTATTGGCCGCTGCTGCCAATGGCGGTATCACCGCCTTGGCCTGTCTTCCCGACACGCGGCCAGTCATTGATGAGGCCAGCGCCATTGATTCGCTATGCCTTCGCGCGTCACGCATTGGCGGCTCTCGGCTTTACGCTTATGGCGCGGCAACAAAATCACTGGCTGGAACCGAAATGGCTGAATTAGGGTTGATGGCCGAAGCGGGTGCCATTGGGTTTACCAACAGCACAACATCAATTAATGACAGCCTGATTATGCGCCGCCTTCTTGCCTATAGCAGCATGCTCGACAAGCCATTTATCCAGCATTGCGAAGATCATGCGCTGACCGCAAATAGCGAAATGAATGAAGGCGAGACATCGACAAGGCTTGGCCTTCTTGGCAGCCCAAGCGAAGCTGAAGTGATCATCATTGATCGTGATCTGCATCTGCTTCGCCGTACCGATGCCCGCTATCATGTTGCCCATATCTCAACGCGCGCCGGAATCGAGGCGGTTCGCCAAGCCAAAGCCGAAGGTCTGGCTGTTACCGCCGATACATCCCCGCCCTATTTCCTGCTCAATGAACTGGCCATCAGCACCTATAACACCGC
>JAFMNI010000092.1:3839-7020 GCA_017859295.1 Candidatus Puniceispirillum sp. | reverse complement strand
CGGTAATTACCATTCACAAAAAGCCGCGGCCCTTGGCCATCTTGCTGTTGCAACCAGATATGATTGTCATGCTGGTGATAAATATCATCAATCCAGCTTTGTGGCACAATCTGTTGACCGGCAAAACAGCCGCCATCACACACCATCTGGCCAATGCGAAGAAGATCATGGATTGTAATACATAGCCCGCCTGAAACACGCGGTGCGCCAAATGTATCCAAACTGATATAGGCCTCATGGACAGCGCCACAAGGTGCCAATATATGGCGCGAGAATAATTCGGCAAAGCTGGCACCGCCGCTTCGTTCGATCACCCAGCCAAGAACATCACTATGCGGCGAACAATAGTGATGACGCGTTCCATGCGCCGCATCTGATACTGGCATTTTGGTCAGGAAGTCGCGCAAACCATCATTGCGGTCGCCTTCTTCGATCGGGTTCCATGCCGAAGCCCGGCGATAGGCCATAAAAACCCCGTCTGTATCCAGATAATCTTCTCGAAAACCCGATGCGATTTGCATATCCAATAGGTGGCGCATGGTCGCCCCAGCATAGGCACTATGGCCAAGTTCGGGAAGGTAATCGGTGATTTGCCGCTGAACATCAATCACCCCCGCGCCAACCAAAACACCGGCAAGAAGCGACGCCATCGATTTTGTGATGGAAAAGACGATATGCTGGCGGTCTGGCGCACCAAAGCCGCTAAACCAATCATAGACAAGCTTGCCATCCTTCATCACGGCAAAACAATCACTTTGGCTAGCCGCCAGAAAAGCGCCAAGCTGCTGGCGATCGCCACGCGCATCCAGAAAAGACAAACCATCCAAATTTTGACGCGTGGTGGCAAAGGCGGTTGGCGGGTTGGCAGGGCGCATTGGCGCGGTTGGCAGCAATTGCCGCAAATGATTAAACGACCAACGGGCAATATCTGGTTCGCGCCAATTGGCAAGCAGCACCTGATGATTGGCAGCTGGCGGAAAGCCCTGCATCATCTTCATAATGTCATCTTTGTCACGGCTGTTATCAATTGGCATGATCTTGAAAACTCACTTTTTTCGGAAATTGCAGCACCGGATCAGTGGCAAATTCCCGATCGGCGGCATCATGGCTGACAAGAAGCGCCGGTATCTGCCGCAATTTGATTTGATCTGCCACAAAATGTCCAAATTGGCGGCGCAACTCGGGATCGAGGCTGGAAAAAGCCTCATCCATCAATAATGCCTTTGGTGCCGCCAGCAAAGCACGCATCAGGGCAATACGCGCCGCCTGCCCGCCCGATAGGCTGGCCGGATCACGCTCGCCAAACCCATCAAGGCTGGCCGCAGCCAAAGCGTCCTGTACCGCCGCATAACGGGCTTTACCGCGAATTGACGGTGCCAGCCCAAAGGCCAGATTTTCACCAACGGTTAAATGCGGAAACAGCAACGCGTCCTGATACATTAACCCAATTTGGCGTTGATGCGCTGGCAAAGCACCAATATCAACACCATCAAGCCTGATATCACCCGCCCAATTCACATTGGCAATTTCCGTTCCCGATATCAGCGCCAGCAAGGTTGATTTTCCGCAACCGCTAGCGCCATGCAGCAATCTAATCTGCCCCTTTGGTACCGAAAAGCACAGGCCAGAGACAAGCGGCCGATCAAATCCAAATTCAAGCGCGTTAACTTCTAGCATGTGCGGTCAAAACCCGATTTTTCAGTTCGTTAAAAAATGAATCGAACAGATGATTGCAATGTGACAGAACAGACCCGACAATGCTATCAGCGATCGGGTTATGATCGAAATGCAAAAAGGCAATGAGGAATCGAACCATGCAGAAAATTCGCTTTTACCATGCTGCACGCCTTATATTTGCGGGATTATGCCTTGTCTTTGCTGCCACTTCTGCCAACGCCGACGATTTTACCGATTTGCAAAAGGCGGCAAAGGGGCAAACCGTCTATTTCAACGCATGGGGCGGTGATGCCAAAATTAACAGCTATATCAGCTGGGCCGGACAAATCTTGGCCGATCGCCATGATATTACCCTTGTTCATGTTAAATTGACCGACACGGCAAGCGCCGTTTCACGGATCCTTGCCGAAAAGGCCGCCGGACGCGAAAATGGCGGCTCGATTGATCTTTTATGGGTGAATGGTGAAAATTTTGCCGCGATGAAGCGGGCGGGTCTGTTGCAAAACCGGTCTTGGGTCACATCTTTGCCAAATTGGCGCTATACTGACAGCAAGGCCTTGCCTGCAATCCTGTCAGATTTTGCCGAACCGACCAATGGCAAAGAAAGCCCGTGGGGCCGAGCACAACTGGTCTTTTCCTATGATAGCGCAAGGCTGCAAACGCCGCCGAAATCAGCCGCGGCACTGGCTGATTATATTGCCGCAAATCCGGGTCGTTTTACCTTTCCGCAACCACCAGATTTCATTGGCATGTCCTTTCTCAAACAGATTTTGATTGAGCTTAGCAAAGCTGATCCGGCGCTTTATCAGCCCGTCGATGAGGCCAATTTTGATGCTGTTACCGCGCCTTTATGGCGCTGGCTAGACAAGGCAAAACCCAATCTATGGCGTGCTGGCAATGCCTATCCGGCAAATTATCCGGTGCTTCGCCAGCTTCTTGGTGATGGGGAAATTGACATTGCCATTGCGTTCAACCCTGCTGATGCCTCGGCGGCGATTGCGCGGGGTGAATTGCCGAATAGCGTTCGCACCTATATCCATGATGGCGGCACGCTTGCCAATGTGCATTTTCTGGCCATTCCTTTCAATGCTTCGGCACCCGAAGCGGCCAAGCTTGTGGCCAATTTCATGCTCTCGCCCGAAGCGCAGGTGAAAAAAGCAGATACAGCCATTTGGGGCGATCCAACGGTTTTGTCGATGCCAAAATTATCTGACGCCCAGCGTATGGCCTTTACCAAGCTGCCACGCGGCATCGCCACTTTAAGTGATGCCGATCTAGGCCGCACGCTTGCTGAACCACATCCAAGCTGGGTGCCTCGTCTTGAGGCGGCATGGATCAAACGCTATGCCAGTGGCCAATAGCAGGCGCGCCATCCAAAACCGGCAACATATCGCCATCACCGGCCTGACCGCGCTGACTGCCCTGCTTTTTGGATTGCCGGTACTGCTTGGGCTGATTGGGATTATTTTGCCAGCGTCAGGCTATTTTCCGGCATTGGGACAGA
>JAFMNI010000092.1:1198-3615 GCA_017859295.1 Candidatus Puniceispirillum sp. | reverse complement strand
TTTCTGCTTGCCCCATCTGGCTGGCTTATGCGCCTTGTCTCACCAGCATTGACCGGCCTTGAGCAGCCGCCAACTTGGGGGCTGGTGCCTGACCCTTATGGTCTTGTGCTGATTTTAGGGCTGGTGGCAAAAGAGTTACCGTTTTTGCTTCTTCTTGGTTTGTCGGCTGCGGCAAGCCTGCCTTTGGCACGCCTTCTTGCCATTGGTGCAGGGCTTGGCTATGGCCGCTTTGCAAGCTGGGTTTTTCTGGTTTTACCATTGATATATCGCCAGATCAGACTGCCGGTTATTGCGGTTCTGGTCTTTAGCCTATCGGTTGTTGATATGGCGTTATTGCTGGCACCAAGCCTGCCACCGCCATTGGCCATTTTGGTGCTAAACGGCTTTCACGATGCCGATCTTGCTGCCCGCCTGCCAGCCTCATTTGGTGCCATCTGGCAAATCGGTCTTGTGCTGGTTGCGCTTTTGCTGTGGTGGATTGGGGAAAATCTGGTTGGCGCGATTGTCAGATTTTGCCGCTGGCGCGGTTGGCGCGGGCAATCGGCCGATCCTTGGTTAGGGTTTTTATCGCTATTTGCCATTCTGCCAATGCTGATTGGCGTGATGGGGCTTGTTGCCGCGCTTTTATGGTCATTTGCAAAGGGCTGGTTTTTTCCGGCAGCCTTGCCAGCAAGCGTTAGCTGGCTTCACTGGCAGGATATGGCAAGCTATCTTCCGCTTATCATCAATAGCGGGTTATTGGCCATCAGCGCCGCATTTCTGGCGGTTGGCGTGGTGTTTTTATGGCTTTATCACGGGCAAGATTTGATTCAGCGAAACCGGTTATTGCAAGCGGCCATTTATCTGCCGCTTCTTGTGCCGCAGATCAGCTTTCTATTCGGTCTGCAAATCGGGCTTAGCTGGGCCGGCATTGACGGTAGCTGGCCTGCCCTGATCTATATTCATATGATTTTCATTCTGCCCTATATATGGCTTGTTCTGGCACCGGCATTTGCGCAGATGGACTGGCGGCACGACCATGTGGCAAGCAGCCTTGGCCTTGGTCCATTTAGGCGATTTTTGCGCGTTCACTTGCCGCTTTTGGCCATGCCAGTTGGCGCGGCGCTATTCATCGGTTTTGCTGTCTCTATCGCGCTTTATCTGCCAACTGTTTTTGTTGGTGGTGGACGCATTGCCACGATCACGGTTGAGGCGGTTAGCCTTGCTGCGAATGGCAGTCGCGGGCCAGCCGGTGTTGCCGCCATGCTGCAGCTTTTGATCCCGCTGGTCTGTTATGCGGCGATCTGGCTGTTTTTGAAATACCGCTTTGGCCGGTTTGCCACTATGCAAGGAGGCGGCCTGACATAAAGCGATATGCAATTGTCAGTTAATATTTGCCCAAAGGCAGATTTTTCGCTCATATTAGGCGCAGTAAAACCACACTTTCATGATTTGAATAACCCAGCCTCGAAACCAAGCAGCGACCGGCCGCAGCGTTGCGGCATTCATGCCTTTCGTAATGAACGGAACCAACCATCAATGGCACAATTTCTTTTACCCATTATTTTTGTTGTTCTGTGGTCATCGGCTTTTGTGGCTGGCAAGGCAGGCGTGCAACATGCAACACCATTTGCCTTTCTGGCAGTGCGGTTTTCGATTGTTGCGCTGATTTTCATGGCTGTTGCCGTTGGGTTTTGGATTTGGCGAAACAAGGCCAAAACAAAGGCCGTTAATGCAAAAGCCAGTGACGAAAAAAACCGTTCAAATGATCCAGTTTTGCAAACTGCGCTTGTTGGTGTGCTGATCCATGGCGCCTATCTTGGCAGCACCTTTTTTGCAATGGCCAATGGCCTTGGCGCGGCGCTGGCTGCCCTGATTGTCTCGACCCAGCCATTACTGACAACAGCCTTGGCGATTTTCCTGTTTGGTGAAAAACCGCGCCTGATTCAATGGATTGGCATTTTTATCGGCTTTGCCGGGGTTATTGTCGTGATTTTCCCATCGCTTGGGATTAATGCGCCGGTGATTGCGATCATGTCTTGTGTTTTTGGTTTGCTTGCAATTACGGCTGGTACTTTGCTGCAAAAACGCATTGGCGGCTCGATTGGCTTATTGAAAAGCAATATCATTCAGGCAAGTGCCGCCAGCCTGTTTTTCATATTGCTGATTGCAACGGTTGAAACGCCACATATCACCTGGAATGAGCCGTTTTTAATTGCGCTTGCATGGCAAGTATTGGCTGTTTCAACCGGTGCCTATGTGATTTTGATGATTCTGATCAAACGCGATAGCGTTGCCGCAACAACATCGTTGCTATTTCTGGTGCCACCAGTAACGGCAATCATCGCTTTTTTCATCTTTGGCGAGCCGCTGACCCCAGTTACGGTCACTGGCTTTTTCATGGCATCAGCCGGGGTTTATCTCGTCACCCGCCATGG
>JAFMNI010000092.1:0-1103 GCA_017859295.1 Candidatus Puniceispirillum sp. | reverse complement strand
TCACAAAGGCGGCGCGCCAAATATTGGGTAAATTCATGGTTTTCCCGCTCAAGCCAGCTAAGCGGCCCGGGCGTGCCAAGCGGCGATAAAGCGCCTTGATAAATGCCTTCAACAACCCCCCGATCTTCAACTTGAACAATATCGAGAAACGCCTTGGTTTTCGCGATGAAGGCTTGTTTGTCGGTTTGGGCGTTCAACACCTCAGGCGCAATTGCCGCGCCATATTTGATCGAGACCTTATCATGCCCTTTTGGCTGTAAACATAGATACCAAAGATGATCTGGTGCCAAAACATACATATGCCCCGGAAACACGGTCGGCATCACCGAAATATTGCGCCATTTACCAATAAGGGTTTGATTGTCGGGATGCGCATTGCCAACCGGTGCGCCATCTGATTTGGTGAATAGCTGGTAGGTGAAATGTTCGAAATGCCCACGGCGGTCAAAGCTGGTGTCTTTCACCACATAATGCGCGCCAACCGTTGCCTTATGCGCGACCGGCAAATGATAGCTTTCCATGAAATTTTCGGTCAGGCATTTCCAGTTGCAATCCCAGTCATGCTGTTCGGTAAAGATGGTGATATAGTCCTTTTGCGAATAGGGCGTGGTTATCTCGCTCAATGGTGCCAACATATCAGCAATTGGTGCGATATCTTGATTGAGTGATACATAAAGCCAGCCTTCAAATTGCTCGCAACGAACATGCGGCAAAGAAATCGCCTTTTTATCAAAACAATCGGTTTGATCCATATAAGGGGCGGCAACAAGATTGCCGCTGATATCATATGTCCATGCGTGATAGGGACAGGTGAATTTTTTGGTGTTTCCGATGCCATCGACAAGCCGCATCATCCGGTGACGGCAAACATTCGACATGGCGTGAATATCGCCATCCTTGCCACGAACAAGAATCAAGGGCTGATCACAAAGATCAAAGCTCATATAATCGCCACTATTGGGAATTTCGTCACTGCGTCCAGCGCAAATCCATTCACCGTGGAACAGCCGTTCAATTTCAAGCTGGAAAATACTAGGGGATATATACATATCTTTTGGCATTGCCGTTGCCGATGCCAGTGGTTTTGCGGCAAGCTCTTTTAA
>JAFMNI010000091.1 GCA_017859295.1 Candidatus Puniceispirillum sp. | reverse complement strand
AATTCATGGAACAGATTTTATCAATTCAATCGGCGGTAACGCTTGGCTTTGTCGGAAACAGCGTTGCCGGACCGGTCATCACGCATCTTGGGCATCACCCACTTTTGGTTGATAGCGTCACGCTTGCCGCCCATCCGGGTTATGGGTTGGTGGCTGGTGACAAAATACCCGATGACATTTTCAGCAGTATTTTAGACGCCTTGCCGTCTTTGAGCGCGCTGCCTCATATTGGCGCGGTAATCACTGGCTATCTTGGCGCACCATCGCAGATTGACCCGATCACCAAGCTCATCACCACATGGCAGGCCGAACGGCCAAAAGGGCATTATGTGCTTGACCCAGTGCTTGGCGATAACGGCCGAATCTATGTTGATAAAGGCCTTGTTAGCGCCATGCGTGACCAGCTATTGCCGCTTGCCAGCTTTGTCACACCAAACCAGTTTGAGCTGCAATTACTATCAGGGCTAGATGTGCATGATATCGCCAGTGCCGATGCCGCCGCGCTGCATCTGCTCGATCAAAACCCGCATTTGAATGGTGTTGTTGCAACCGGAATCAGCACGCCGCAAGGCCGCGTTCATGACCGTCTGATCAGCCGGTATGATCTTGTCGATCTTGCCTATGCCAAACGCGCAGCCGGCATTGCCGGTGGCGGCGATTTGCTAACCGTCATTTTGACAAGCTGGCTTGCCGCTGGCATGTCGTTCAAAAACAGCTTTATCGCTGCCAGCGGGCAGGCGCATGACATTATCGATCAAAGCACCGGCCATCTGGAAATTGCGCTTCTGGAAAATCTTCACCGGTTGACGCCAATCACCAAAACCGCGTCAACCGTGAAATTAGATGGCTTGGCCTAGCGGCCGCTAAGCTTGCGCTCGGCAAATAATTCGGCAATCTGAACCGAATTCAACGCCGCGCCTTTGCGCAAATTGTCTGACACGCACCAAAACACCATGCCATTTGGAACCGTCGGATCTTGGCGAATACGGCTGATATAAACCGCATCTTCGCCAGCCGCCTCATGCGGCGTCACATAGCCTTCATTGGCACGGTGATCGACAACAATCACGCCGGGGGCATTTTCCAGCAACGACCGGACAGCCTTTTCGGTCATTGGCTTATCTGTCTCGATGAAAACCGCTTCGCTATGGCCAACAAAAACCGGTATCCGCACACAATGCGCAACAAGCTCGATTGCCGGATCAAGAATTTTCTTGGTTTCGGCGCTCATCTTCCATTCTTCCTTGGTAAAGCCATCATCAAGGAACACATCGATATGCGGGATTGCGTTAAAGGCAATCTGCTTGGTAAAGATTTCCGGCTGCACCGAATCATTTACAAAAATGCCTTTTGTCTGATTAAACAGCTCGTCCATCGCTGGCCGCCCTGCACCCGACACCGCCTGATAGGTTGAAACCACAACACGCTTGACCGAAAACGCGTCATGAAGCGGCTTGAGGGCGACAACAAGCTGGGCTGTTGAACAATTTGGATTGGCAATGATATTGCGGCCGTTATTTTTGATCAGGCAGCCATCAATGGTCTCTGGATTGACCTCAGGCACAATCAACGGCACATCGTCATCCATGCGAAATGCTGATGAATTATCAATGACCACGCATCCAGCCGCAGCGGCTTTTGGCGCAAAGGCTTTGGCCGTGTCGCCGCCAGCCGAAAATAGCGCGATATCGGCGGTTGAAAAATCGAATTTATCAAGCGCCTCGATTTTTAAAATCTGGTCATCACCATAAGAGACTTCTTTGCCAACTGATTTTGTTGAGGCAAGCGCATGAATTGTGTCCGCCGGAAAATTCCGCTCGGCCAATGTTTGCAGCATCTCACGGCCAACCGCACCGGTTGCGCCGACAACAGCGACTCTATACCCCATGATTTCATCCTCCAGTAAAGGCCCAAGATCCATATCTGTCTGGCTGGGCGGCTAAATTTCCGCCATGAACAGATATGGCGGTTTGGTCTAACGTGCCAGACGATCCATTGCGTCAAGCACGGCTTTGGTCATGCCATCGGTGCCGGTCTGCTCGCAACCAGGCGCCATGATGTCACCCGTCCGTTTGCTCTCCAAAGCCATGTTCACTGCCTTTTCAACCAGATCGGCTTCATCAGCCTGATCAAAGCTATAGCGAAGCATCATGGCAAAGCTAAGGAACTGCGCCAGCGGATTGGCAAGGCCCTTGCCAGCGATATCAGGTGCCGAGCCATGGACCGGCTCATACATCGCCTTTGGCAGGCCGGTTTCGGGATCAGGCGTGCCAAGCGACGCTGATGGCAACATGCCAAGCGAACCGGTCAACATAGCCGCGCAATCCGACAATAGATCACCAAACAGATTATCCGTGACAATCACATCAAACTGCTTTGGGTTGCGAACAAGCTGCATGGCGCAGTTGTCAGCATACATATGGCTCAAAGCAACGCCTTCGCCTTCGGCAGCGTGAAGCGCGGTCATCACCTGACGCCACAACACGCCTGAATGCATGACATTGGCCTTTTCAACCGAGGTCAGCCGGCCATCACGTTTGCGCGCCAATTCCATACCAACACGGCCAATCCGCTCGATTTCGGGCGTTGTATAGGCATTGGTGTCATAGCCTCTTTTGGTGCCATCGCCTAAATCATCAATGCCGCGTGGTTCGGCAAAATAAGACCCGCCACATAATTCGCGAAGGATCATGATATCAAGTCCGGAGACGACTTCAGGCTTTAGCGTTGAGGCATCAACCAAAGTTGGAAACACCATCGCTGGCCGCAGATTGGCGAAAAGATCCATTTCCTTGCGAAGCCGCAAAAGCCCCGCTTCGGGACGAACCTCAAACGGAACGCCATCATATTTTGGTGTACCAACCGCGCCAAAAAGAACCGCATCACTGGCAATCGAATCGGCAAGGGTTTCATCGGTAAGCGGCGTGCCATGAACATCATAAGCGGCACCACCAACAAGCCCTTCAGACAGATCAAAACCAAGGCTGCGATGTTTTGCCAGCCAGTCAATAATCTTCATATTGGCCTGCATGACCTCATTGCCAATCCCGTCACCGGGCAACACCATTACTTTGCGATTAGACGCCATCATCTTTTCCTTCAATTTTATGCTATGACCAAAGCCGGTCTTGAGAACCGGTTTTTATAGCCAGGGCTGATCCTTCTCACGCTTGGCTTCATAGCTGTCGATATCATCTGCTTTGGCAAGCGTCAGACCGATATCGTCAAGCCCCTCAAGCAAGCATTTCTTGCGGAAAGGATCAATCTCAAATGACACGGTCGGGCCATTTGGGCGGTGGATTGTCTGATTGACCAGATCAACCGATAATTCCGGATTTTCCGTATCAGACGCATCGGCCATCAAGGCATCGCGATCATCAGCACTGACAACGATTGGCAGAATGCCATTCTTAAAGCAATTATTGTAAAAGATATCGGCAAAGCTTGTTGAAATCACACAGCGGACGCCAAAATCAAGAAGCGCCCATGGGGCGTGTTCACGGCTTGATCCACAACCAAAATTATCACCAGCCACCAGAATTTCAGCATTGCGATAAGGCGCACGATTCAGCACGAAATCATCAATTTCGCTGCCATCCTGACGATAGCGCATTTCATCAAACAGATTCTTGCCAAGGCCCGAACGTTTGATGGTTTTCAAAAACTGCTTCGGAATAATCATGTCAGTGTCGATATTCAGAATATTCAGCGGCGCGGCAACGCCGGTCAGCTTGTCAAATTTCTGCATGGGATGACTCCGTTTTCCTTAGATATTCCGCACATCGGCAAGATGACCCGACAATGCCGCGGCAACAGCCATTTGCGGGCTAACAAGATGCGTGCGTCCACCACGACCCTGACGGCCTTCGAAATTGCGGTTTGATGTCGAGGCACAGCGCTCGCCTTCGGCAAGCTTGTCGGCATTCATCGCAAGACACATTGAACAGCCCGGTTCGCGCCATTCAAATCCAGCATCGATAAAGACCTTATCAAGCCCTTCAGCCTCGGCCTGTTCTTTCACAAGGCCTGATCCGGGAACGACAAGCGCCCGCATGCCATCAGCAACTTTGCGGCCTTCGGCAAGCGCTGCCGCCGCGCGAAGATCTTCGATCCGGCTGTTGGTGCATGAGCCGATAAACACTGTATCAACCTTGATATCGGTCAGTTTTTGACCCGGTGTCAGCCCCATATAGGCAATGGCTCGTTCCATTTTGGCACGTTTATTGGCGTCTTTTTCCTTGTCTGGATGCGGCACTGAGTCAGTGATCGCAAGCGCATCTTCAGGGCTGGTGCCCCATGTTACGGTTGGCGCAATATCTTCGGCAGCAAGCGTGATTTCCACATCATAGACCGCACCAGCATCCGATGGCAGCGTTTGCCAATAAGCCACAGCGCGATCCCAATGATCTCCTTTTGGTGTCATTGGCCGGTCTGCCAGATAATCATAGGTTGTTTGATCAGGCGCAATCATGCCAGCGCGGGCGCCAGCTTCAATCGCCATGTTACAGACCGTCATACGGCCTTCCATGCTAAAGCCGCGAATCACTGATCCGGCAAACTCGATCACATGGCCCGTACCGCCAGCGGTGCCGATCTTGCCAATGATGGCCAAGATCACATCTTTGGCCGTCACGCTGTCGGCAAGGGTGCCATCAACGGTGATACGCATATTTTTGGCTGGCTTTTGAATAAGCGTCTGGGTTGCCAGAACATGTTCAACCTCGGACGTTCCAATGCCAAAGGCCAGCGCGCCAAATGCCCCATGGGTTGCGGTGTGCGAATCACCACAAACAATGGTCATGCCCGGAAGGGTAAAGCCCTGTTCCGGCCCAATGACATGAACGATACCCTGCCGGATATCATCCATCGCAAAATAAGGAACGCCGAAATCAGCCGCATTTTTTTCCAAGGCTTCGACCTGGATACGGCTTTCTTCATCTTCGATACCAACCGAGCGATCGGTTGTTGGGATGTTATGATCGGCAACGGCAAGCGTGCGGTTCGGGGCGCGCACGGCGCGGCCAGTATTGCGAAGCCCTTCAAACGCCTGTGGGCTGGTCACTTCATGAACCAAATGCCGATCAATATAGATCAGGCATGTGCCATCTTCCTGTTGATGCACAAGATGTGCATTCCAGATCTTATCAAACAGAGTTTTTGGAGCCGACATATCATTCTCCTGATTGCTGCCGGCGAGGAGGTCATCTCAAAGCCGGTCTGGCAATTTAAGAAGATGACGCCTCGCGGTGGGTTACTTTTTCGGCGATACGAGCCGCTTTACCGGTACGGCCACGCAAATAATATAGCTTGGCACGACGAACACGACCACGACGCATTACCGTTACACCGGCAACCTGTGGCGCATGTGTTGGGAATACGCGCTCGACGCCTTCACCATAGGAAATCTTCCGAACGGTGAATGACGAATTGACGCCATCGCTTTTCCGCGCAATGCAGACCCCTTCAAAGGCCTGAATCCGCTCGCGCGTACCTTCAATAACTTTCACATCAACACGAACGGTGTCACCGGGTGCAAATTCTGGCAACTGACGTTGGCCAAGCACTTTCTCGATCTGTTTATTGCCTATGCGGTCAATGATGTTCATCGCCCGATTCCCTTCATAAATTCCGTGTCACCCTTGCCGGTTATCCAACCGACGGCCAGCCCCGTGCTGGTGGGTCACTTGCTTTTGCCCTTTTGCAGTGCCTGCCGATCCAGATATTGTTGCCACAAATCCGGACGCCGACGCTGCGTCTCTTTTTCTGCCTCCGCCTGTCGCCATTCGGCGATCTTGCGGTGGTGGCCCGATGCCAGAATTTCCGGCGCTTCGATGCCATTCCAGACACGGGGTTGGGTATAATGCGAATGTTCCAACAACCCGGTCTCAAAACTTTCTTCGCGATGGCTGGCTTCTTTGCCCATTACACCAGGCAACAGACGAATCACCGAATCCATCACTGTCAGCGCCGCAGTTTCGCCACCTGACAAAATATAATCACCGATACTGACTTCCATCAAATCGGCCGAATCGATCACGCGTTGATCAACCCCTTCATACCGCCCGCACAAAAACACCGCCCCTTTGGCAGCGGCCAGATCGCGCACCAGCGCCTGATCCAGCACCCTGCCACGCGGTGACAGGTAAAGTCGCGGGCCCGGACAATCGGCAGCTGCGGCCAAGGCCGCGGCAACAACATCCGGTTTTAGCACCATACCAACACCACCGCCAAGGGGGGTATCATCCACAGTCCGGTGCTTATCGCGCGCAAAGTCGCGAATGTCCAGCGTTTTCAGCGCCCAAATGCCTTCATTTAGCGATTTTCCTGCCAATGAATGGGCCAGATGTCCCGGAAACATATCCGGAAACAAAGTTAAAACCGTTGCCTGCCAATGTGGCAAAACCGAATTAGCATCGGTTTGCCGGTCGGGATGAGGTTCGGTTTTTGTCATTTCCTCATCCTTTCCTTGGTCACAGACGCCATTGGTTTCGGCCGGATTAGGCTGGCGTATCACCATCTATGGCATCATCGAGCAAACCAGCCGGCACCGACAAATCGATTGTTTTTGCCGCCATATCAACCGCAAGCAGCCGGTCACCACCAAAAGGAACCATGATCGTTGGCCCTGATTCGACCGCAAGTTCGGCAATTTCACCAGCCCCAAAATCATGAATGGCAACCAATTTACCAAGCCATTGACCATGTTGATCGGTCACCGCCATTCCCAGCAAATCAGCATGATAGATTTCACCATCATCCAGATCGGGAAGCCGGTCACGCGACACATGAAGCGTGACTCCACGAAGCGCCTCAGCGGCCTCACGCGTTTCAACGCCTTTTGCCCGAACAATGGCCAATCCCTTGGCATTGACCGAGGTGACCTGCAACTGCAATTGCCGACCATCATCCAATGTAACCGGCCCATAAGCCGACAGCGCTTGCGGCGTCGCGGTAAAGGGTTTTACCTTGAACTGCCCCTTGATCCCTTGTGGACCAACAATCGCGCCAATCGGCAAATGGCCGCTTATCACTAGCTGTCTGCCTTTTCCTC
>JAFMNI010000090.1:2639-7089 GCA_017859295.1 Candidatus Puniceispirillum sp. | reverse complement strand
GGGTTGGCTTTTTTCAGATGACGATGAAAAACGGCATGCGCTGTAGCGCGGCCGCTGCCTATCTAAAGCCCATCCGATCGCGCGAGAATCTGCATATTATTACGCATGCCCATACCGACAAGATTGAATTTGACGGCAAGCGTGCCACTGCAGTGTTGGCGCGGGTTCGCGGCAAAAGCCAGCGAATAAAAGCTGGTCGCGAGATTATTCTGTCTGCTGGCTCGATCGGGTCGCCGCAACTTCTGATGCTATCGGGTATTGGTGATCAAAATGATCTTGGCAAACATGGAATAACAGCAACCCATCACTTGCCCGGTGTTGGTCAAAATTTGCAAGACCATTTGCAAGCGCGCCCTGTTTTCAAATGTAACGCCAGTACGATTAACACGGAAACTAAAAACCCCCTTCAACTAATGTCAATCGCGCTTCAGTATGCTTTTAAAAGGACAGGCCCAATGGCTATGGCGGCCAGTCTTGGCACGGCCTTTTTAAAAACACATGAAGGTTTAGAGACACCTGATATCCAGTTTCATCTGCAGCCCTTTAGCGCCGACCGCGTTGCCGAAGGAAGTCATAAATTTTCAGCTTTTACTGCATCAGTTTTGCAATTAAGGCCAGAAAGCGTGGGCCATCTTGAGCTTGTCTCGGCTGATGCTGCAGATTACCCAGCAATTTATCCTAACTATCTTGCTACCAAAACTGACTGTGACACGATTGTTGCCGGTATTAAGATTGCCCGTGAGATTTGTCGAACTGAACCCGTGAAATCGATGATAACTGAAGAATATGCCCCTGGAGCCTCTGTGGCTGATGACGATGATGAGTCCATTTTGGAATGGGCGCGAAATAATGCAACAACAATATATCATCCTACTGGCACTTGCAAAATGGGTCAGGATAAAATGGCAGTTGTTGATGAAAGGCTGCGGGTTTATGGTGTTCAAAATCTGCGTGTTGCCGATGCTTCGATCATGCCGAGCATTACGTCAGGTAATACCAATGCGCCAACGATCATGATTGGTGAGAAACTATCTGATTTAATATTGGAGGCCGACTAATAAGTAATTCTGGTATCAATATTTTATAATATGACCTTGACGGGGTAACCAATAGTTCACCGGCGTCAACTTATCTTTATTGATTTCGCAAATGACTTTGTGGCCTTAAATGTATTCAAACGATTAACAGGAATTAAAATGGCAGTTAAATATTTAAAAAAGGCAGAAAAAACGCCACAAACTGGAAGTGACGAAACGCGTAATATCGTCGCGGATATGCTAGCAAAAATCGAAGCAGGCGGTGAAACAGTGGCGCTTGCTTATGGTCGTGATCTTGACGGCTATGCTGGTGATGCAATTGTCAGTGACGAGGTGATTGCTGCTGCCGCGGCAACAGTCTCGCCGCAATTAAAGGACGATATCCAATTCGCCTATGACCGTGTTACCAGATTCGCCAAGGCGCAGTTGGCCTCAGTCAATGAATTTGAAACCGAGCTGTCACCTGGATTATGGGCAGGACAGAAATTGATCCCGATCGAAACAGCGGGGTGTTATGTCCCCGGTGGGCGTTATGCGCATGTTGCATCAGCGATCATGTCAATTGCAACAGCAAAGGTGGCTGGCGTCGAACATGTGGTAGCTTGTACTGCGCCACACGGTAATGAAGGCCCAAATCCAGCGATTATCTATGCGATGAATTTATGCGGTGCCGATACGATCTTGTCACTTGGCGGTGTTCAGGGCATTGCGTCGATGGCCTATGGCCTATTTACCGGCAAGCCTGCCCGCTTGCTGGTTGGGCCGGGCAACCGGTTTGTTGCCGAGGCCAAGCGCATGCTTTATGGCCGTGTAGGCATTGATATGTTTGCAGGCCCAACTGAAATTGCCGTGATTGCCGACGAAACCGCCGATGCGGCAGTCGTAGCTGAGGATCTGGTGAGTCAAGCCGAACATGGTCCCGACTCACCAGCATGGCTGATCACAACGTCCCGCCAGCTTGCCGATGATGTGATGGCGCAGATGGATCGTCACATCAATGCCTTGCCTGAAATTGCCCGCAATGCCGCAACTGTTGCATGGCGCGATTATGGCGAGGTGATTTTATGCGATAGTGATGAAGAAGCGGCCCAGGTGTCGGATGAATATGCGGCTGAACATCTGGAAATTCATACCAATAAGGATGAATGGTACACAGCGCGTCTGAAAAATTACGGTTCATTATTCATTGGTGAAGAAACCACCGTGACTTATGGTGATAAATGCTCAGGCACAAACCATATTCTGCCAACCAAAGGTGCGGCGCATTATACCGGTGGTCTGTCGGTTCATAAATTCCTGAAAATCGTAACAACGCAGCGCATGACAAAAGAAGCCAATCGCGAGGTTGGACAGGCAGCGGCACGAATTTCACGGCTTGAGGGAATGGAAGGCCATGCGCGCGCAGCCGATGTAAGATTGCGGAAATATTTCCCTGGAGAAAATCTTGGTTGATGTGGGCATGAACCTGTTTGATGTTGCTGGCAAAACCGCATTGATCACTGGCGGTGGCAGCGGTCTTGGCCAATTCATGGCAAAAGCATTAGCCGAAGCGGGGGTGCGGGTCTATCTTGTCGGCCGCCGCGAAGACCGGTTATCGGCCAGCCTTGGCGACCATGACGGTGCCATATTTGCGCTTGATCTGGTTGAACGTGGCGCGGCTGATCATCTGTTCGATATGGTTTCGACAATGGATCAGCAACCCGACATCATCGTCAATGCCGCAGGGATAAATCCGCGGCGTCATGCTGATGAGATTTCTGAGTCTGATTGGCATTATTCAGTGGATTTGAATTTGAATGTGCCCTTTTTGGTTAGCCAGAAATTTGTGCCTCATATGAAGCAAAATGGATGGGGGCGTATCATCAATATTGCCTCGCTTCAATCCACACGCGCTTTTGAAAATGGCATTTCATATGGTGCGGCCAAAGGCGGTATCCTGCAACTAACCCGCGCCATGGCCGAAGCATGGTCACGATATGGCATTACTGCCAATGCGCTTGCGCCCGGGTTTTTTCCAACCGAATTAACCGCACCGTTATTTGCCGATCAGGCTGCGGCGCAAAGGCTGGCAGCGGCAACGGCGATTGGTCGTAATGGCGCGCTTGAGGACATGCGTGGGCCATTGCTGTTTTTGGCATCGGATGCCAGCGGCTATGTCACCGGCCAGTCTATTGCCGTCGATGGGGGATTTACAGCGAAATGAAGGCGCTTGTTTATACCGGCACGCAAATGTCGGAAATTCGTGATGTTGATATGCCGATTGCAGGCGATAATCAGGTTTTGGTTGATCTGACATTTTGTGGCATTTGCGGATCGGATATGCATGCTTGGCATGGGCATGATGAACGGCGGGTGCCGCCATTGGTGCTTGGGCATGAGGCGGTTGGCATTGTTCAAACCGGCGCGCTTGCCGGCAAGCGGGTGGCCATTAACCCGCTGATGACCTGTGGTGATTGCGATTGTTGCAATCGTGGCGATGAGCATCTTTGCCCAAGCCGTGAATTGATTGGCATGCGCGTTCCAGGTGCCTTTGCTGAAAAGCTGGCGATTGATTCTGGTAATCTTACCGTGATTGATGATGATTTGCCATTTGCCGAAGCGGCGCTTGCCGAGCCGTTGGCCTGCTCAGTTCATGCGGTGCGACTTGCCCGCCAGTTAGCTGGCGATCATCGCGATGCAGCCATTGTTGTTCTTGGTGGGGGGGCGATTGGTCTTTTGGCCGCGCTGGTGTTTGAGGCTTATGGTTATGGCAATATCCAGATTGCCGAAACCAATGCACTTCGCCGCGAAATGTTGGAAAAGATCGGAATCATGCGCGCCTATGATCCGCTTTGCGAAACGCCTGATTCCAGCCGGATTGATATTATCATTGATGCAGTCGGATCAGGGGCGACGCGTCGTGCGGCAAGCGCGCTTGTGCGGCCAGGCGGGGTTATTGTTCATATCGGATTGCAGGATAATGAACCTGGCCTTGATACGCGCCGCATCACCTTGCAGGAAATTAAATTTCAAGGCACCTATTGCTATCGCAAAGATGATTTTGCCGAAGCCTTGGCCTTGCTGACCAGCGGCAAGATCAGTGGCAAGGGCTGGGCCGAAATTCGGCATCTTGATGCGGGGGCGCAGTCGTTTCTGGATATTCACCATGGCAAGGCACCCCCAAAGATCATTCTACAAACAGGCAGGGAATCATGACGAAGCGCTTTACTGGATATGGGTCTGTTCTAGGCCTTGGGAAATTATCAATTCTGGCGCTTCTGGGCCTGTCTTTATTGCAGGCTGCCCCCGCGCGCGCCGACTTTATTGATGGCAATCAATTGCGGCTTTATTGCACGTCAAAAAACCCAAATGACGAGGCGGTCTGTTTTGTCTATATCGCTGGTGCTGTTGATGCTTTTACCACGATTGATCTG
>JAFMNI010000090.1:1966-2629 GCA_017859295.1 Candidatus Puniceispirillum sp. | reverse complement strand
GGTCTGTTTTGTCTATATCGCTGGTGCTGTTGATGCTTTTACCACGATTGATCTGATGGGGGAAAAGACCAGCGGGACAAAGCGCCAATTCTGTCTTCCAGACGGGGTGTCGCCCGACCAGTTAAAGACAACAACAATGCAATGGCTGGCGCGCCCCGAAGCCAATCTTGACCTTGCGGCAACGCTTCTTGTCTGGGGGGCGATCAAAGACGCCTATGGCTGTGAATAGCCGGTCTTTAACAAAACGGTCTTTGCTAAAAATGATCTTTGCGTTTGCGGATTTCGGCAAAAACTGCGGCATTGCTGGCTGTTTCCATACCGAGTTGGGCGCGGATAGCGGCATCTTCAACGCGTAAAAACGGGTTGGTTGCCTTTTCCAGATCGAGGCGCGTTGGCACGGTTGGAAAGCCGTTTTCACGCAATTCGGCAATGGCCTCTTGGCGTGCGGCAAGCGCGGCATTATCCGGGTCAACCGACCGCGCAAAGGCGGCATTGGCAATCGTATATTCATGGCTGCAATAAATGACCGTCTGGTCAGGAAGCGCCAACAGCTTTTCAAGCGATGCCCACATCATATCGGGGTCGCCTTCAAAAATGCGGCCACATCCCATGACAAATAGCGTGTCACCAGTGCAGACCATCGATTCAGATGCGATATAGAAA
>JAFMNI010000090.1:0-1729 GCA_017859295.1 Candidatus Puniceispirillum sp. | reverse complement strand
GCTGCCTCGGCCGCCGCGGCGTCGCCTGCATCAACGCAGGCGGTAAGGTTGCTTTCGGTACAATGCAGCAAAAGCCCGTAATTATCGTCGCCATAGGGGAATTGATGTGTTTGAAAAGCCATGCTCATCTCCTTTTAACTGGCGGCAAATCTGCCTACCAACGTCCCATATTTTCCATTGAAAGCCATGGTTCGGCTGGTGGCAGGGAATCACCTTCTTGCAGCAATTCAATTGAAATATTGTCGGGTGACTTGATAAATGCCATCCGTCCATCGCGTGGCGGGCGGTTGATCACAATACCAGCATCCATCAGTTGCTGGCATTTTTCGTAGATATTATCGACCTTATAGGCAAGATGGCCAAAATTACGGCCATAATCATAATCTTCCGGATCCCAGTTAAATGTCAGCTCCAGTTCGGGCGCGCCACCAGCTTTGCTGCTTTGCATGTCTTTTGGTGCTGCCAGAAAAATAAGGGTGAAACGGCCTTCGGGAACATCCTTGCGGCGCATTTCAACAAGGCCAAATTTGGTGCAATAAAAATCGAGTGACTCGTCAATATCGCGCACCCGAACCATTGTATGAAGAAACCGCATAATGTGTCTACCTCTTGTTTCATGTACGCCAGATGTTGCCAGCGCATTTGCCTGATTATGATAGGCGTCAAATCAATGCTATGTCTAGCCTGTTGTCGGTTTGCCCTAATCGGCAATCCCGCCGTGTGTTGGTTGATTATGACCGGCTTTTGTCACTTGCTGCTGGTGATGATATATCAATTTCAAGGCCGATCAGGCTGGCCGCTTCGGCAAGGCTGGCGCAGATTTGAAAATCGGGTGGGTTTGGCAACCGGTTCGATGGGGCTAGGTCGGGGATCTGAATAACTTTCATGCCAGCGGCCAAGGCAGCGGTGGTGCCATTGTTTGAGTCTTCAAGGGCAAGACAATCACCTGTGTCGATGCCAAGCTTGCGAGCAGCATCTTGATAAACATCTGGTGCTGGTTTGCCAGCGGGAACTTCATCCCCGCCAGTGACATGCTGAATATAGGGCATCAGGCCGGTTTTCTGCAAAATGGCACGCGCTTTTTGACCCGATGATGAGGTGGCAACAGCGCGCGGCATATCCATCTGGTGAAGGCTTGCCAAAAATGCGTGCGCCCCCGCCTTTACCGGCACATCATCAAGCAAAAGCTGGCGATAGACATCAAGCCATTCATTTTTGAAGGCAACCGCGTCCAAATGCGGTGGCAGCATGGCACGAAGAATATCAATGCCTGTCGCCGCATTCAGCCCGATCATATCACGATAATCATCAATCCCGACTTGGAGGTCATATCTGGCGGCCGTTGCGATGAACGACTGAAAGGACAAGGTTTCAGTGTCGAGCAAAAGCCCGTCCATATCAAAAATAACCGCCTTGATTTGGCTGATCTCAACCGCAGATTTTACCAGTGATAATGGCATGAATATTTCCCTATGAATGCGGCTTTTACCTGTGCAATGATTTGCCTGAACGTAGCGGCCCGACTATGGCATGGATTTGCCGCAAAGGAAAATGCCCTAAACCAGAATTGCCATATTGGCCTTGTCGATGATGGCATGATGGGGGCGCGATAAGGTGAATATGAATTGGACGAATGACTCATGCTGAAAGCCGAAAATATTCGTTATCTCGTGGTGCATTGCGCCGATACGCCCGATGACCAGCCGCTTGATGCAAGTGATATTCACCA
>JAFMNI010000089.1 GCA_017859295.1 Candidatus Puniceispirillum sp. | reverse complement strand
AGCCGATGGTTGGCTTTATCGCTGGCCGCACCTCACCTCCTGGCCGCACCATGGGTCATGCCGGTGCCGTCATTTCAGGTGGCAAGGGCGGTGCTGATGAAAAAATTGCGGCGCTAGAAGAAGCAGGCGTGCGCGTGTCACCGTCTCCTGCCAAACTTGGCGTCACGCTTGTGGATGTGCTGAACGGCTAGATCAGCATCTCTCCACCACAGGCAAAAGGGGCGATACCAATGGTACCGCCCCTTTTTAATGCGCGTTATTTATGTAGTGAATTGGCCTGTTAAATGATATCTGCCAATGATCGGTGACGGGCGCGCTGGCTTACCGCCATTAAGCGATATTAAGCGACCTTAAAAAAAGGCGCCTCAAACCGGTTGGCATCAAGCCGGTCATTCACAATTGCGACAGTCTCATCAAGCAGATCATTCTGCATGCCGATGCTGGCAGCAACCCGCTGCACCAGCAGATCAACCCGCTCAATCGTCTTGGCACCACCATCAATCGCGCGCGCGGCTGAGGACGGCTTTAACAGGCTGCTCGCCGCATTTGCATATTTGTCAAACGGCACCTGATCAGCCGCGTCTGCGCCAAGCGCCCGTGCCAGCGTGTCAACCCACGCATACATTTCCGCCGAGGCAGCAAGATCGCCATGTACAGCGTCGCGAATTGCCCGCACGCCGTCACGCTGGACGCATTGGTAATTGCCGGTCAACAGCATGCTCCATTTCGCCATTGGCACAAACAAACTGTTATAAATGCGCAGCTTTACCGGCACATCCTTGCCATCAACGGTAACCGCGGCAATATCGGATTCAAGCTGGCGAAGCATTGCATTATGCGCCGGATCAGCAAATACCGCTGCCTTAAAATTGGTTGGCAGACCAACATGAAGAATATTGGTACCTTCTTCAGGTGGACGAAAGGCCTGAGGGTCAGGGCTGCAAAGCGACATCAGACCCGGTTCGAAATCTGCCCATACCGACGCATCATCATAGCACATGTCAAGCGGTGCCTCAGCCAGCGCATCAATACGGCGCAAAAACGGCAAAGGCGGCATATTCATGATCGACAAGCATGGCTTGCGGCTGGCGGCAATACGCTGCATCAGATCGCGCACCTGCGGTTCGGAATATTGTGGTTCCTGCATGGCAAGGCTGATCATGTCATAATCTTCAGGCCGCGCATCGGCCGGTGTGACCGCATCAAGCGTACCGGCAAGATCATGTGACCGAAACGCCCGATGGCTATCTTCATCGCGCAATTTGATCCGGACTTCAGTGCCTTCATCATTGATCAGCGCGGCTGATTTGCTGCGGCAAATCAACGTGACATCATGGCCAGCCATCAATAGCTTTGTTGACAGAAGTGAGCCATATGAGGCTCCTAGGATCAAAATTTTCATGGTTCGGAACTCCTCTTCACTGCGGCATAATCGCAAATGCCTAAGCCGTTCTAGTGGCCAATCTCAGCCATATCTGATTTAGGTTTAACGGCTGAAGTGAAGAATCCAAAGGAAAATAGTGAAAAAATGAAAATTGTAAATTTTTTACATTTTCTTTTTACTTTGGTGCAAAATCCAACAAAAACCCCGATCACCGGTAATTGTGATCGGGGATGTGTTTATGGATCGTGTCAAATGATGCGGCACAACGTACCTATTCGGCGGCAATGCCCATCGTGGCGGCAACCCGACAAGCGGCAAATTTGAACTCAGGTATCTTGCCAAATGGATCAACAACCGGATTGGTCAAGATATTCGCGGCGGCTTCGACATAGGCAAATGGCACAAAGACCATGTCTTCAGCAACCGCACGATCGGCACGCGCCATGATCGAAATTGATCCGCGCCGCGTTTCAATCGTTATCATATCACCAGCCTCGACTCCCAACCGGCGAAGGGTGCGCGGATGAAGTGAGGCATTTGCCTGCGGTTCAACCGCATCAAGAACCGTGGCACGACGGGTCATTGATCCGGTATGCCAATGCTCGAGCTGGCGACCCGTTGTCAAAATCATCGGATATTCTGTATCGGGTGTTTCGGCAGGTGCAATAATGCTGGCAGGGGTGAATCTGGCCCGCCCATCGGTTCGCGGGAACCCATCACCAAACACGATCGGCTGACCTGGATCAGTTTCATCAAGTGATGGATAGGTGACAACATTTTCAGCCGCCAAACGATCCCATGAGATATTATCGAGTGATTTCATCGATAGTTTCATTTCGGCAAACACTTCGCGCGGATGCGTATAGGTCCAATCAAGACCAATGCGTTTGGCAAGCTCGACGGTAATCCACCAATCTTCACGGGCGTCACCTGGCGGTGCAATGGCCGGACGACCCATTTGAACCTGACGGTTTGTATTGGTTACGGTTCCGGTTTTTTCTGCCCACGCCGATGCTGGCAAAATCACATCAGCATAATTGGCGGTTTCGGTCAGGAAAATATCCTGCACAACCAGATGATCCAGCTTGGCAAGCGCCGCACGCGCATGATCGGCATCAGGATCGGACATGGCCGGATTTTCACCAAGAACATACATCGAAGTGATATCACCATCATGGATCGCATCCATGATTTCGGTCACGGTCAGGCCTTTTTCTGGCGCAATCGAATCTGAATGCCAAATTTCATTAAAGGCCGAACGCACACCATCATCAGTGACGCTTTGATAATCGGGAAGGAACATTGGAATCAAACCCGCATCAGATGCGCCCTGAACATTATTCTGGCCGCGCAGCGGGTGCAAGCCGGTTCCCGGACGCCCGACCTGTCCACACATCAAAGCCAGCGAAATCAGACAGCGTGAATTATCAGTTCCGTGGATATGCTGCGATACGCCCATTCCCCAGAAAATCATCGCTGATTTGGCACCGGCAAAATCACGCGCAACAGCACGAAGCGTTTCCGCCTCAATACCGCAGAATTCAGACATTTTTTCCGGCGAAAACTCTTTGAGATGCGCTTTCATCGCGTCCCAGTTTTCGGTAAAGCTTTCGATATATTGCTGATCATAAAGCTGTTCTTCGACAATCACATGCATGATGGCATTCAGCATTGATACATCGGCACCCGGGCGGAATTGCAGCATATGTGCAGCATGACGCTTTAGCCCCTGCCCGCGCGGATCCATCACAATCAATTTACCACCACGTTTGGCAAATTGTTTGAAATAGGTTGCCGCGACCGGATGGTTTTCGGTTGGGTTGGCGCCAATCACAATGGCGACATCGGCATTTTCAATTTCGTTAAAGGTCGCCGTAACTGCAGCCGAACCGACATTTTCCAGCAAAGCCGCAACCGATGAGGCATGACACAGCCGCGTACAGTGATCGACGTTATTATGGCCAAATCCCTGACGGATCATCTTTTGGAAAAGATAGGCTTCTTCATTCGAACATTTTGCCGATCCAAAGCCGGCAATGCGCTTGCCTGAAATATCACGATGTTTGATAAAGCCGTTTGCCGCCACATCCAGCGCTTCTTCCCAGCTGGCTTCGCGGAAATGCGTCAACGGATTTGCCGGATCAACATTCAGCCCCTTTGCCGGCGCATCATGACGCCGGATTAATGGCTTGGTCAGGCGGTGATCGTGATGAACATAGTCAAAACCGAACCGGCCCTTTACACAAAGCCGGTTTTCGTTGGCTGGGCCATTCACCCCTTCGACATATTTGATTTCATCATCCTTGATTTTAAAGGATAGCTGGCAACCAACCCCGCAATAAGGGCAAACCGACTGGACTTCGCGATCAAAATCTTTGCTATCGCCATGCTGCGCATCATCAAGAACGCTTGCCGGCATCAAAGCACCCGTTGGGCAGGCCTGAACACATTCACCACAGGCAACACAGGTTGATTGCCCCATCGGATCATTCATATCGAAAACGATCTGTGCATCAAGACCGCGTCCGGCCATGCCAATCACATCATTCACCTGCACTTCACGACAAGCGCGAACGCAAAGATTACAATGGATACAGGCATCCAGATTCACACTCATCGCCACATGACTATCGTCAAGCAGCGGAACATGACAGGCATCACGCGCCGGAAAACGGCTTTCCGACACGCCATTCAATGCGGCCATATCCAGAAAATGTGATGACGCATCATGCGGCTGGTCAGGCTGATCTGCGGCCAGCAATTCAACCACAAGCGCGCGTGATTTCTCGGCGCGTTCGCTTGCCGTATTCACCACCATGCCATCTTGTACTGGCCGGATACAAGACGCGGCCAAAACGCGCTCACCCTCGATTTCGACCATACAGGCACGGCAATTGCCATCCGAGCGATACCCGGGCTCGGGCTTGTGACACAAATGCGGGATCAAGGTTCCTTGGGCTTGTGCTGCTTCCCAAATGGTCGCACCTTCTGGCACAGAAATATCCTTGCCATCCAGCTTAATCGTTACGGTTTTTTGCGGCGTTGAATCTAGCATGGGGGCCTCAGCTAACTTCTTCAGAGAAATGTTTCATCGTTAAACGAATTGGGTTCGGGGCAGCTTGTCCCAATCCGCAGATGGACGCGTCTTGCATCACATCACACAGATCCTGCAACAAAGGCTGATCCCATTTATCGGCTTGCATCAGCTGAACCGCCTTGCTGCAACCGGCGCGGCATGGCGTGCATTGGCCACAGCTTTCATCTTCAAAAAACCGAAGCATGTTCAGCGCGGCATCACGCACCCGATCTTGATCCGACAACACCACCACCGCGGCCGACCCAATAAAGGTGCCAAGCGGTTGCAATGTATCAAAATCAAGCGGAACGTCATTCACGCTGGCAGGCAACAGACCAGATGATGGCCCGCCCGGTTGATAGGCCTTGAAAACATGACCTTCGGCCATGCCGCCAGCCGCCTCGATAATATCGGTAATGGTTGAACCAGATGGCAAAAGATGCACACCCGGATTTGCCACACGGCCCGATACTGAATAGCTACGAAGACCTGTCCGTCCGTTCTTTTCAACCGACGACAGCACTTCTGGCCCTTCTCGGCAAATGCGGGTGATCCAATGCAGCGTTTCGATATTATGCACCAATGTTGGCCGGTTAAAGACACCAACCTGCGCGACATACGGCGGACGGTGACGCGGCAATCCGCGCTTGCCTTCGATCGATTCGATCATCGCGCTTTCTTCACCGCAGATATAAGCACCCGCACCACGGCGCAAATCAATATATCCCTTTGCCACCAAACCGGCATCTTCCAGCCTTGCAATTTCATCAGCCAGAATTTTCAGCACAACCGGATATTCGTCCCGCATATAAATAAAGCAGGTATCGGCCTCAACCGCCCATGCCGCAATCAACATGCCCTCAAGGAACAAATGCGGCGTCCGCTCAAGATAATACCGGTCTTTAAATGTCCCCGGCTCGCCCTCATCGCCATTCACGGCAAGATAGCGCGGCCCTTCGGCAGCCCGCACAAAGCCCCATTTTTTGCCTGACGGGAACCCTGCCCCACCAAGCCCGCGAAGGCCACTTTGATTCACCAATTCCTGAACCGCCTGCCAATCACCATCAGCACGAAGCGACTCAAGCTTGTCATAACCACCGGTCGCCCGATAGGCCGCCAAATCCTGATAATCGGTCATGTGCGGGTGCGTGTCATCTGCCGCAATCGCCGCATCGACCTTTTCGACGGTTGCAAAATCAATATGATTATGGCCGATTTCCAGCACTGGCGCAGTGTCACAGCGTCCCATGCATGGCGCGCGTAAAACCCGCACTTTGGTCGGATCAAGACCATCTTCAAGCGCTGATTTCAACGCTTGCGCGCCGGCCAATTCACATGACAGCGAGTCACAGACACGAATCGTCAGTGCTGGCGGCGGCACGTCACCATCTTTCACAACATCGAAATGCGCATAAAAGGTGGCAACTTCGTAAACTTCGGTCTGCGCCATACGCATTTCATCAGCAAGCGCATTAAGATGCTGCACGCTAAGATGTCCATAGCGATCTTGAATCAGATGCAGATGCTCGATCAGTAAATCGCGTCGCCGCGGCCGGTCACCAAGAAGCGCCCGAACATCTGCCAAGGCAGCATCATCAACCTGCCGCCCTTTGGGGGTTTTCCGCCCTTTTCCTGGAGCCGATTTCCAAACCCCAATATCGCCGTCAAAAGTATCCACGTAAATCTCCTAATTTGCGAGGAAAGTGTCACATTTCGCGCCCGCGCCGTCAAATACATTATTTGGTATACCAGAAAAAAATCCACAGCAACCAATCGATTGACGTTTTAACTTATGGCTGATTTTCTAATTTTTTCATACAAAAACCGACATGTTGTGATCCGATGAACGCCGCGCTAAAAAAACCGGCACATGCCATGAATTGACGGATAATGATGGCTGCGCTAACACATAGCCGGATAAGGCCAATGCAAACAGCCCTAATCACGCCGAAAAAATGCGATATTCGCCCCCGCTTATCGATCAGAAACCGCTTTAAAAAGGACATATCATGACCCTACCAACGCAAATGACCGTTATTGAAATGCGCGAGGATGGCGGCCCTGATGTTCTTGTCACTGGCAAACGTGATGTGCCGCAGCCGCGTGCCGATGAGGTTTTGATCAAAGTGACCGCCGCTGGCGTCAACGGGCCTGACCTTGTGCAACGCCGTGGCCATTACCCGCCGCCAAAAGGCGCATCTGACCTATTGGGTCTTGAAGTATCAGGCGAAATCGTTGCCATCGGCGCGGCGCAAACGCAATGGGCGATCGGCGACCATGTTTGCGCCTTAACCAATGGCGGCGGTTATGCTGAATATGTTGCGGTAACGGCAAGCCATTGCCTGCCAATTCCGGCAGGCGTGTCTGACATTGATGCGGCTGGCCTTCCCGAGACCTATTTCACCGTCTGGAGCAATGTGTTCTTTCAGCAACAAATCAAACAAGATGGGGTTTTTCTTGTTCATGGCGGTGCTGGCGGCATTGGCTCGACAGCAATTCAGCTTGGCGCGGCGATGGGGTTGCAGGTTTTCACGACGGCTGATTCGGATGAAGCCTGCGCCTATTGCGAAGCGCTTGGCGCGAAACGAGCCATCAATTTCAAACAGGATGATTTTGTTCCCATTCTGCGCGAAGCCGGCGGTGCCGATATCATCCTTGATAT
>JAFMNI010000088.1 GCA_017859295.1 Candidatus Puniceispirillum sp. | reverse complement strand
GTTGCGGCATCATCATCAAAAGGGCACCAGTAAAGAACCCAGCACGGCTGATCACATTCAGGCGTGAAAAGACCCAGCCTTGAATTGCAAAGGCCAAACAGACACATGCAATCACTGCTTTCACGACAAAAATACCAATCGTTACTGCACTACCAATACCAATCAGCGCCGGATTCAACACAAAGAAGAATGGCATTATGAATGCGCAGATTCCAAATTGGGCCGAACATAACGCAATTTTGAACGGGTTTGCCCCGGCAAGTCCTGCTGCCGCATAAGCAGCCATTGCAACCGGCGGGGTGATTGACGACAACATGGCGCCATAAAACACAAATAAATGTGCCGCCAGCAAGTCAACACCAAGACTGACTAGCGCTGGCGCAACGAGCGTTGCCACTAAGATATAGGCGGCGGCTGTCGGCAAACCCATGCCAAGGATCAGCGATGCGACCATGGTCAAAAACAGCGCCAGAAACAAATTATCCCCCGACACAGCGATGATGAGTGAGCTAAATTTCAGGCCAAGACCGGTAAGCGTTATAACGCCAATGATAATACCTGCGGTTGCACAAGCCGCAGCGACAGGCAAGGCAGAACTAACGCCAGCAACAAAACTATCAAAAATTTTCGTTAGAGTTAAACGCGACGCTTTGCGCGCAAAGCTAGCAAGGATGGTGACAATGATTGCCCAGAAAGAAGCATACATAACCGAATAACCGTCAATTAACATGTAGGCAAAGACCGGCAATGAAAGCAGCATATGCCCGCCATAAACAACCGTCGGAATGAATTTGGGTAGTTCATCCGCCTTCAATACACTGATGTTCGATTTCACCGCTTCAAGATGCACGACCGAGAATAGCACGACATAAAACAACACGGCTGGCAAAATTGCTGCACTAGCAATCTCCAGATAAGGGCGTTCAATAATATCCGCCATGATAAAGGCAGCCGCCCCCATAACCGGCGGCATTAATTGCCCACCGGTCGACGCTACAGCTTCGATAGCCCCAGCAACTTCGGGCTTATACCCATTACGTTTCATCAAGGGAATTGAGATGGTTCCGGTGGTTAGAACATTGGCCACAGCGGTGCCTGAAATCATGCCCATCAAACTACTACCGACAACAGCGGCCTTTGCCGGGCCTCCACGCGATTTCCCAGTAGCGCTGGTTGCGATATCCATCAGCACATTACCCGCGCCTGAACGCTCAAGCATCGCGCCAAAAATAACGATCATAATGACAAAGGTCGCGCTAACGCCAAGCGGGGTTCCAAAAATACCGCCACCGCCTAAATAAAGATGCCCAACGACACGCTCAAGCGAATAACCACGGTGGAAAAACAAACCAGGAAGCATCGGCCCAATGAAAGCATAAAACAGAAACACCAACGCCAGTATCACAATTGGCCAACCGATAGATCGCCGTGTCGCCTCAAGCAGGGTGACAATACATAAGATGCCAAGCCATAATTCAAGATCGGTCAATTCACCCCATCGCGATGCAACAGCGTCAAAAAACACCACATGATAGATCAGCACTCCAAACCCGACACACATCAGCGTGATGTCTACAACCAGTTTTTTCCAATCCGATTGTCGCCAGTCAACCATACTGGCGCTAAAGATCAGCAGCACAACTAGCGCCAGATGGAACCCGCGTTGCAGCATGTCCGAAAACACACCAAAAAAGGCTGAATAAATGCTGAATAAGGCGAGGATGATTGCCACCAAATTGCGGATTGAACCAACTAAATTGGGCGCACCCAAACGAAAACCCTCAAATATTGAGCCTACAGTCATCGTCAGCACCTCGCTTCCATTGAGTGGTTGAGTGATTCAGCCATTAATGCATCAACATTCAAACTTGCTGAGAACACCAGGTTGGACAGCGCCAACCCAACAGATGCGGCTGCGGGCGATAGCACATTTGTATCCTCGCTACAGACGACTTTCCCCAAATAACCAACTTCGATAAGTTGGTTCCGAAACGACTCTACATAAATTCGATTTCGACCTAGTGGCCCAGTTAGAACGCAAAATTCTGAGTCTAAGACTTGTAGCACATTGACCAAATGCGTACCGAGCAACGCACCAGCATTACGCACCAAAGCAGCCGTTTGTGAATCTTCGTCATTGCAGTCATTGATTATGTCGCGCAGCAACTTATCATGCGAACGAAATTGCTTGATGTTCTCGTAGGCAGAATCTCCCATGCCTAGCTTGTGGATAATCGACCATCCCGACGCCACAGTATTCAAACATCCACGTTTGCCACATGAACACAAAACACCATCGCGCTCGGCAAGAAGGTGGCCAAGATCGCCAGCCAAATACCGATTGCCAGTCAAAAGCTCGCCATCACTGATAATCGCACCACCGACACCCAACGCCGCCCGCACAAGAACCAAATTTTTTGCGCCAATAAAACTGCCTATACGGGTTTCGGCAATGGCAATACAGCGCGTAACATTTTCGATCACCAAAGGACATTTGAAGCGAAGCCAAAGCTCGTCACGCAAATCAAATTTCGGCCAGCCAAGATAAGGCGCACTTTGTAAGGATTGTGATGTTTCGTTCAAAAATCCGGCAATTGCGAATCCAACGCCAAGCAGCCGCGATTGCGTAACCTTATGCAGCTTGCAAATCTTCGCAGCATGATGCGCAATCTCATCTAGCGTGCTAAATGGGTCGGCTGGCAATTTCGGGTAGAAAGAAACCTCATCAATCACCGCGCCCAATAGATCGGTAAGGGTGACGCTGGCATGGGTTGCCAGAACAGTGACGCCAAGAACATAGCCGCCATCTTTATTGATCCACAAGCCAACACGCTTGCGGCCACGATTGAGGGAAACAACCGATGGCGCCCCCTCTTCAACAAGGCGCGAGCGAATCAGCTCACTCACAATATTGGTAATGGCCGCATTGGTAATGCCAACCGACGCCGCGATTTCAGTTCGATCAATACCCGGACTTTCATGGATCAAGGTCAACACTTTGCCACGGTTGGTTTGTCGCACGCCCTCAAAGTTTGTGGTGTTCTTATACATTCGGAACTCAATTGCGCTTTATTTCATCTAAAAATCATGATTTATTTTTTAACTTAAATAAAAATAAGTCAAGGACTGACAATGAGCCAGAAAATCGACCATCAAAAGCCGAATATTGTTCTGATTATGACTGACCAGCAGCGCGCTGACACAATTGCCGAGCTTGGGCACCCTTGGATGCAAACCCCAAATCTAGACAGGCTCGTCAAACAGGGCACGTCCTTTACCAATTGTTTTGTGACCTCGCCGGTCTGTGTTTCATCACGAGCGAGTGTTTTCCTTGGCGCCTATCCGCACACCACCAATGTCTATACAAATTTTGAAACATGGCAGCCGAACTGGGTTAGCTGGCTTGCGCAGGCAGGCTATCACTGTGTCAATATTGGGAAGATGCACATAAACCCCTATGATGCCAAGGGCGGATTTCATCAACGATTTTTTGTTGAAAACAAGGATCGGCCGCTATTTCTGGAGGACCATGAACGCGCGCTTTACGACGAATGGGATAAGGCGTTAAAGGCGCGTGGACTGGAAAAACCATCCCGCTACACGCGGGTTAGAGACGATCGTGATGCTTTTTTAAAGAACCTCGGTTGTTTCACCTGGGAAACTGATGATGATATGCATCCAGATAATTTTGTTGGCGACACGGCGGTCTGGTGGCTCGAAGACCGCAAGGCCAACAGCCCATTTTTTTTGCAAATTGGCTTCCCCGGCCCACACCCACCATATGATCCGACAGATGAATTTCTGGCAATTTATAAGGATACCGAATTTCCCCATCGTGCCGCATCGCAGCAGGAATTGGCCCAACAGCCCAAGATGCACCAGCAGCTTCGTCAAAGTATGGTTGATTTCAACATAGATAGTGTTGCGTGGCGTGAAAATCTGACGGATGAAGATATCCAGCGGCTACACCGTTATTATGCGGCGAACGTGTCGATGATTGATCAGAAAGTTGGGCAGATCATAGACTGTCTCGACAAGCAGGGACATTTAGATAATACCATCGTCATTTTCTGTTCTGACCATGCCGATGCGTTAGGCGAACATGGGCATATTCAGAAATGGACAATGTATGATTGCGTGACACGGGTACCGTTAGTTTTTTGGGCTCCTGACCGGGTCAAACAGCAGCAGCAATGCGACGATCTCGTCCAGCTAATGGATATCGCGCCAACCATTCTCCAATTTGCCGGTATTGACCCACCAAGCAATTGGGAAGCGCTGGCGATGAATAAAATGCTGACTTCTGGCTGTTGGGATGAGCAGGATCCAAACGAAAAATTGCGTGACCATGTTTATGCCGAGCTTGGCCGTGATCATATCCAGTCGGGGGCTGAACATGTTATCATGCGGCGGGACAATCGTTGGAAATATGTGATTTATCCTGGTACACAGGATGGTGAATTATACGATCTTAATAATGACCGGAATGAAACCGAGAATCTTTGGCATGACCCGCAATTTCTTGAGCAAAGAAAAGACGCCATGATTGAGATCTTAGCTTGGTCTAGTCTTGGGAATTTCCGGGGAAACCGGCCACAGCCAAAAAAACCTCAAACACCAATGAAAATCTAACCACTAAAAAATATAACGAATGATAACCAAGGAGTTTTAGCGTGGCAGGTAAACCAAATATTCTGGTCATTCAGGCTGATCAATTAACTGCGCTATGTCTCGCCACCTATGGCAAGCCGCTGGCCCTAACGCCACAAATCGACAAGATTGCGGAGCAGGGAACTGTATTTGCCAACACCTATTGCAACAGCCCTGTTTGTGGCCCCTCGCGCGCTGGCATGATGACCGGCCGCCTGCCGTCAGATGTTGGCGTATTTGACAATGCAGGAGAATTTCTGTCATCCGAGCCAACCTTTGCCCATTATCTGCGGGCGCTTGGCTATCAGACAACATTATGTGGCAAGATGCATTTTGTCGGCCCAGACCAGCTGCATGGCTTTGAGCGGCGCCTGACAACAGACATTTATCCATCAGATTACGGATGGACAGCCGATTGGTCACAAATTGACGAGGAATATTCGCCGTCTCGCATGAGCCTTCACAGTGTCGTTGAAGCAGGATTATGTGATCGCAGCTTGCAGATCGATTATGACGAGCATGTTTTCAACACCGCGAGACAGGAACTTTTTGATCTTGCGCGCTCTGCCGACGAACGGCCGTTTTTGCTGCATGTGTCATTCACCCATCCGCACAACCCGTTTGTGACAACCAAGGAATTCTGGGATCTTTATGATCACGATAAAATAAGCATGCCTGAGGTGGGCTATATCCCCTATGAGGATCGCGACCCTTGGGCCCAACGCTATTATATGACCATCCGGCAGGATGAGTTTGACATTACCGACAGGCAGCTTCGAAACGCCCGCCATGCCTATTTTGCCATGACCAGCTATTTTGATACTCTTGTTGGTGATCTGGTGGCTGTTCTGAAAAAAACCGGTACTCTAGACAATACTTATGTTTTTGTTATTTCAGACCATGGCGACATGATTGGCGAACGCGGCATGTGGTTTAAATTCAATCCATTCGAAGGATCGGTTCGTGTGCCGATGATTGGCATGGGGCCGCGAATTCCCGCCGGTCATGGTGAAACGGCCCTAACCACCTTGGTCGATCTTTTACCAACATTCGTTGACATCGCCAGTGACGGTAAATTTAACAGTTATGCTAGCGCCATAGACGGGCGCAGCTTGCTTGATCTGCCCGCCGCAGACTCAGACGATAATATCATCTTCTTTGAATATTGTGGCGAGGGGGTTCATGCACCAGCGCTGATGTGCCGCAATAAGAATATCAAATACATCAGTTGCGGCGATGACCCGGAATTGATGTTTGACCTCGACACCGACCCAAACGAACAACACAATCTTGCCACCGATCCGGCGCATGCCGAAACCTTGGCGACAATGCGCGCCCACATTGCCAATCGCTGGAATGAACCGGATCTTGCTAAGCGTGTTGAGACGTCGCAAAAAAACCGACTATTTGTTCAAGAAGCAATGAAACAGGGTGCTTTTCCATCATGGGATTACACACCACCTTTTGACGCATCACGAGCTTTTGTGCGCGGCGCTATTGACCCCAATACGACCGCAACCAAAGCTCGTAAACGGTTCCCATTTGTACCCTCCACCCCGCCGCAAAACCCTCGACGTTGAGGTGGACATATCTAAGACAATTAAATCGACGCCTCGCGTTCAAAAACAAGATGGTCAGCGTCTGATTGATCTGGCTGATAGCAATAGCCGCCAGCGGCAAATCCTTTTAAATCATCTTTGATTTTCAGTCTGTTTTGAACAACAAACCGCGCCATCGCGCCGCGTGCTTTTTTCGCATAAAAGCTGACAATTTTGGCTTTGCCATTTTTATTTTCCAAAAAAATCGGTGTCACAACGGGCAAAGCAAGGCTGGCCAGATCGACCGCGCCAAAATATTCTTTTGACGCGCAATTTAGCAATAGATCAGAACTGGTGGTGGCCGCTTGAGCGTTGAGCGCCTCGGCAATTTTTTTTCCCCAATAGTGATAAAGCGATTTGCCACGCTTTGTGGCGAGCCGGCTTCCCATTTCCAGACGATACGGCTCGATCGCATCAAGTGGCCGCAACACCCCATAGAGACCCGACAGCACGCGCAAATGATTTTGCGCCCATGCCATTTCATCTGGTTCAAGGCTTGCCGCCTCCAGCCCCAAATAAGTGTCACCAGCAAAAGCAAGCGCCGCCGGTTTTTTATCCTGCGATCCGAAATGGGCAAACCGGTCGGCATTCAGCTTGGCCAGATTTTCACTAATCCCCATCAGGGATTGAAGCTTATCAAGACTGAGATTTTGCATGACATCGGCCAGCTCATTGGCCTCGTCGCCAAAAATAGGCTGAGTTGGCACAATATCTTCAGATGGTTGCATGTTCAATTTTTTGGCAGGCGAGATTACAACCAGCATAGATATGTTCCTTCATCCCAAGGATAATTTAAAAAACTTTAATGAACATGCAGCGCGGATGAGCTTTATATCCATTCCCATAATAGGAAATTAGCGCCAGAAATTCCAGAACGATCTTTGACGCATGGTTCCGCACCGGCAACCCAAGCAAGATGCCGCATCACCTATCATGACATTAGGTAAGGCTTTTCAATTTCTGTTCAACCTCTTGAAAGGCTTGCTGGCGATTCCACATTTTCTGATAGAGACCATT
>JAFMNI010000087.1:6105-7269 GCA_017859295.1 Candidatus Puniceispirillum sp. | reverse complement strand
CAAAATTGCCGTTATCGGATTTGGCGAAGCTGGATCTTGCCTATGCCAAGGCTGGGGACGAAGTGACGTTCGCGCCTTTGACATCAAACAGCTCGGCGACAGCGAGATCGCTGCCGGCAAAACCCGCCAGATGCAGGAAGCGGGGGTTATCATTGGCGATGATGCGGCAAGCACGGCTCGCGAAGCCGATATGATTTTCAGCACGGTCACTGCAGATCAGGCACATGCCGCCGCGCGCGCCGTCGCCGCGGGCATCAGGCAAGGCGCCTATTTCTTTGACCTGAACAGTTGCGCCCCCTCAACCAAGCAAAAGAATGCGGCAATCATTACCGAGGCTGGCGGGCATTATGTCGATGTCGCGGTTATGGCCACCATCACCCCAAAATATCACCAGACCGCAATGTTGGTTGCGGGTGAACATGCCGAAGCAGCCATCGCATTGATGCTGGCTTTGGACATGAAGCCGGTTCATGTCCCCGGGCCAGTTGGCCGCGCCTCGACAATCAAAATGATCCGTTCGGTTCTGGTCAAGGGAATCGAAGCATTGACGGCTGAATGTTTCAGCGCCGCCACAATTGCTGGCGTTGCCGATGAGGTAGCCGCCTCGCTTGACGCATCGCAAACCAAAGATGGCTGGAAAGACCAAGCTGCCTATAATATGGAGCGCATGACAACGCATGGCATCCGGCGTGCTGCTGAAATGCGCGAAGTGGCGATCACCCTTGCCGATCTGAATATCGCTGGCAGAATGACCGCTGGCACGATTGCGTGGCAGGATCAGCTTGGCAATCTTGGCCTGTCATTGCTTGATACCGAAGGTCTTGAACCACGCTTGAGTGCCATTCACACCGCATTGGACGCCCAAAAGGGCGATTAGGCAACGTACCTTTCTCGTCTCTAGGCCGGTTTTGCCGGTCTTACCGCTTTGCCTTCATAAAAACCGATAAACACGCCTGTTGTCAGAATGGCACCAACGCCGATCCATTGCGTTGACGATAATGTTTCGCCAAGCCAAAAAGCCGCCGAAACCGCCGCCACCAAAGCCTCGGACAGCATCAAAATGCCAACAAGACCGGGCGAGACATATTGCATGATGCGGAAAATCAGCAAGACCGACGGTAAGAACACCACCACCGACGCCAGAAAGGCCGGTGGAATGGCCTG
>JAFMNI010000087.1:0-5804 GCA_017859295.1 Candidatus Puniceispirillum sp. | reverse complement strand
ACCGTTGACCAGATTGGCGTCATGTAAAACAAAATCACCGTTTTCGTGACCGACGCCACAACAAGCCCTAGCGCATAAAGCGCAAAACCTGCCCCCATCAAGGCACCGGCAACAGCCGCCCGCCCCCAATCGCGGCGTGATGATGGCGCGGTTCTGACAATCAGCGGCAGCATCGCCAAGGCGGGTAGGAAATGAAACAGCACCACCACCCACAATCCGGACAGCCCCATCGCTTCGATATGGCGCATCGGCACCCATAAGACGCCCCAAAAAGACGAAGCGAGAAAAATGATCAACAATGCATGACGTTGTTCATATTCCCGTGTGAACAGCGATAGAAACCAGATCATGAATTACCTTTTCGGAAGGGCCTGCATAAATTCAGCATGAACAGCACGCCCCCTTGACCACTCTATTGAAGATCTGAAAAGGCGTTTTTAAGCCGTTTTGCCGCCTCGATCACAAGATCACGCCGGCAGGCAATATTGAACCGTAAAAAACTGTCACCACCAACGCCAAAACTATTGCCATGATTAACCGCAATCTGCGCCTGCTGTTCAACGCGGCGGGTGAATTCGGCACGATCCATACCGGTATCGGCAAAGTCAACCCAGCAAAGATAAGTGGCCTCGATCGGCATTGATTTTACCCCCGGAATTGACGTCATCGCTTCATCAAGAATGCGTTTATTTTCCGCCAGATAATCAAGCAGCGCATCAAGCCATTCATCACCATGTTCCCATGCGGCGGTACACATCAACATGCCAATCCGGTTAAAAGACATTCCCGCAGCACCATGCGCCACCCGCGCCAAACGCGAACGCAAGGCGTCATCGGCAACAACCATGCTGCCAATCATACAGCCAGCAAGATTAAAGGTCTTGGTTGTTGCCACAAGCGTGACAAGCCGGTGCCGAATTGATGGCACTATATTGGCGAGGACATGATGCTGATTACCTTTGTAAACAAGGTCATTATGCACCTCATCACTGATGAGCGTCAGATCATGCGTCTCGCAGAAATCAGCCAGCTGTTGCAATTCGTCAGACGACCAAACCCTGCCACCCGGATTATGCGGCGAGCAAAATAGAACAATTTTTTCATCACCGGTCAGGCTGGCCGCAAGCGCGTCCAAATCCATATGATAGCGACCATCGCGCTGGATCAGTGGCGATTCAACAAGCCGGCGATCAGTGCCTTTGATAATCCGCGCAAAGGCATGATAAACCGGTGAAAAGACGATTACCCCATCACCTGGCGCACTATAGGCATTCAGGCAAAGGCTGATGGCATTGCCAAGACCATGCGCATTAATGATCCAGTCAGGCTCAACATCCCATTGATGGCGGCGCTTCATCCAGCCGATCAAGGCCGCGCGATATTCACTGTCATCACCAAAATAACCATGAACACCGTGATCTAAAGCAGCAGCCAAGGCCGATTGCACCGCAGGTGGGGCGCGAAAATCCATATCAGCAACCCACATCGGAATGCCGGTTTTGGGCGACACGCCATATTTCGACTCCATCGTATCCCATTTCGATGAATGCGTTCCAACGCGGTCGATGATCTCGTCAAAATCAAAAGACATTATGCTGTCTCTCCTGAAAATTATGTTCATGCCACTGTGCCAAACAGGTTTTATCTATAGGGTGCGTTTCAGTTATTTGCCAAGCTGAATAAATGACCAAGCCGTATCAAAGATCAAGCCAAATCAATAGCTGGCAAAACCGCACAGTGCCCGCGTGCCCAGCTCCAGCACATGCCTATGGCTTGGCGCGGCGAAGATCGTCAATGGTTTGCCGCGGGGTAATGGCTTCGGTCGAGATAACAAGATCAAGAACCGCCCCCGTATCCGATGCCAAGGCACGCGCAAAGGCATCAGCAAAATCGGCGGTTTTTTCAACACGTTCACCGTGAAAGCCATAGGCCTTGGCAAGCGTCACAAAATCCGGATTTGCAAGTTCGGTTCCTGATACGCGTTCGGGATAATGGCGTTCTTGATGCATTCGGATTGTGCCATAGGTACCGTTATTCACAATCAATATCACTGGCTGCAAACCGGCTTGCATTGCCGATCCAAGTTCATTGCCATTCATCTGGAAATCGCCATCACCAGCAAAACACAGAACAAAGCGTTTTGGGTCATGCGCCTTGGCCGCAATTGCCGCTGGCACACCATAACCCATAGCCCCGCTTTGCGGTGCCAAAAGCCGTGATTTCGGGCCAAATTTCAGAAATTTATTTGGCCAGATGGCAAAATTACCAGCGCCATTAGTGATGATGGCATCATCGGGAATGACATCGCGGATATGCGCCATTACATCGCCCATATCAAGGCTGCCCGGCTGGGGTTTGACGCTATAGCTAGCATCATAGGCGGCCTTGGCGGCTGCAACCCAGTCACGTCTGCCATCATCATGTTTCAGGCTGATGTTTGACAGGGCTGCCGCCATTGCATTTGGCGTTGCCTGAAGCGGCAGATCGGCCGCATAAATCTTGCCAAGTTCATCATCGGACGGATGGCAATGAACCAGCTTTGCCTTCATATTGGGGCAATCAAACAGGCTATAACCATCGGTTGTGCATTCGCCAAAACGAACATTGATTGCCAGAATCAAATCGGCTTCACCAATCAAGTTTTTGATATAGCCAAGTACGCCAACACCGGCATCACCAACATAGGACGGATGGTAATTATCGCAGATATCGTGAAAACGGAATGCCGCTACAAGCGGTAGATGATTTGCGCCGGCAAAAGATTCCAGCTGGCGTGCAGCCTCAATTGACCAGCCCGAACCACCATAGAGAACCAGCGGGCGCTTGGCCGCATTTAACAGGCTGGAAAGCTGGTCAATCTGTTTGGCCGAAATGTCTGGGGCGGGAATATTTACCGGCGCACATGCCTTTGCGGAAACCGGCGCGGTTAGCATATCTTCAGGAAGCGCAACCACAACCGGGCCGGGCCTGCCGCTAAGCGCCGTTGTCCATGCGCGCGACATGATTTCAGGAATGCGGTTCGCATCGTCAATTTCAACGACCCATTTGGCTACCTTGCCAAAATAATGCGAATATTCAATTTCTTGGAAAGCTTCGCGGCCTTTCATGCCAACACCAACCTGACCGACAAATACAATCATCGGGGTTGAATTCTGCATGGCGGTATGAATACCAATTGAGGCGTTGGTTGCCCCGGGGCCGCGTGTCACAAAACAAAGACCGGGGGTTCCGGTTAATTTTCCCCATGCTTCGGCCATATAGGCAGCGCCGCCTTCATTGCGGCATAACATAAGGTCAAATTTACCCTTGCGATCATACATCGCATCAAGAACGGCAAGATAGCTTTCGCCCGGGACGCCAAACCCCTTTGTACCACCAAGCGCGATCAGGCAGTCCATAAGCAGACCGCCGCCATTTTTTAACATAGAACCCATGGCAATATTCCCAAGAAAACCGACAAGATGGCAATGGCAGCGCATCAAAACATCGCCATGCCGTCAAAGCTTAGGAAACTGCGGCAACCTTCGCAACTGCAATAGCGAATGGCAGGTGACGTTTTCCAGCCAAACCAGCAATATTGATACGGCTATCACCGACAAGATACATGCCATGATCTTCACGAAGTGACAGTACCTGTTCGGCATTCAGCCCAAGGCGCGAAAACATGCCACGATGATGCGCGATAAAATCGAAATGATCCGAATTGCATTGCTGACGAAGCGCATCGGCCAAATCTTGACGGATGGTCAGCATGGTCATGCGCATCTGTTCAAGTTCGGCCATCCATTCGGCGCGCAAATCAGCATCGGCTAAAATCATGCCAACCACCGCTGCGCCATGATCGGGCGCAAATGAATAGTTCAACCGGTTCAAAACCGCCAAATTACCCTGCACCAATTCGGCAGTGCTGGCATCTTTGGCAATCATCATGGCAATGCCGACACGGTCACGATACAGGCCAAAATTCTTTGAACATGATGCCGCAATAAACATTTCCGGCACGCGCGATGCCATATAGCGAAGCGGTGCCGCATCTTGATCCAGCCCATCACCAAATCCCTGATAGGCAATATCAATAAAGGGCATAGCGCCTTTTTCAATGACCAGATCGGTAATGGCTTTCCATGTTTCTATATCGATATTTGCGCCGGTTGGATTATGACAGCAGCCATGAAGAAGCAGCAAATCGCCAGCTTTCAAATCTTGAAACGAATCCATCATCGCGGCGGTATCAACAAGCCGTGTTTCATTGTCAAAATAAGGATAGCCGCGGGTTTTGAAACCCATATGCGTTGCCATGCTCATATGCGATGGCCAGCTAGGATCACTGATCCAGATCGTGCAATCGGGATTCAAAATCTTCATCGATTCGAAAATCTGCCGGATTGCGCCGGTTCCGCCCGGGGTCTGCAAAGTGGCAACCCGATCGGCGGCAACAGCGTCACCAAGAACAAGATCGCGCATTTGATCACGGAAAAGCTCGGCACCGGCAAGCGATACATAGGCTTTCGAATTCTGTTCTTGCAGCAGGCGTGCCTCGGCCTTTTTCACTGATGACATGACCGGCGTTATGCCATTGTCATCTTTATAGACGCCAACTCCAAGATCGATTTTTTCGGCGCGTGGATCGGCTTGAAATATCTTGGAAAGACCCAAAATCGGATCGGCTTTGGCAGGCTGGAATTTTTCAAACATGCTGGTTTCTCTAGCAATAGATGGCAATGGTTTTGTTTAAGGCAAATCTAGCGGGTAACGCAACGGTTTTTACCGCGCAATTCATTTTCATCGGTATTTTCATTGCCGCCGCCAGTTTTTTCAAACAAATCCGGCGCAAATAATCAGCTTTTACCGCCAGCATAGCCAATCGATTGCAAGGCCGTTTTGATTTCATCCAAAATGGCCGGATCATCAATGGTGGCTGGCATATTCCAACTTTCACCATCGGCAATTTTGGCCATTGTACCGCGCAAAACCTTGCCCGACCGCGTTTTTGGCAGGCGTTCAATCACCACAATCAAATTAAAAGACGACACCCGACCAACCCGTTCTTTCACAAGCGCAATCGCTTCGGCCATAATATCATCTTGCAGCCGGTTACAATTCGGATAAAGACAGATCAGGCCAAGCGGCAATTGCCCTTTCAATTGATCGGCAACACCAATGACGGCACATTCAGCAATATCAGGATGATCGGCAAGCACTTCTTCAAGCTGGCCAGTTGATAGCCGGTGGCCAGCAACATTAATCACATCATCGGTACGCGCCATGATGTAGAGATAACCATCCTCATCGCAATAGCCAGCATCACCTGTTTCATAATAGCCCGGAAAGCTGGTGAGGTATTTTTCAACATAGGCGTCATCAGCCCCCCAGATTGTTGAAAGGCATGATGGCGGCAATGGCAATTTCACCGCAATCGCCCCAAGTTCACCCGCCGGCAACACCGCGCCATCAGCATCGAGAATATCAATTTCATAGCCGGGCATCGGCAATGATGGCGAGCCAAGCTTGACAGCAAGATGTTCAATCCCCATCGGGTTGGCACAAATTGACCAGCCAGTTTCGGTTTGCCACCAATGGTCAATCACTGGCACGCCAAGCTGGTTTTCCGCCCAGCTAATCGTATCCGGATCGGCACGTTCGCCAGCCAAAAACAGATATTTCAGACATGACGTATCATAATCTTTTAAAAATGCACCATCAGGATCAGCGCGTTTGATCGCCCGAAAGGCGGTTGGCGCGGTAAATAAGGCTTTGACCTTATGTTCGGAAATCACCCGCCAGAACACGCCAGCATCAGGCGT
>JAFMNI010000086.1 GCA_017859295.1 Candidatus Puniceispirillum sp. | reverse complement strand
CGGCAAAAGGCGGTCAAGGATATTGCCGGTGCGGTTGATCTGATGCTGGTGATCGGGGCTGAAAATTCGTCAAATTCAAAGCGGCTTGTCGAAGTTGCCAAGCTGGCTGGTGCCAAAGCGGCCTTTTTGATCGCTGATAAGGATGCGATTGATTGGTCACTTATTGATGAGGCTGATCACATTGGCCTATCGGCAGGCGCATCGGCACCTGAAACATTGGTTGAAGATGTTGTTGCGGCACTGCGCCAACGCTATCAGATTGACGTTAGCGAGCATGGCAAAATCCGCGAAACGGTGAATTTCAAATTACCGGCCATTTTAGCAAGCTAGAGGTTTCATGGCGGTTTATACGACAGTAGATGATCTGACGCTGGCGGCGTTTCTTTCGGCCTATGATCTTGGAAACGTTCTCAGCTTTGCTGGCATTGCCGAAGGTGTTGAAAACTCAAACTATCTTTTGCGAACCGACAAGGCGCATTATATTTTGACGCTTTATGAAAAACGCGTTGACGCCAATGATCTGCCATTTTTCATGGAAGTCATGACTCATCTTGCCAGCAAAGGCATGAGTTGCCCCTTGCCGGTGGCCGCGCGTGACGGCAGTATTTTGCAAGAATTAATGGGGCGGCCTTGTGCGGTATTTTCATTTCTTGATGGCACATCCTCACGCTATCCTAACCGTGAAAAATGTCGGGCGCTTGGCGCCAGCCTTGCCGAAATGCATCTTCATGCTAGCGGCGTAACCCGCCGCCGTCCAAACGCGCTTGGCCCACAATCATGGCAGCCGCTTTTAGACAGTGTTGGTGTTCGTGCCGATGAAATTGCCCCATCAATGCAGGCAATGACACAAACGCGGCTTGATTCAATTCTCGAATCATGGCCAAAAGATTTACCGCAAGGCGTCATTCATGCCGATCTTTTTCCCAATAATGTCTTATTCATGGGCGATCACTTAACCGGTGTGATTGATTTCTATTTCGCCTGTGATGATATTCTTGCTTATGACATTGGCATTTGCCTGAATTCTTGGTGTTTTGAGGCTGATGGCAGCTTTAACATGACCAAATCGCGGTCGCTGATTCGTGGTTATCAGACAATACGGCCTTTATCAGATGCCGAAATTGCCGCTATTCCGGTTTTAGCCGCCGGTTCGGCCATGCGGTTTTTCCTGACCCGCCTATATGATTGGCTTCATACGCCAAAAGATGCGCTTGTCAGCCCGAAAGACCCGATGGAATATTGGTCAATCCTGCGGTTTCACCAATCGGTTTCCGGTGTTGGTGCCTATGGATTTGACTAGATAGGGGCAAAACAGCCAATGATCACGCCTTGCCCCATAATTTTCACCACCCTTTCCCATCATAGGAGCCATTAAATGCCGCAGGATGCGCCAGAACCGGTGGTAATCCATACCGATGGGTCATGCTTGTCAAACCCGGGCCCGGGCGGCTGGGCGGCAATCCTGCAATGGCAGGGCAATGAACGCGAACTAACCGGATCCGAGCCTGACACAACCAACAACCGGATGGAATTGATGGCGGCCATTATGGGGCTGAATGCAGTGACGCGTCCAATGCTTGTCGATCTACATACCGACAGCCGTTATGTGATGAATGGTGTGCAGGATTGGATGCCCCGCTGGAAGGCCAATGGCTGGAAAACCGCCGCCAAAAAGCCAGTTGCCAATCAAGATTTATGGCAACAGCTTGACGAAGCGGTGATCCGCCATCAGGTGCGGTGGCACTGGGTCAAAGGGCATGCTGGCAACCCGCTGAATGAACGTTGTGACGTTCTTGCCCGCAGCGCCGCCGAGGCCATTGCCTTAAATTAATAAGGCAAGGCCGTTCATAACCGCAAACAAAAGGGGCAGCACGCCCCCTTGCCAGTTACAGATTGGCGAGAACATGCTCGGCGCTTGACACTTCAAACGCCGCTGGCTCTTCCATAAACATATGCGTTAGAACGCCATTATCGATGACCATCGCACAACGCGCGGCGCGGCGACCCATGACTGGCCCCATAAAACGGCTAATGCCAAGCGCATCTGAAAAGCTGGCCAGCGGATCAGCAAGCATATCAACAATGCCATCGGCTTTGCTGTCGAGACTCCACGCCCGCATCACATGGGCGTCATTGACCGCAAGACAGGCAATCTTGTCAAATCCGGCTGCCTTAAATTTATCGGCATGTTCGATATAGCCTGGCAGATGCCGCGCTGAACAGGTTGGGGTAAATGCACCCGGCAGCGCAAACATGACAACCCGACAATCCTTGAAATAATCGGCGGTTTCAACAGCATCAATGCCATCTTCAGATTTGGTATGAATGGTCGCCTCTGGCATTTTTTGGCCAGCTTCGATGGTCAGGATTTCGTCGGTCATGGGATCGCCTTCATTGGAAAAATTATGCGGTGAAAGAATGATGAATGCTATTTATACCGCTGCTCGTGATGATGCAAGTCCGACAAAGCGCCTAGCGAGTCATGCCCGCCTTGATGAGCGCATTTTCAACCATATCCGCGCGCAGCAATTCGCCAAGCAAAACACCTTCAGGTGCCTTTGGGCCATAAATGATATTGAACGGGATGCCAAACCGGTCATGGCTTGCCAGAAATGTCGCAATGCGTGGGTCGGGACGCGTCCAGTCAGCTTTCAGCATCACCAGCTTGCCATCATCAACCAATGCCGCCAGCATCGGGGCTATGGGGGCGGTTTCAAGAACCAGCGCTTTATTGGCTTTGCAGGTGATGCACCAATCGGCGGTTACATCGACAAAGACCAGCTTGCCCTCGGCGCGGGCAGCCGCACTCGCGTCATTTGACCAAACCTGCCAGACTAGGCCATTGGCTTGCGGCGCAACGATTGCAGGCGCGGGCAAAAATGCCAAACCCGCAAAAAGGCCAGCCCCAGCCAGCAAAATCCCGATTTTTTGACGGCATAAAATGGCCAAAAGCACAAAACCGATCAGGCCAAGCAACAGCAACGCGGCCGGCCCGCCTTGAATTGTTTGCAACAGCCAGCCAAGCCAGATCATCGTTGCGATCAGCAATCCCGCCAAACCGCGTTTCAACCAGACCATCCAATGGCCGGGTCGCGGCAAGAATCCGACCAGCGCCGGAAATAGCACAACCAACCCCCACGGCGCAGCAAGACCAGCCCCCATCGCCATGAACACGGCAAACAGCTGGGCCATATCGCCGGTAAGCGCCACCGTGACCGCACTGCCAACAAATGGTGCCGAACAGGGCGTCGCCAACAAGGTTGCCAGCATACCAGCCATGAAATCACCAAACAGAATTGCCGGACGCGCCTGTTGATTGGTATTTTGGCCATTGGTATTTTGGCCATCACCGCGAAAACTGGCCTGTAAAAAAGCCGGAATCGGCAGAAAAAACCGGTCGAGCATATTCAGTGTAAACAGCCCCAAAACCAGCAGCATGATTGCCAGAAATACCGGACTTTGGAACTGAATCCCCCAGCCAATCTGCCCACCAGCAAGCCGTAGCGCAGCCAGCCCCGCCGCCAAAATGGCAAAGCTGGACAAAATGCCCATCGCACCCGCCCCAAACCGCAACCGCACAAAACCACGACTTTGGCCGGAGGCTTCAATAATCGCCGCCAGCTTGATCGCAAGAACGGGCAAGACACAAGGCATCAAATTTAAAATCAGCCCGCCAAGAAAGGCAAAGCCAATCACCGTCCAGAATTGCGCCATCGCGCCAGCGTCAGTTGGCATGGGCTTGCCTGCCGCAAATGAGCCGGCAAGCGGCGCGTCTTTTGCCACAATGATGCTTTGCGTTGTAAAATCATCACCAGCAATGACGGTTAAATCGACCGTCTGGCCGGCAAGCGGCGTTTTCAAATCGCCTTCTACATCAATCACCGCAATATTATTGGCAAAAACCGGCTGTTTAAAAGCAATGCCCGCTGGCCCTTCAACAAAAATTTCAGTGACTGGCTGGCTGGTTGCGGCAAAGCCGATTTTGAGTTGCGATCCTGATTGCCATGCTGTTGCAATTTTGATTGGTGATAGCGCATCAATGCGCGGCACCTTGGCGGCAAATTGCGCGATCACCATTGCCATTGATGACGGTTCGGCGGGGCCATCGGCAAGATCAAGCCGCAGCGCCCCCGCCAAGGGAACACAAATATCCGAACAGACCAGCGCCTCGATCTGCCCGCGAATCTGCAGCGCCGCGCCGCGATCATAACCGCGAACAGCAACCGGCAGGATCACCGCATCAGCATAACCAAAATTATCAAAGCCAAAGGCGTTAAACCGTTTTGGCACTGGCCATTCGATCTGGCTTTGCAGTGGTGCGCCATTCGCCATTTGCAGATCAAGCGTTGGCGGTAATCCGGCCTCACCGGGGGTGCGCCAATAGATTTTCCAGCCGGGTGCCAAACGAAATTCAAGACCCAGCGGCAATTCTTGCAGATTGCCCATTGCCGAAACCGCCGAAACAAGCCGCACCTCACCGTAGGCAGGATCACCAACCCAAGCGCCCGTTGCCATATTTGATTGGCTGGCGGCATGCAGCGGCGCAGCACTGCCAAGCATGACAAGCACCCATGCCATAAACCACCTAGCCAAAAAGCGGCAAACCGGCCTGATTTGGCGCAGATCACCCATGGTGAATGATCGCTTGGATATGGATGGCTTTGACATGATCTGATCCATCGACGCATAGCTTGCGGCTAGTTTGCAAAAATGGTTTTGCTTTACCTGTTAAGGCTTTGCTGTCTAGTGTAAATAATGACGGTTAGAAAAGATACAAGTCAGACGGACAATCATTTGCACCATGTGACGCCTTTTGGCGCTGCGGCCAGCCTGCAAGGCCAGCTTTTGATTGCCAGCCCTCATATCGATGACAGCCGGTTTCAACATAGCGTCATCATGATGTGCCAACATGACCAAAATGCGGCAATGGGCGTTGTGATCAATCAGCGATCAGCCCAGCTTGACCTTGGGCATCTATGTGAAACACTGGAAATGGGCGCGCCGCGGTTCCACGGCGACCAGCCCGTTTATATTGGTGGGCCGGTTGAAAGCACGCGCGGCTTTGTGCTGCATTCCCAAGATCATATGCGCCCCGAAAGCGTTGCCGTAACGCATGACATTGGCCTGACCTCAAGCGTCAATATCCTTCGCGATATCACCAATGGTACCGGACCGGTTCATTCAATCGTTTCGCTTGGCTATGCTGGATGGCATGCAGGCCAGTTGGAACAGGAAATGGCCGCCAATGTCTGGCTTAACCTACCAGCAAGCAGCGATCTTTTATTCGGTATTGAAAGTGACGATATCTGGGGCAAGGCCTATGCAACCCTTGGCATTGATCCAGCGCATTATGTTGCCGATGCAGGCACCGCCTAGGCAGCGAGCCGCGCCGCCAAATCATCATTCGACATAACCGCCAAAGACGGCCCAACACAGGCCATTGCAGGTGCATTGCCGGAAATCAGGCTGGCCGCCATTGCGGCAATCTTCTGCCCGTCAATTTCGTCGATCGCAGCCAGCAATTCAGCATCCGATTGCGGCCGTCCAAAAAGCATGATCTGGCGTGCCAACGCATCGCCGCACCCTGAAACCGATTCACGGCTCATCAATAGATGAGCGCGAATCTGGGCTTTGGCGCGTGCCACTTCATCAGCTTGCACGCCGCCTGCCACCGAGGCCAATTCATCCGCGCATACCGCCAACATTTCATCAACCTGATTGGCAGATGTGCCAGCATAGACCGAAAAGCTGCCACCGTCGGAATGAAGGGATGAAAATGAAAAAATCGAATAGCAAAGCCCGCGTTTTTCGCGCACCTGCTGGAATAATCGTGATGACATGCCGCCGCCATAAAGGGTCGATAACGCCATCAAAGAAAACCGTTCGGCCATTGTGTCAATTTTGGCCGGAAGCCCAAAAACAATATGCGATTGTTCAAGATCGCGCTTGGCCATTTTACGGCCGCCTGCCCATGATGCGGCATGGCGCATCGCCGATGTGGCATTGCCGATATGGCCAAGCCGTTCGTCAATGCGCTGTAACAGATCGTCATGATCAACCGATCCGGCAGCACAGACAAGCATTTGACCCGCGCCATAGTGACGCCGCAAAAACGCTTCCAAATCTTGCTGGCGAAATGCCGAAACGCTGTCGACTGTCCCTAAAATCGGCCGCCCAAGCGTATGACCATCATAACAGGCCGCTGAAAACAGATCGAAGACCAGATCATCTGGCGTATCAAGCGATTGCCCAATTTCCTGAATAATGACACCGCGTTCGCGTTCAATTTCCAATTCAGGCAAGGTCGATTCGGTCAGAATATCAGCAAGAATATCAACACCAAGATCAATATGTTCGGGCAATAGCCGCAAATAATAGGCGGTTTCTTCGCGGCTTGTATGAGCGTTCATAAAGCCGCCGACATTTTCCACCTCGGTGGCAATGGCCTGTGCATCACGCCGTTTGGTGCCTTTAAAGGCCATATGTTCAAGCATATGCGCAATGCCCTGTTCGTGATCGCCTTCATCGCGAGCGCCAGCATTAACCCATATGCCAACTGACAAGGTGGTGGCATGCGGCATCGACCTTGTTGCGATTTTCAGCCCGTTGGCAAGCTCGCTCACTCTTGTTGTCATCCGCTTCGCTTTCGTGCCAGAACCAATGATTTCACGGCATCGGCATTGGCATCAATTGTCTGCATTTTCTCGGGGCGCGTCATCAGATCGGCCATATGCGGTGGCAAAACAGGCTTTTGACCGGTTGCCGTTTCCACTGCTGATTCAAATTTTGCCGGATGCGCGCAGGCAAGGCTGATAATAGGCACATCTTTTGGCACTGTTCCATCAGCATGCGCACGCCGCGCCGCTGACAAGCCAACCGCGCTATGCGGATCAAGAACCATGCCGTCATTCTTGGCTGTTGTCGCAATTTCGGCAACCGTTCCCGCATCATCAAGACGGTAGGCCGAAAACAACGCATAGGCGCGTTCCATCACATCAGCGTCAAGGGTGAAATGACCGCTTGCCGCGAAATCCTGCATCACAGCCGCTGTCTTGGCACCATCACGGCCAAGCAATTCGAACAGCAACCGCTCAAAATTACTCGATACCTGAATATCCATGGACGGGCTGAGTGACGGCACAACGGTTTCACGCGCCATTGTGCCAGCCTCGAAAAACCGCGGCAGAATATCATTCTGATTCGATGCCACAATCAACCGTTCGACAGGCAAACCCATCTGCACCGCAGCATAGCCCGCAAACACATTTCCAAAATTACCTGTTGGCACTGAAAAGGCGACTT
>JAFMNI010000085.1:5498-7416 GCA_017859295.1 Candidatus Puniceispirillum sp. | reverse complement strand
AGTGTAGTTGGAGCGGCGTGCGGGAATCGAACCCGCGTCTTTAGCTTGGAAGGCTAAGGTCTTACCACTACACAAACGCCGCATACGAGCATTCTTAACTATCTAGATCGTCACGGAATATTTCTCAAATAAAACATCATTTGGCGGTAATCAGGGTGCTTGTTTCAACCATATTCCCACCAGATGACAGCCAGTTTGAGGGTCTCAAATATGCCTGTTCCATCCGATATATGGCGCCGAAAGGTAGCGGCGCTCGCTCGAAGTGGTGTGTATAACATCCTTGATTCAGAATGAAAAGACTTTGCTGAGCTGCTTTGCAATTACTTGCATAAAAAGACGCAATGAACGGGATTCTACTTTTTGAAAGCCACATCAGGTTTGTGGGCACATCAAGGCGGTGATGGCGATCATATGACAATCTATAACTGGCAAGGGCAGGGGCTAGCGATGAATGTCGGCAAAAGACCGCTTTTGCGCTGGCAACAAGCCGAAATCCCCGTCTGATTAAATCTTGCGATAGCCACGCGGCTAGGCACGCCACTCAGCCCAATCTAAAAAGCAAAATCTAGCCAGCAACATATTCAAGCCTAACCAAATTTTGGTTTAGCGGCGCTTTTTCGCAGCTGGTTTTTTCGCAACGGCTTTTTTCGCAGCCGCTTTCTTCGCAGCCGCTTTTTTCACTGTGCCTTTTTTCACCGTACCTTTTTTCGGCGTGTCCACCCAACCGGCCAGATTTTCAGTGGCAATTTGCTCAATCACCTTCATGCCAGCCGGACTGTCATTCAAACAAGGAATATAGCTAAATGTCTCGCCGCCATGTTCCAAAAATTCTTCATGCAGTTCGATGTCCAACTCGTCCAATGTTTCCAGACAATCAGCAACAAAACCTGGTGCCATGATGGCAACATGTTTTGATCCATTTTCAGCAAGCGCCACAACGCTTTTGTCGGTATAGGGCTGAAGCCAAGGTTCCGACCCAAACCGCGATTGGAAGGTCGCGTGAAAATGATCTTTGTCCCAATCAAGTTCTTCACGAAGAAGGCGCGCTGTTTTCAAACATTGGCAATGATAGGGATCACCCGCCACGAAATAGCTTTTGGGAATGCCGTGAAATGAAATCACCAGATCATCAGGCATGCCGTTTTTCTTGACCGATTGCCGAACCGAATTTGCCAACGCCTTGATATAGACAGGGTGGTCATGCCATGGCGGCGCGGTGCGAATGGCCGGTTGCCAGCGCAGATCAAGCGCCCATTTAAACACTTCGTCATTGACCGTTGCGGTCGTTGATGCGGCATATTGCGGATAAAGCGGCATGACCAGAATCTGGCTGCATCCGGCATTTTGCAGTTTTTGCATTTGCGATTGGATTGACGGCTTGCCATAGCGCATGGCGTAGTCAGTGATCAGTTCATCACTTTGAAAGCTGTTGGCAACATGTTCGGCCTGAAGGCGGGTGATGCGGCGAAGCGGTGACCCATCTGGATCATCTTTCAGCCAGATTCGCGCATAGGCATCACCTGATTTGCGAGGGCGGATATTCAAAATAATGCCGTTTAGAATGAGCCACCATAAGAGGCGCGGCACTTCAATCACACGGCGATCGGATAAAAACTGCTTTAGATAGCGCCGCATTGATGGCGTGTCGGTGCCATCGGGCGTGCCAAGATTGACCAAAAGCAGGCCGGTTTTACCGCGGCCGGGGAAATGAGGGTGATCGGAAGGGGTGGGGGTAATTGGCATAATCACGTTCCATCAACAGCCGCAAAGGCACTAAAAAAGCCAAAGCCCTGTTCACCGAACAGCGACCATAACATCAAAAATAGGCGAAAACGCCTGACTGCACCTAATGTAGGGGCTATGGGTGGCAAAATCCAGCCTTGCCAAAAATGCACATTGGTTTTTTCGCAAAAATCAT
>JAFMNI010000085.1:0-5404 GCA_017859295.1 Candidatus Puniceispirillum sp. | reverse complement strand
ATCGCCAGCTAGGGCAAATGCCTTTTGCAGTGAGTCCACAAGATGATCAATCATCGCATCAGTATGCAGCGGGCCCGGGGTCAGTCGTAACCTTTCGGTACCCACCGGTACGGTTGGATAATTAATCGGCTGCACATAAATGCCGAAATCATGCAACAGAATCTGACAGATTTGGCTGCATTTTGCCGCGTCTTCGACCATCACCGGAATGATATGCGTGTCGCCTTCCAGAATGGGCAAACCAACTTCGCGCAATTTTGCTTTCAATTTGGTGGCCTGACGCTGCTGAGCCAAACGCTCATGCGAATTGCGGCGCAAATGCTGAACCGAAGCCAATGCCCCGCAGGCCAAGGCAGGTGGCAGGGCAGTGGTGAAAATAAAACCTGATCCAAAGCTGCGCACCGCATCGCAAATCACATCATCAGCTGCAATATAGCCGCCAACAACGCCAAAGGCCTTGCCAAGCGTTCCTTGGATGATGTCGACCCGATCTTGAACACCGCGCATTTGCGCAATGCCGCCACCTTCATTGCCATACATGCCAACCGCATGAACTTCATCAAGATAGGTCAGCGCATTATATTTTTTGGCAAGTTCGACAATTTCGACAATCGGGCCAGTGTCGCCATCCATCGAATAGACCGATTCAAAAATAATCAGCTTTGGCCGGTCAATTGGCTGGGCAGCAAGCAATTTTTCAAGATGTGCCAAATCATTATGGCGAAAAATTTTCTTGTCACAGCGCGCATAGCGAATGCCGGAGATGATCGAGGCATGATTCATCGCGTCGGATAGAATCAGCATATTATCGAACAAACCGGCAATGGCACTGATGCTGGCTTCATTGGCCACATAGCCGCTTGTCAGCACAAGGGCACGTTCCTTGCCATGAAGATCGGCAAGTTCGCTCTCAAGCGCAACAATCGCGGCGCTGGTGCCGGAAATATTGCGGGTGCCGCCAGCGCCAGTACCATGAACATCAATTGCGCCGGTCAAAGCTTTGACCACATCCGGGTTTTGCCCCATGCCAAGATAATCGTTTGAGCACCAGATAACGACATCTTTTGGCCCGTCGGGGCTGTTCCACAACGCATGCGGATGCCAGCCGGTTTGACGCTCTAGCTCAATAAAGGTCCGGTAGCGACTTTCGCTTTTTAGCTGGTTTAGCTTGCTTTTCAAAATTTCGCGATAATTCACGAATATATCTCCTGCGGCGCGCGTGAGGCGCTACGGTTGCTACAATCAATGGCCAGAAAAATCCATAAAAAACTTGATGAACGTTGTTACAGCATAATCGCACATCATACCATGCGACATTGGGTCCTGCCAAAAGATGAATTGGTATTATGCAGAGGATGGCGACAACCAGATATTTATTTGGTCGGGCGCGGTGCGGCGTTCAAGGCAATAATGTTGCAATTAATCATCTGTTTACCCGCATGTTCAAAGTTAACTGTTACATTCATCCCAACGATAGATTGAACCTGACCAATGCCCCAATCGGGTTTATCTGGATGGATCACAAAATCACCAAGGCTGAAATAAAGCAACTGCGGATATCCTATGGTTTTTGTCACGAAAAATGCTCAAAAGCACCAACGCTTTCCTGCCATGAATGGGTGGCGGCTGGCAAGCCCATTTGACGCAAATAAGCCCAAGCCGCGCCATTCGTAGATAAGGCGGCATGGGACGGTATATCTCGTTTTAAGAGATCGGCAAGGCTGGGGTGGCTGTGAGGCTGTGCGCTAACCCTGTCCAAACGGGAGATGAATTGGAGGGGGGCAGGCACAGCCTCAACAAACAAGGGGTGACGGCTAGTCTACTTTTTCAAGCACCTGATAATCGAGCGTTTCGCGAAGGATATAACCTTGCCCCCAAACCATATCAACGCTTAGGCCTTCGGCGCCATTTTCAACAAGTTTGCGCCGCAGCTTACATATGAAAACGTCGATGATTTTTGGTTCCGGTTCATCAATGCCGCCATAAAGATGGTTCAAAAATGCATCCTTTCTGAGAACAGCACCTTTTCGCAGAGCCAAAAACTCAATGATCCGAAATTCTTTGGCGGTTAGCTCAAGTCGCGTTTCGCCAACCTTGGCGTAATTGTGGCTGAGATCAACAACCAGATTGCCAACCGAAATCGTGGCTGAACCGTGACCATGCGTCCGCCGCATGATGGCATCGAGATTCGCCATCAATTCATATCGGTCAAATGGTTTGGTCAAATAACCATCAGCGCCGGCGCCAAGCGCAGTGATTTTCTCATCAATACCGCTATTGCCGGAAATAACCAATATCGGCACAAGGATGTGATTCTTGCGCACGAGCCGCGCTAGTCGCGTGCCATCACCATCAGGCAGGTTCAGATCGAGCAGAATTGCATCGATTCGGTTATGCTTTAATTCGGATAGGGCTGTTTCGATTGTGTTTGCCGTTGTTTTGAAATGCCCTGCTTCTTCTAATGTCATGCCAAGAACATCTGCAACAATTGGATCATCTTCAACTATGAGTACATGCATTTTGAAAACTCTCTCTTTTAAACGGTTAATACGTCATTTCATTTTCTCTTGCGCGAACGAAACCGAACCATTGCCACACATCAAAAAACCTTCAAAATATCGCGCTCAATTGCGGCTATCAAAAGGGTAAGCGGGTAAGAGAGTGATAACAAATCACATATGCGTGATTAACTTTTTAATAATGTTTTTTCATGGTTAGGCGAATTCAGATAGGTCCTTTTGGCCAAAATCCCCTTGCAGTTCAGATTGAATCGGTGTAATCCACAGCCCTCTTTTTAGGGGCGGCATTTTGGTCGCCAACTTCAATTTGATTGCGAAGGTGATGAAATGAAGAACAAGAAGCTCGTTTCCGATACAGCAGAGATTGCCAAGCCAAAAAATGGCAAGGCGACAACGACAAATGGCGCTAAAGCGGCAACAAAGGCAAAAGCTGGCGCTGGGTCGATTGCGAAAAATATGCTTCCCGATGATTACCGGCCAAGCGAAGATGAAGATTTCATGAATCCGCTTCAGCTTTTATATTTCCAGAAAAAGCTGGAATCCTGGAAAGCCGAATTACTGGATGATGCCAGCGGCACGATTACCGGCCTTTCGCAGGAAAATCTGCATCAGCCAGACCAGATGGATCGCGCACAAATCGAAAGCAATGCCGCGCTTGACCTTAGAACTCGCGACCGTGAACGCAAATTGTTGCAGAAAATCGAAGCGGCCTTACGCCGGATCGATGATGGCAGCTATGGCTATTGCGTTGAAACTGACGAGCCGATCAATCTTCGCCGCCTTGAAGCGCGGCCCATTGCCTCGCTAAGCCTTCATGCGCAAGAACGTCATGAACGCATGGAACGTGTCCATCGCGACGATTAGGCGATCTGCCAAATTTTTAAAACCGACCCTACGCCCGTATCTTGAAATGGTATGGGCGTTTTCTTTTGGAAAAGCGAAAAAACAGAACAAAAGGTGAAAATAGACTTGTAATTGGAACAAAACAAGTACAGGATAGGGTCTCGTTACCAGAAATGGTGCAAATTTTTAAAAGCCCCAGTCCGGCATTTCAGGCGTTTCATCACGCCAAAGTGGAAAGGCTCAGATTCACGCGCCGCAATCGGCGTGAAAATGAGCATCGATAGAAATGCATGAAGATAAAGTGCATGAATATAAAGTGCATGGACAGGGGGGCGGTGGTTGTGCAACTAAGGAGGCATAAATGGCTGGGGTTGTAGTGGATATGAAAATGAAAAGTGACGACAAGAACAAGGCGCTTGAAGCGGCCATTGGCCAGATTGAAAAGGCGTTTGGCAAAGGGTCGGTGATGAAACTTGGCCAACGCGAATCTGCGGTCGATGTTCAGTCAATTTCAACTGGATCGCTTGGGCTTGATATTGGCCTTGGCATTGGTGGTTTTCCAAAAGGCCGGATTATTGAAATCTACGGCCCAGAATCATCAGGCAAAACAACGCTGGCACTTCATGCTGTTGCCGAAGCGCAAAAAGAAGGTGGCACTTGTGCCTTTGTTGACGCGGAACACGCGCTTGACCCGTCTTATGCACGCAAACTTGGCGTTAATATTGATGATCTGTTGATCTCGCAGCCTGACGCTGGTGAACAGGCGCTGGAAATTACCGATACGCTGGTTCGTTCAGGTGCGATTGATGTTCTTGTTGTTGACTCGGTCGCCGCCTTGGTGCCGCGTGCCGAACTTGAAGGCGAAATGGGCGATCATCATGTCGGGCTTCATGCGCGTTTGATGAGCCAGGCACTTCGCAAACTCACTTCGTCAATTGCGCGTTCGAATTGTTTGGTGATTTTCATCAACCAGATTCGTTTGAAAATTGGTGTGATGTTTGGCAATCCGGAAACCACGACAGGTGGAAATGCCCTGAAATTCTATGCTTCAGTCAGGTTGGATATTCGCCGGATTGGCGCGATTAAAGATCGTGATGAAGTTGTCGGTAATCAGACCCGCGTCAAAGTGGTGAAAAACAAGGTTGCCGCGCCGTTCCGCACCATCGAATTTGACATCATGTATGGTGAAGGCATTTCCAAAATGGGCGAATTGATCGATCTTGGCGTGGCTGCTGGAATTGTTGATAAATCAGGGGCGTGGATTTCCTACAAGGGACAGCGCATTGGTCAAGGCCGCGAGAATGCCAAAACATTCCTTCGCGAACATACCGAACTGGCGGATGAAATCGAATCGGCCATTCGGCAAAATGCCGGTCTTGTTGGTGATCAGATGCTTGATGCGTCAATCGCGTCAAGCGACGAAGCACAAGTGCCAGACACGCCTGATCTGCCCGATACACCGACAATGCCAAAATAAGGTTTTATCGCCGAAAGCCACCTAACTTTATGCGGACCGGCTTGGTCAGATAGTGAATAATGTGAAATGGTCAGTTCCAGTTTTGGTGCTGGCCATTTTGCTTTTGTGATGCGGTTGTCAAAATAGGGCTTTTGTCGCCATTACCATCTTTGCCAAAAAGCGGCAGGCTTGCATCAAGTTAATCTGGACAGACACCCCCTGTGGCGGGTAGATAATAACGGCTATTGGGTGGGCGTTGTGCGGTGCCATAAACGGCCACTTACCGTGATGGCAGGGTCGCCGCAAACCAAACGTGACAAGCCAAACGCTGTGCTGGGGGCAGTCTTATGTCGAGTGTGAATGATATCCGCGCCACTTTTCTGGAATATTTTGGCAAAAACGGGCATGAAATTGTCGCATCAAGCCCGCTTGTACCGCAAAATGATCCAACCTTGATGTTTGCCAATTCGGGCATGGTGCAGTTTAAAAATCTGTTCACCGGTGCCGAAACCCGCGATTATGTTCGGGCGACAACAGCGCAGAAATGTGTTCGTGCTGGTGGCAAACATAATGATCTTGAAAATGT
>JAFMNI010000084.1:2187-7474 GCA_017859295.1 Candidatus Puniceispirillum sp. | reverse complement strand
GGATTATCCCGATGGTTGATTATACAAGCAAGGCGATTGACCGCGTTTTGGGTCGTTAACAATCTAGTCTCAATCTGATGATTTACAGCGCGGTATAAAGCGATCTGACCCAGCTTTGAATGCCGTTAAAAATATCAATTGCCATTATCTGTGTTTTCACCAAACCCACTTTCAGCGTCACCAAAGAGGCGGGTTCCAATTGAAACCCGACCGCGCCGATAAAAAGCCCGATGACAATGGCCAAAACAATGCCGCGCCAGCCGGGTAAACGCCGCCAAGGGCGGGTTGGCAAGGGTGATGTGCAATTTGGGCAGACAAAGCGCAAAGGCGCACTGATTTGTTTCATTTTTGGTAGATATAACGCCAATTTGCAGGATCCACAGCGGTGCCGAACCACCCCGCCACTGGTTTTGCTCAATTGGTCCGTTGGCAAAAAAAACGAATTTTCACAATCATGGCACTGGATTGGCATATCACCATAATTACGAACCAGTTCGGGCAAAATCACTAATGCCTGACAATGCGGGCAGGTTTGGTTCATGCGCGTGATCTCCATCATGGTCGCGAGGGTGAAATCGCCGTTTCATGACAGCATAGTTTGATATGGCTAATAAAACGTTAGCGCGATGACGAAAACCGCCAATCTAGATTTTTTTCGGGCTGGGGTATTTTCGAAACCGATCTTGTGACATGGCATTATTGAATCGGGCTTGCAACGGCAAAGCGCGCCGGTGATCGGTCAGTTATGTCAGGCTTGTGGTTTTGCGTGTTGCTTTTTTGGCGGCAGCTTTTTTTGTGGCTGGCTTTTTTGAAGCTGCCTTTTTTGCCGCAGTTTTCTTTGTGGCCGCTTTTCGCTTTGCTGGTTTGGCTTCGATGGCTTGGTTTCTTGGCGAGTCCGCCTTGGCAGCACCTTTTGGCGGTGTCGTTGTCAGCAATTCATAAAGCGATTCAGAAACAGCGTGACGAACCATTTGCGGTAATTCATTTGCCAGAACATTGCGAACCGCACTGCCAACCTCGGTCATTAAATCATGGCGAAGCTGGTCTGACATGATTTGCGGCTGCTGATCAATAATCTGGGTTTTTGGGGCTTTGCCAGCCCGATCAATGGCGGCGGCAATTTCGGCCATTGTGGCATTGGAAAGCGATACATCATCGGCATTTTCCGATGGGTCGGTCTTACCAACAATATTGACCTCCGGTGGTGGTGCCTGACTTGGCAAAACCGTCACGGCTGGTTTTTCGGTTTGGGCATCAGCTGCCGGATCGGGTTTTTGTTTGCGCGCCATTGCTGGTGGGGCGGTTGATTTGATCACCGCCATCATTGGTGTGCCATCTTTGATAACGGCTTCGGCTTCGTCGCACAGCGCTTCGATTGATTTCCAGATTTGCGCATTTTGCATAGCAGGCGTGTCCAACCATTATTTGGCCAAAGTGGTTATCATCCTCGTTTCATGCCTAATAATCATGCTGGCGTGATCCTAATGACGAGGATTTAATGTCTCATAAGTCAGCAAAAGAAACAATATCTTGTCAGGATTCATCAAATGTCGTTATCGCTAACTATGTCTTTGACGTGATTCAATATCGGATCATGGCAAAAAGACATATTTTTGCTGTTTTACTCTTGGCGAAGTCGCCAAGGATCACTAGATAAGGCTGGCGTTCCCTTGATGGAAGCGAAAAGGAAACAAAGATGACTGACCAAAAGACCACCAATGATGAAACGGCCCAAGACCCGAGCGCTCAAGACCCGAATGCCGAAACTGGCGCACAGGATCCGGCTGGATCAGACAAGGCTGCCACTGATGGCGCTATGGATGATATTCTGAATGACGGGCTTGCCGCTGCTGGTGCCGAAACCAAGGGTGATGCCGATGTGCAAGACCCGTTAACAGCCATGACTGCTGAACGCGATCAATTGAAAGACCAACTATTGCGGGCCTTGGCCGATACGGAAAATATGCGCCGCCGAAGCGAGCGCGAAGCTGCCAATGTTCGTAAATATGGCCATACACCATTTGCGCGTGACCTTGTTGGCGCCATTGATAATCTGGCGCGTGTTGTCGAATCAGCGCCAGAAAATCTTGATCAAGCCGATGAAACCGTGAAATCGCTGATTACCGGTATCCAGCTAAGCTGGACCGAGTTGCAATCAGTTATTGAAAAACATGGCATTAAGCGTGTTGAGCCGCTTGGCGAGAAATTTGACTATAATTTGCATCAGGCAATGTTTGAAGTGCCAACTAATGACCAGCCAAGCGGCATGGTTCTTGAGGTTGTCCAGCATGGCTATGTTCTTCATGACCGGCTGTTGCGTCCGGCCATGGTTGGGGTTTCAAAAGCAGGTGATGCGGCTGGTGCAACCAGCAATGACCAATCAAAAACCGACGAATAGATATGAAATAAGACCCAGAATCAACGCATGATTTTTGTGCAGAAAGACCAGATTAAAGACGAATAAATGGGGGTGGATAGGGGTTAGCCGCAATCGTGGCAATGATCCTTTTTGATAGTTTTTGCTGTTTGATGCCTCCCCTCTTGTAACCGAAATAATAAGTCCTATATGGACGATAGATAGTTGAACAGCAGTGACAAAATCGGTCAGCCAAAGGCCGGTTACGCCCCGCCTTACGGGAACGGAATGTCTTAAAGGGCTACTCAATCAACGTCACCCCAAAAGGTAAGACAGTGAGTGGTCAGGGAAAGGAGCTTTAGATATGGCGAAAGTTATTGGTATTGATTTGGGAACGACAAATTCCTGTGTTGCCGTTATGGACGGATCCGAGCCACGGGTGATTGAAAACGCCGAGGGCGCACGAACCACACCATCAATGGTGGCCTTTGCAAATGGTGAGCGTCTGGTAGGTCAGGCCGCAAAACGCCAAGGTGTTACAAACGCGGAAAACACACTTTTTGCGATCAAGCGTTTGATTGGCCGCCGGTTCAAGGATAAATCCACAAAGGCATTTGCCGATCTGGTGCCATTTGAACTTGTTGGCGCCAAAAACGGTGATGCTTGGGTAAAGGTTGAGGGTGAAGAATATTCACCAAGCCAGATTTCCAGCTTTGTGCTTCGCAAGCTGAAAGAAGATGCCGAGGCCTATCTTGGCGAGACGGTTACACAGGCGGTGATCACGGTTCCGGCCTATTTCAATGACGCCCAGCGTCAGGCCACCAAAGATGCTGGCAAAATTGCCGGTCTTGAAGTGTTGCGGATTATCAATGAGCCAACAGCCGCCGCGCTTGCTTATGGCCTTGATCGCAAGGAATCAGGCATTGTTGCGGTTTATGACCTTGGTGGTGGTACGTTTGACGTGTCGATCCTTGAGGTTGGCGATGGTGTTTTCGAGGTGAAATCAACCAATGGTGATACCTTCCTTGGTGGTGAAGATTTTGACCATGCCATCATTGAATTTCTGGCTGACTCATTCAAATCGAGTGATGGTATCGATCTTCGCGGTGACAAATTGGCTTTGCAGCGTCTTAAAGAGGCGGCTGAAAAAGCCAAGATTGAATTGTCATCTTCGATTCAGACTGATGTGAATTTGCCATTCATCACCGCCGATGCGACCGGCCCGAAACATTTGAATGTCAAATTGACCCGTGCCAAGCTTGAACAGCTTGTTAGCGGTTTGATTGCCCGCACGATGGAGCCATGTAAAGCGGCATTGAAAGATGCTGGCATCAAAGCGTCAGAAATTGATGAAGTGATTCTTGTTGGCGGCATGACTCGCATGCCGAAAATCATCGAACAGGTCAAAGACTTCTTTGGTACCGAGCCGCATCGTGGCGTGAATCCGGACGAAGTTGTTGCCTCTGGTGCGGCGATTCAGGCTGGTGTTTTGACAGGTGATGTAAAAGATGTGCTTTTGCTTGATGTCACGCCTTTGTCGCTTGGCATCGAAACGCTTGGCGGCGTATTTACCCGCCTGATCGATCGCAATACAACCATCCCAACAAAGAAAAGCCAGGTCTTTTCAACCGCTGATGATAACCAATCAGCGGTAACCATTTCGGTTTGTCAGGGTGAGCGCGAAATGGCCGCTGATAATAAAGCGCTTGGCCAGTTCAATCTTGAAGGCATCTCACCTGCCCCGCGCGGTGTGCCACAGATTGAGGTGACGTTTGATATTGATGCCAACGGCATTGTAAAGGTCAGCGCGAAAGACAAGGCCACTGGCAAGGAACAGGAAATTCGGATTCAGGCATCGGGTGGATTGGACGATGGCGAAATCGAACGGATGGTTGCCGAAGCCGAGGCCAATGCCGAATCTGATAAAGAACGCCGTGCCGAAGTTGAAACCCGCAATCAGGGTGAAGCCTTGGTTCATGGTGCCGAAAAAGCCATTGATGATCTTGGTGACAAGGCCGATCCACAGGCAAAAGCCGAAGTCGAAGCCGGAATTGAGGCACTTCGTGAAGCCCTTGATGGTGACGATATGGAAGCGATTTCATCAAAATCAGCTGAATTGTCAAAAGTGATGATGAAGATGGGCGAGGCCGCCTATCAGGCCGAAGCTGATGCCGATGGCAATGCTGGTGAGGCCAGTGATGATGAATCGGTTGTTGATGCCGAATTTGAAGAGGTTGACGCCGATTCAGATGACGGCAAAAAGAAAAGCAAATAAGCCAAAACAAAAAAGCCGGAGCCATGATTGGCTCCGGCTTTTTGAATTTTCACGACAAAAGTGGCAGGCATGAGCAAACGCGATTACTATGACGTATTGGGTGTTGAAAAAGACGCTGACGACAAGGCTATAAAGGCGGCATTTCGCAAGCTTGCGATGGCGAACCACCCTGATCGTAATCAGGGCGATAATGCGGCTGAGGACCGGTTTCGCGAAGCCAATGAAGCCTATGATATTTTAAAAGATCCGCAAAAACGCGCTGCCTATGACCGGATGGGTCATGCCGCTTTTGACCAATCCGCTGGTGGTGGGGGCTTTGGCGGCGGCGGCGGCTTTGGTGGCGGCGGCTTTTCCGATATTTTCGATCAGATGTTTTCCGAATTTTCGGGCGGCGGTGGCGGGCGGCAGCGCAATCAGGGTGGCAATGACCTTCGCTATGATATGTCAATCTCGCTTGAAGATGCCTTTACCGGATTGCAGCAGGATATTTCAATCACGGTACCGTCTGAATGTGATGGCTGTTCAGGCAGTGGCGCGGCTGATGGCAGCAAGCCAAGCACCTGTGGAACATGTGGTGGTGCTGGTCGGGTTCGGGCGCAGCAGGGCTTTTTTGCTGTTGAACGCACCTGTCATGCCTGTCAGGGCATGGGGCAGGT
>JAFMNI010000084.1:0-1862 GCA_017859295.1 Candidatus Puniceispirillum sp. | reverse complement strand
GGGCGCAAATTCCGCATGCGGGGCAAAGGCATGCCAGCCTTGCGGCGCGGCAATCCGGGTGATCAGATCATCGAGGTTCAGGTGGAAACACCAACCAATCTCAACAAAAAGCAAAAAGAGCTTCTTGAGGCTTTTTCAAATTCAGGCAATACCAGCCCTGAATCATCAAGCTTTCTGGAACGCGTCAAACGCATCTGGGCAGATAGCTAATTCTGCCCGATTACTGAGACGCTAATCCCGCAAACATGCCTTTTGATCGGATGCCGTTTGGGCACGGATATCATTTGAGGGCTTGCCCAACCATGCCTGCTATTTATATGCTGGCGGCGTGTAGGTGAAGCCGCCTATAATAACGCCAACAACAAAGATAACCGATAGCAGGCAAAGACACGATGCGCCGATAAGGCGCCGCCGTCAGGAATCGAGGCAGGATTATGATTAAAATTGCAATTCCGGGAAGCGCTGGGCGCATGGGCGGGATGTTGATTCGCGCGATTGCCGCCGCGCCTGATCTTGAACTTGTTGCCGCGACTGACGTGCCTGACAGCCCCTTTATTGGGCGTGATTCCGGTGAGGTGGCGCAAATTGGTGCGAATGGGGTGATGATTGGCAGTGATCCTGAAACGCTGTTTGGCGTGGCCGATGTTGTGATCGATTTTACCAGCCCGGCGGCAAGCCTTCACCATGCCAGCCTTGCCGCGGCAAAAGGCACCGCCATGGTGATTGGCACAACGGGTCTTGACGCCGAAGAAGAAGCCGCGCTGAAAGCAATGGCAAAAGACAATAGGATTATCTATTGCGCCAATACATCGGTTGGCGTCACTTTGCTGACCCAGCTTGTCGAAGAAGTGGCGGCCAAGCTAACTGACGGCTGGGATATCGAAATTTTGGAAACGCATCATCACCATAAGGTTGATGCGCCATCAGGAACCGCGCTTGCGCTTGGCAAAGCGGCGGCAAAGGGGCGTGGTGTTGCGCTTGATGATGTTGCCGATATGGTTCGAAAAGGCCAGACCGGTGCGCGCAAACCGGGCGATATCGGCTTTGCTGTTTTGCGCGGTGGTGATGTAGCGGGCGAACATTCGGTGATTTTCTATGGCGATGCCGAACGTGTGGAAATTTCGCATCGCGCAACTGACCGCGCTATTTTTGCCCGTGGTGCCATTCGCGCCGCGCGGTTTGCGGCAACGGCCTCATCTGGATTTTACGATATGACGGATGTGCTGAAAGGCTGATCATGCCGGTAAAAATGAAACTAGCGGCAATCGATATTTGCTTTGAACGCTTGTCGCAAATTCAACCTGATCCGCAAACCGAACTTGATTTTACCGATCCTTTTACGCTTCTTGTGGCGGTTGTCCTCTCAGCACAGGCAACCGATGTTGGGGTGAATAAAGCAACCAAAGGCCTGTTTGCCGCCGCCAACACACCAGCGGCAATGGTGGCGCTTGGCAGTGACGGGATCAGTCATCATATCCGCACGATTGGCCTGTTTAATACCAAGGCCAAGAATGTGTTTAAATTATCGCAAATCCTGCTTGATAAGCATGATGGCGAGGTACCGCAGGATCGTGCCGCGCTTGAGGCGTTGCCCGGGGTTGGCCGGAAAACGGCAAATGTGGTTTTGAATGAAGCTTTTGGCGAGCCAACAATCGCCGTTGATACGCATATTTTTCGCTTTGGCAATCGCACCGGCATGGCACCCGGCAAAACCCCTGATGCGGTTGAAAAGGAACTGCTTCGCCGCGTGCCTGACCGCTGGAAAAAGGGCGCGCATCACTGGATGATTCTTCACGGGCGTTATGTCTGCAAGGCGCGCAAACCTGATTGTGCCGATTGTGTGATTGCCGATCTATGTCTTT
>JAFMNI010000005.1 GCA_017859295.1 Candidatus Puniceispirillum sp. | reverse complement strand
TCTATGCCATTGGCGATGTAACCGGCCCGCCTTGGCTGGCGCATAAAGCCAGCCATGAAGGCATTATCTGTGTCGAAAAAATCACCGGTCAAAAAGATGTTCATGCGATTGGCGCGGGGGCTGTGCCCGGATGCACCTATTGCCGCCCACAAGTCGCATCAGTTGGCATGACCGAAGCGGCGGCAAAACAGGCTGGCCATGATCTGAAAATTGGCCAGTTCCCCTTTGCTGGCAATGGCAAGGCGATTGCCCTTGGCGATGATGGCGGCTTTGTCAAAACGATTTTCGATGCGAAAACCGGCGAATTGCTGGGGGCGCATATGGTTGGGCCTGAAGTCACCGAATTGATTCAAGGCTATGCAATTGCGCGGACATTAGAAGCAACCGAAGCCGAATTAATGGCAACGATTTTCCCGCATCCAACCCTGTCTGAGGCAATGCATGAATCGGTTCTTGATGCCTATGATCGCGCCATTCATTTCTAAAATTGTAAGGCTGATGATGCTGGCTGTCTTGTCTTTGCATTATCTGTTTTTTGGCAAAAGCCTTTTTGCCAGCCGTTAATCGGTTGTTCTTTATCTGGTTAGTCTGCTAAGAAAAAACCATGCCACAGATGAATACAAGCAAAGGGGCGGAACGCCACCCCGAAAAACGCAAAAATCCGGATCGGCCGCAGCCGCGCCGTCCTGAATGGTTGCGCGTAAAAGCGCCGGTTTCCGCTGCTTATGCTGAAACAAGATCATTGATGCGTGATCTGAATCTTGTGACCGTATGTGAAGAGGCGGCTTGCCCGAATATTGGTGAATGCTGGGCGCAAAAACACGCCACCATGATGATTTTGGGATCGGTTTGCACGCGGGCTTGCGCCTTTTGCAATGTTGCCACGGGGCGACCTGATCTTTTGGATCCGCATGAGCCGGAAAATGTTGGCAAAGCAGTGGCAAAGCTTGGGCTTCGTCATGTGGTGATAACCTCGGTTGACCGTGATGATCTGGATGATGGCGGCGCACAGCATTTTGCCGATACAATTCTGGCCATCCGCCAATTGTCACCTGGCACCACGATTGAGGTTTTGACGCCAGATTTCCTGCGTAAAGATGGCGCTGTTGAAATTGTTGTCGCGGCGCGGCCTGATGTTTTTAACCATAATATGGAAACCGTACCGCGCCTCTATCCGACAATTAGGCCCGGTGCGCGCTATTTCCACTCGCTATCCATCTTGCAAAAAGTCAAAGAACTTGATCCAACCATCTTTACCAAATCGGGCATTATGGTTGGCCTTGGTGAAACCGATGGCGAGGTTGGGCAATTGATGGATGACCTGCGAAGCGCCGATGTTGATTTCATGACGATTGGTCAATATCTGCAACCAACGCCAAAACATGCGGTTGTCGACCGGTTTGTCGAGCCTGCTATTTTCGCACAATTTGCGAACATAGGCGCTGGCAAAGGGTTTTTGCTGATGTCGTCAACGCCTTTGACCCGATCCAGCTATCATGCCGATGCCGATTTTGCCGCATTGCAAGCGGCCCGAAACGCTGTGTATCTTGGCGCATAGGTATCGGAGCGCGCAAGAATGACAATCCATAAGGAAAAACGGGTGATCCATCACCGGCCACAAGACCTTTATGCGCTTGTTGCCGATGTGCGGTCATATCCTGAATTTCTGCCATGGTGTCTGGCGTCACGCATCCGGCAGGAATCAACCGATGCTTTGACCGCTGATTTGATCATCGGCTTTAATATGTTTCGCGAAAAATTCACATCCTATGTCGAGCTTGATCCTGCAACGCTGGAAATCACCGTAAAATATGCCGAAGGGCCGTTCAAACATTTGACCAATCACTGGCGGTTTCTTGATCACCCTGATGGCTGTGAAATTGATTTCTATGTCGATTTTGAATTTAATTCACGGCTGTTGCAATCGGTCATTGAGACGCTATTTACCGAGGCGGTTAAACGCATGGTGCGGGCATTTGAGACCCGCGCCGATTCACTGTACGGCAAAAGATTGATCAATAAATAATAAATTATTTCAATTCATTATAAATCATTGTTAATGAATTAAGCAATGACTTATTGCGAACTGTATCGCGGTCGCCAGTAAAGATGTGATGATTATGAACCGCCGGTTTGCCGCGCCATTGACAGCTAAAATGCACCAGCCCAACAGGTTTATCTTGGCTGCCGCCACCCGGCCCGGCAATGCCGGTAACCGATGCTGCCAATTGGGCGGCAGGCGTTTTCAATAGCGCGCCAGTGGTCATGGCAATGGCCGTCTCGGCCGAAACCGCGCCATAGCTGGCCAAGATATCATCGTTGACGCCAAGAAGGTCTTGTTTTGCCTGATTACTATAGGTCACAAGGCCACGATCAAGAACCGCCGATGAACCGGCAATATCGGTCAATGCAGCGGCAATCATGCCGCCGGTGCAGGATTCGGCAAGAACAAGCATCACGTTTTTTTCACTGGCAAGCGTGATAATGGCCTTGGCCAGTTCAGATATTGTCATAGTTGCGTTATCAGTCATTGCGCCTCGCCACCGAAGTTAAATCTAAAAGCCGAAAAATATTTGTCCTGCGCCCCACAGGCAAAGTGCGGCCAATAGGCCGGCGACAATATCATCGGCCATAACGCCAACACCGCCCGAAAGCTGCTCGGCCATGCCAACAGGGCCAATCTTGGTAATGTCAAAAAACCGGAACAAAACAAAGGCAGCGGCAAACCACCAAAGATCAAGCGGCAGAATGATCAGGGCGATCCATTGCCCTGCCACTTCATCAATGATGACCTCTGGTGCGTCCTTGCGGCCGGTGGTTTGGCCATAAGCATCAGCCGCAAAAACGCCGATAATCGTAACAAGCAAAGTTGCCACGGCCAATATTCCGGCGCCATAGCCGGCAATCATATAGCCGCTGACGACCCCAACAACCGATCCGATTGTGCCCGGGGCAGGGCGTAAATGCCCAATCGGGCCAAGCGTGGCAAGATAGGCAAGCGATGATCGAAGTGAGCCGCGAATAACCATCACTTTGCCGTGTCATCTGGCAAGTTTTGGTCAGTTGATGCCGGCAAGGTGATGCTGGCGCTTGCTTGTGCGGCGATCCCTTCGCCCCGACCGGTAAAGCCAAGCCCTTCGGATGTTGTGGCCTTGACGCTAACACGGTCGATTGAAATGCCGCATATTTCGGCAATGCGGCTGCGAATGGCATCGCGATGCGGGCCAATTTTTGGCGTCTCGCAAATAAAGGTAAGATCAAGATTCATAATCCGGCCGCCGCGTGCCAAAACACGTTTGGTGGCAAAATCCAGAAATATCGTGCTATCGGCATTTTGCCATTGCGGATCAGATGGCGGGAAATGGGCGCCAATATCGCCATCAGCAAGCGCGCCAAAAATCGCGTCACATAGGGCGTGTAATCCAACATCACCATCCGAATGTGCCAGCATACGGCGGTCACTATCCAGTTTGATGCCGCCAAGCCAGATGGGGCCAGCTTTATCACTGAATTTATGAACATCAAAGCCGGTGCCAAAGCGTGTTTCTGTCATGCTGCTATCATCCGTTTGCTGCTGGTAATTTGGCATCGCGCTGCCGGCCGCGACAAGATGCGATAACATAGCAAAATCATCAGCATCGGTCAGCTTCATAAGCTGTTTGGCACCATCGATCATGGTAATTTTGAAACCGGCTGCTTCGGCAAGGCTGCAATCATCGGTAAAGCCGCCTTTGCCGGCAAAATCATCATGCAGCTTGGTGATGATGTCGCGGCGGAATAATTGCGGTGTTTGCGCCGCGGCAAGCTGGCTTCGGTCGATGCCGCCAGTGATAAGGCCACCACTAATAAGGCCGCGGCGGCTTGTCGGGTTGTCGTGGCTATTGTCCTTGTCGATGGTTTTGATGCTGTCGGCAAGCGGCAAAACCGGAACGGCGCCAATGATTTCGTTTATCTGCTTGCCGTCATTGCTATTGTCTATTGCGGCGATTAAACCGCCCAAAAGATCGGCTGGTATCAAGGGACGGGCAGCATCATGAATGGCAACATAGTCGATATTTAGGCAATTTTTTAGGCCAGCAAGGGCGGTCAAACCAGCGTGAACCGAGTCCTGGCGCGTGGCCCCGCCAGCGACAAGATGAACGGGTTTCTGCGTTTCGGGTAAAATATCGGCCATATGGGGGATAAAAGGCTCGGCCACGACCAGAATAATGGCAGCAATCGCCGGATGGTGATGAAAATAATCAAACGCATGGGCGATAACCGGTTTGTCACCTAATCGCCAGAATTGCTTTGGCAGGTCATTCCCGAAATTATTTATCGCAAAATTATCAGGCTCAAAATTATCATGCCCAAAATCATCATGCCCAAAGGGGCTAGCTTGGCGCGAGGCGAATTTGCTTGTGCTGGCCGCGCGCACGCCTGATCCAGCGGCGACAATAATCGCCGCGCATGAATTGCTGCCGGATTGATCTGGGCGTGAGATAATTTTTTCGTGCATGACAGTCCTTCTTATCCCCAATGTCTGGCGCTTTGTCCAATGGATATTCAGCTTGGCAAGCGCGTACCATCAGGGCGGTTCGCCAATTTGATCATATTGTCGATGCTTTGGCGGCAATTGACGTTAAGTGATGGATTTTTGTGCATTAATTGCCTATTATGTGGGCGTTTTACCGATGTTCATTATCGGCGCTTGTCTTTTTGGGTCTGTTTCGGGGTCTTTTATGTCTCTTGCTATTGATGGAAACATCTTGCCCCATGCGGCCATTTTGGCGCCGATGTCAGGGGTAACCGACTGGCCGTTTCGCCGCGCTGTACGCCGCTGTGGCGGCGGTTTGGTGGTGACCGAAATGATTGCCAGCGCCGCCGTCCTTCGCGATGTGAAAAGCGAAATGCGGAAATTGCGAACCGAAGCGATTGCCGAAGCACCGCTATCAATCCAGCTTGCGGGCTGGGAACCGCCGGTTATGGCCGAAGCGGCGAAAATCTGTGCTGATCTTGGCGCAAGCTTTATCGATATCAATATGGGCTGCCCTGCCAAAAAGGTTACTGGCAAATTATCAGGCTCGGCCTTGATGCGAGATCCGCATCTTGCCGGTGCCATTATGGCGGCTGTGGTTGATGCTGTTGATGTGCCGGTTACGTTGAAAATGCGGCTTGGCTGGGATGATGACAGCCTGAATGCGCCGCAACTTGCCAAGATGGCCGAAAATGCCGGAATCAAGATGCTGGCCATCCACGGCAGAACACGCTGTCAGATGTATAATGGCGCGGCCGATTGGGCAAAAATTGCGGATGTTGTGGCGGCAGTTGATATTCCGGTTGTTGCGAACGGGGATATTACCTGTCTCGACACAGTGCAAAAGGCGATTGAACAAAGCGGGGCTGCTGGTGTGATGATCGGGCGCGGGGCGCAAGGGCGTCCGTGGCTTTTGGCGCAGGCTGGTGATTTTCTGGCGGGGCAGGCGGTTCGCCCAACCCCGTCAATCGGTATGCGGCATCATCTGATGCGGGCGCATCTTGACGATATGCTTAGCCATTATGGAACCGCGGCGATGCGGTTGGCACGCAAACATATCGCGTGGTATGCGCATGGTCTTCCCGGTGCTGCCGAATTGCGTGATATTGCCAATAACAATACCGATGCCGCGATGGTGTTTGCGGCGGTCGATGAATTTTTTGAAACGATTGACCCAAGCGATGTGGCGGCGTGATGCGTTCGCCGTCAAAATCAATACCGTCAGACAGGTCAGATGCGACCGATCAAACCGCATATCTGCACCATGACCATGATCTCGATCACCATTCGGGCGTTAGCATGGCGCAGGTTCTGGCCAGCCTGCCTAACCCGATCTTTGTTTTGGATGCGGATAATTGCTTTATCTATCTCAATCAAGCGGCTGAGATGTTTTTTCAATCAAGCCAGATGATCCTGTCTGGCATGCCGCTAGATGGATTTATTCCGGCTGATGGTAGCTTGTTTTCGATGTTGCAGCGCGCCCGCGATCAGCATGTGTCGGTTGGTGATCAAGGGCTGGAACTGGCAGGGCCAAAGCTGGGGCTAAAGCTTGTCAATGTGCAGATCACGCCGTTTGGTGACACGCCGCGCCTGCTGGTGTCAATCCAAGAGCGCGCGCTTGCTGAACGGCTTCGCGGCCAGTCACTATTTCGCGGTGCGGCAAGGTCTATCTCGGCAATGGCGGCTCTGCTGGCGCATGAGGTCAAAAACCCGCTTGCCGGCATTAAAGGCGCTGCCCAGCTATTGGAGTCCGGGCTTGGCGATGAAGACCGCGTCTTGACCCGCATGATTGTCGAGGAAAGTGACCGGGTTGCCGCGCTTCTTGATCGTATGGAAGGCTTTGCCGGTGGTGCGCGCCTTGTTCTTAGTCCGGTGAATATTCACGAGGTTTTAGATCATTGTCTTGGGCTGGCAGCGGCATCTTATGGCGCGCATCTGGTGATCCGCCGGCAATATGATCCGTCCTTGCCATTGGTGAATGGGCATCGTGACCTGTTGATTCAATCCTTTATTAATATTATCAAAAACGCATCAGAAGCAACTGATAAAAATGCAGAACTTGTGATAAAAACATCCTATTCACGCGGTCGCCGCCTGTCATTGGCGGCAAGCGATGGCGGATCGCATGTGCCGGTTCAGGTTGATATTATCGATAATGGGCGCGGCATTCCCGAAGATATCCGCAACCATATTTTTGACCCGTTTGTATCGGGGCGCAATGGTGGCAGTGGGCTTGGCCTGACGATGGTTGCCAGCGTTGTTGCTGATCATGGCGGTATGATTGAGGTGGATTCAACGGCGGGTCGAACCGCCTTTCGGATGAATTTTCCGGTTGCCGAGTCGGGTAAACCGGCGTCTTCGCCACCCAAACCGGCAAAAGGATCAGCCGAATGAATGCAAAGCCACCGCTTATTCTTGTTGCTGAAGATGATAAGTCGGTCAGGCTTGTTGTGCAGCAGGCGCTTGCCCGTCAGGGCTATGCTGTGCAATCAAGTGGCACGGCGGCGGGTTTGTGGAAATTGATCGAATCCGGCAAAGGCGATGTTTTGATTACCGATATTGCCTTGCCGGATGGTGATGCGCTTGATCTGCTGCCCCGCATTCAAGAACGCCGCCCCGATTTACCGGTCATTGTGATGAGCGCGCGTTCAACATTGCTGACCGCCGTAAAAGCCCAGCAGGTTGGCGTTTTTGAATATCTGCCAAAACCATTTGAACTGCGCAGTTTGATCGAGGTGACGCAGCGCGCGGTTGAAACCATCGGCACGCCAAGCCGGTCAAGTACCAAGACAGCCTCAATCGAAGAGGGCGGCCCGTTAATTGGCCGGTCGCGCCCAATGCAGGATATTTTCAAAGCGATGGCGCGAGTTGTTAGCACCGATTTAACCGTCCTTGTGACGGGTGAAAGCGGCACGGGCAAGGAATTGGTTGCGCGTGCGCTGCATGATCTTGGAAGCCGCCGCGCTGGCCCTTTTGTCGCGATCAATCTTGCCGCGATACCGCGTGACCTTGTCGAAGCCGAATTATTCGGGCGGGCCAAGGATGATGGGTCTAGTCCGGCAAAGCATCATCAAGGCCGGTTTGAACAGGCTGAGGGCGGAACGCTATTTCTTGATGAGGTCGGCGATATGCCGCCCGAGGCTCAAACAAGGCTTTTGCGGGTGTTGCAGGATGGCGAATATCTGCCCGTTGGTGCGCAGCGATCGGTCAAAACAAATATCAGGGTCATTGCCGCAACAAACCAGAATTTGCATCACCTCATGCATCAAGGCCTGTTTCGTGAAGATTTGTTTTACCGGTTGAATGTGGTGCCATTGCGCTTGCCGCCATTGCGTGAACGCGTTGAAGATATCGGCCCGCTTGTTGCGCATTTCCAGCTTCATGCGGTCAAGGAGGGGCTGCCGTCAAAAACCTTTACCCCAGAAGCGTTGCGTGCGCTGAAATCCTGGCATTGGCCGGGCAATGTGCGCGAATTGGAAAATCTGGTCAGGCGCATGCTGGTGCTTCACGCCGATAACAGCATTGATGCGGCGGCGGTTGAACATGAATTTCCAGCCAGCCAAGCCGATTTGAATGAAGATGCCGAAAGCCTGTCCGAGTCAGTTGATGCGCATATCCGGCGTTATTTTGAGGCCCTTAAAGGCGGCATGCCCGCCCCGGGTCTTTATGGCCGTATTTTGCGCGAAGTCGAACATCCGCTTATTCTCGCCACGTTAGAAGTCACCCGTGGTAATCAGGTTCGCGCCGCCGATATTTTGGGGCTAAACCGGAATACCTTGCGCAAAAAGATCAAGGATCTGAACATAAAGGCAGGCCGCTAAAATGTTGAAATCTAATGATCAAAACACATCCATGACGGATAAAAAAAGCTGGTTTAGCGAAGATCGGCTAGCCTATATTTCAATTCTGTTCACCCTTGGTATGGGGGCGGCTACGGCCTATGCCTTGACCCGCGTTGACTATCTGTCAAACGATACCGATTTCGTGATGTGGCTGATCATGATTGATGCGCTGGCATTGCTTGTGCTTGGCACGCTTGTGGGGCGGCAGATCTGGCGCTTATGGTCGGAACGCCGCCAGCGGCTTGCTGGTCATCAGCTGCATTGGCGGATGGCGGTTTTGTTTGGTGGGGTGACCACTTTTCCGGCGATTATTGTGACGCTATTTGCGCTTTTTGTGGTCGATTATTCGCTGCGGGGTTGGTTTGCCGAGCGCATTTCAACCGCGGTGAATGAATCTGTTCGTGTTGCCGAGTCCTATTTTGACGAACATGCACGTTCAATTTCGGGTGAAGTGCTAACAATGGCCAATGATATCAACCGCGAGGCCTATCGGCTGGTTGGCAAGGGCAATCTGATGGGGCGCTATCTTAGCGATCAGGCCGCGCTTCGCAATTTGTCGGATGCGATTATTTTTGATGGTACCGGGCAGGTTTTGGCAAAATCGCAATTTGCCTTTGCGATCACATTTACCAATCTTGAATCAAGCTGGGTCGAAAAAGCCCGAAAAGGCGAGGTGGTTGTGCTTCGCGCCGATGAAACCAATAAATTGCGCGCCGTGGTGAAATTGAACAGCTATGTCGATGCGTATCTTCTTGTTGGCCGTTTTATCGATTCAAAGGTTCTGCTAGCGATGGATCAGACGCGCCTTGCCGCATCAGATTATCAACAGCTAGGGTTCCAGCAGCTTGACCTTCAAATCAGCTTTGCGGTGTTGTTTGGAATTATACTTCTGCTGATTCTGATCGCGTCTTTATGGATTGGTTTGAATCTGGCAACGGCAATTGTTGGGCCACTTGGCTCGGTTATCCATGTTGCCGAACAGGTGCGTGCCGGTAATTTGTCGCAGCGCGTGCCCGAAGATTTGCAGCTTGAGGAAATTTCGCGTCTTGGGTCGGCCTTTAACCGAATGCTTGACGAGTTGGCGCGAAGCCGCGAACAGCTTGTGCAGGCCAATACCCAAATTGATCAGCGCCGTGAATTTACCGAAGCGGTTCTTGGCGGCGTATCATCAGGCGTTGTTGGTCTTGATCGGGACGGCAAGGTCACTTTGCCAAATGCAACAGCGCGCGAATTGCTTGGCAAAAAAGATACTGATCTGATTGGCCGAAAACTGGGTGATGTTATTCCTGAATTCAAAGGCTTGCTGGCGATCACCAATCAGAAAAAACGCCGTTTTGGCGAAGAACAGATTATTCTTCAGCAGCAAAACAGCCATTTGATCTTGCGGGCGCGTATCGTCAGCGAGGTGATTGAGGGGCGGGTCATTGGTTATGTTGTGACCTTTGACGATGTTACCAGCCTGCTAAGCGCGCAGCGCAAGGCGGCTTGGTCTGACATCGCGCGGCGAATTGCGCATGAAATCAAGAATCCATTAACGCCAATCCAGCTTGCCTCCGACCGCTTGTTGAAAAAATACCGTCCAGATGATCAAAAGGCGGCTGATCAATTCGAGGAATATGTTCGCATCATCATGCGTCAGGTCGATGATATTGGCCGCATGGTTGATGAATTTTCGGCCTTTGCCCGCATGCCGCAGCCTGAAATGGATCGGCATTCTTTGCTGGAAATTGTCAATGGGCAGATTTCGCTGTTTGCCAGCAAGGATTTGTCACTTGATGTTGAAATTGATGATGCCAAGCAGGATTATACAACAATTTGTGATGCGGGGCTGGTTCGCCAAGCGCTCACCAATCTGCTGCAAAATGCCAAAGATAGTTTGCAAGAGCATCATGTCGCCGCGCCAGCCATTCGCATTTCAATGGCAAGCGAAGACGATATGATCGCCATCACCCTAGCCGATAATGGCCCGGGATTCCCCGAAATGGATCTTGGCAAGCTGCTTGAACCCTATGTAACAACGCGGCAAAAAGGCACCGGACTTGGTCTTGCCATTGTCAGTAAAATTATGGAGGATCACGGCGGTAACATGCAGCTTGGCAAGGCTGATGGCGGCGGCGCATTGGTTTGTTTGAAATTTCCAATCCACACAACAACGCGTAATGGAAAAATCATATAATGGCTGATGATATTCTGATTGTTGATGATGAAAAAGACATTCGCTCGTTGTTAAGCATGACGCTTGAGGATGAAGGGTATACTACCCTGCAAGCGGCTAATGCTGATGAGGCCAGAACGGCATTGCTGGCGCAGCCGCCGAAACTGGCCATTCTTGATATTTGGATGCGCGATTCCGATATGGACGGCATCGAATTGTTGGAATGGGTGAAATCAATCTATCCGTCATTGCCAGTGCTGATGATTTCAGGGCATGGCACGATTGAAACCGCGGTTCAGGCCATTCGGCTTGGGGCTTATGATTTTATCGAAAAACCGTTCAAAGAAGCCCGCCTGTTGATGATGGTTGAGCGGGCGCTTGATAATGCGCGGCTGGCACGCGAAAATATCGAATTACGGGCGCGGATTGATGATGGTGAAACCCCTGAATTGATTGGTAATTCGGCGGTGATGCGAACAATCCGCCAATCAATCGAAAAAATCGCCCCAACCGCAAGCCGTGTTTTGATCAATGGGCCAAGCGGAAGCGGCAAAGAATTGGCCGCGCGCACGATTCACAGCCAGTCAGACCGCCGTCAAGAACGGTTTGTTGTCGCCAATTGTGCCAGATTATCAACCGAACGTGTTGATGCTGAATTATTTGGCGCAGAAAGCCTGCAAAGCCATCGCCGCGTTGTTGGCTTGTTTGAACAGGCGCATCGCGGAACATTGTATTTTGACGAAATTTGCGATTTACCACTGGAAACGCAAGGCAAGATTGTGCGCGCCGTCAATGAACAGCGGTTTCGGCGTGTTGGCGGCAATAGCGAGGTTGTGGTTGATGTGCGGGTTATTTCGGCATCAAGCCGTGATCTGTCGTCGGAGATTAGCGCTGGTCGTCTTCGCGAAGATTTGTATTACCGGCTTGGCGTGGTGCCGTTATCAATGCCATCACTTGCCCATCGGCGCGAGGATATTCCGGTTCTGGCGAAATATTTCACCAATCGCATTGCCAAACATGTTGGGGTAAAGCCCATTCGTCTTAGTGACGAGATTTTTGCTGCGATGCAGGGCTATGACTGGCCGGGCAATGTGCGGCAAATGCATAATGTGATCGAAACCTTGCTGATCATGGCACCTGATGATCGCAACCAGCCTGTGGGGCTTGATTTGCTTCCGGCTGAAATTCAGAATATATCGCGTCAGGGTACCAATTCTGATATGGAACAATTAATGGCTTTGCCGTTGCGCGGCGCGCGTGAGGAATTTGAACGCGAATATTTGGAAACACAATTGCATAGATTCAATGGAAATATCTCGCGTATGGCGGCGTTTATCGGCATGGAACGGTCTGCCTTGCATCGCAAAATGAAATCGCTTGATATCGCAACGGATCTTCAAGAAGAGGGTAAAAAGACATGAAAATTGTCATCTGCGGCGCCGGACTTGTTGGCAGTGCCATCGCAAGCCACCTTTGCGAGGAACAAAATGACGTAACGGTGATTGATGCTTCGGCCGAGAATATTCAGCGTATTACCGATCAATATGACGTGCATGGTGTTGTTGGGGTTGCATCGCATCCTGACCGGCTTGCCGAAGCTGGCGTTCGTGATGCCGAATTATTGATTGCGGTCACCGAGTCTGACGAGGTGAATATGGTTGCCTGTCAGGTCAGCCATACGATTTTCAATACGCCGGTAAAAATTGCCCGTATTCGCAGCACTGCCTATCTTGATCCAGCCTTTGCCAGCCTTTATAGCCCGGAAAACCTGCCCATCGACCATATCATTTCGCCTGAGGCAGAAGTGTCGGCGGCGATTAGCAACCAGCTTCGTGTGCCAGGGGCATTTGATGTGCAGAATTTGTGTGACGGCAAAATGAATCTTGTTGGCGTCCAATGTACGGAAAACAGCCCTATTTTGGGAACCTCACTTCGCCATCTAACAAGCTTGTTCCCTGATCTCAGCCTCACTGTTTTGGCGATTATCCGCGATGGCAAGGTAATTTTGCCGCGGTCAGGCGTTGAATCAATGGAGACTGGCGACCGCGTTTACTTTGTCTGTGACAGCACGCATCTTGATCGCGCCATGGCCAGTTTTGGCCATGAAGAAGGCGAGGCGCGCTCGGTGGTCATTGCTGGTGGTGGCAGTATCGGGCTGATGTTGTCACGGGAAATCGAAGCCAATTTCCATAATACGAATAACCAGATCATCGAGCTTCACGCTGGTCGGGCAAAATCGCTTGCCGAGGAATTACAGGGAACCGGTATTATCAATGGTGATGCGCTGGATAGTGCCATTCTTCGCGAGGCCGGTGTTCACAAGACCGAAACCTTTGTTGCGGTAACCGAAGATGACGAGGTGAATATCCTGTCAGCCTTGCTTGCCAAACGAACTGGCGCAAAACATGCGGTGGCCTTGGTGAATATCCCGGGCTTTATCCCGCTTGTCAGCACGCTTGGTGTTGATGCGGTGATTAACCCATCGCAGATTACCGTTTCATCGATTCTGGAACATGTGCGCCGTGGCCGTATTCGTGATGTTCATCCCATTGTTGAAGATCTTGGCGAGGTTCTTGAAGCCGAAGCCTTGCCATCATCCTTGCTTGTTGGCAAACCGCTACGCGCAGCCAAAATTCCGAAAGGCTTGGCGATTGGCGGCGTTTACCGCGATGGCAAGGCAATTGCGGTTCGTGGGGATACCGTGATCGAAGCTGGTGACACAGTTATCATTTTTGTTGTGCGCGGCAAGATTGCGCAAGTGGAAAAGCTGTTATCGGTTCGGCTGGATTTTTTCTAGGCACAAACCTGTCCAACAAGGCTCACACTGAAAATTCACATTCAAAAACCGCGCTCATTTGATTTCAAATGGCCAGCCGTGACGGCGGCAGAAAAAGCCGGTGACGAGGCATTGTTAATTTTCATTTTTACCGTTAAGCTTTGTCTCTCTTTAAGGGGGATAATAAGATGGCCAGTGAAAAGAGCCGCAATTTGCAAGAGATTTTCCTAAATAATGTTCGTAAGTCCCATGCCGCTGTTACGGTGTTTCTCGTAAACGGTGTCAAGCTGCAGGGCATTATCACATGGTTTGATAATTTTTCGATTCTCTTGAAGCGCGATCAGCATGTGCAGCTTGTCTATAAACATGCAATTTCGACAATCATGCCTGTGGCACCAGTTCAGCTGCAGGATTTTGATGACAAGGACATGGATATCGAAGGTGAATGACGCTGCGATTGAGCCGGTGCTTGCAAGACCATCCGCCAATCCAACGCTAAAAGCCGCCATTACCGATCTGTTGCGCGAGGCGGCCGATCGGTTCATCGTGCCGCGCTTTCAAAATTTACAATCGCAAGACATCGCCACCAAAACCAGCGATACCGATTTCGTTACCATCGCCGACCAACAGGCCGAAGCATGGCTTGCGCCCAAATTATCGGTTTTACAGCCCGGTTTTGTGATTGGCGAAGAAGCCGCATCGCTGACCCCGGCCATTCGTGATCACATTCCGCATGGTTATGGCTGGACGATTGACCCGCTTGACGGCACCAAGAATTTTGTCAAAGGCAAACCGGCCTTTTGCAGCATGGTGGCATTGCTGTGGAATGGCCAGCCGGTGCAAAGCTGGATCTGGCAGCCGCTAACCCAAACGCTGTTTTACGCCGCCGAAGGGCAGGGCGCGGTTCGCATTGATAAAAACGGTACGGCGGATCTTCGTCTTGAAAACCGTTCAGATGATGTCGATCTGATGTTTGGTTCGGGCAATAGTCTCGGGCTCATCGAGCCGCAAAAAAGCGCCTTTCAAGCGCGGTTGCGGTTGCTGGCGGGGCGTCGTTTTACTGGCAGTGCCGGCATTCAGGCCTGTTTGATCGCCAGCGGTGATGAAGATTTCCTTATTCACGGAAATTCAACGCCATGGGATCATGCGCCTGTTGATCTGCTATGCCGAGAGGCGGGCGGCTATGCGGCGATGCTTCGCGATGAAAGCCGGTTCCATGTCGCTATGAAAGCACCCTTTATGGCCGTATCGAGTCAGGCCGGCTGGAACTGTTTGCGTGACGCGGTCTGGCGCGATTAGTCAGATGTCTGTTTGCGATCATAGGCCTTGGCATCCTGCCAATAGCCTTCCATCACATCAAGCGATACATCAGTAAAGTTTTTATGTTTAGAAACAACTTGTTCTTCAACATAATTAAATCTGTTTTCAAACTTTAAATTACAGTTCTGAAGAGCAGTTTCTGGATCAACGCCAGCCTTTCTTGCCAGATTAACAGCAACAAAAAGCAGATCGCCAACTTCATCTTGAATGCGGGTTTGGTCTTTATTTTCACTGGCAAGTTCAACCGCCAATTCTTCGGCTTCTTCTTTCATTTTATCCAGAACCTGATCAATTTCGGGCCAGTCAAACCCAACCCGTGCGGCTCTTTTTTGCAATTTCAGCGCGCGCAGCATTGGCGGCAGGCCGCGGGCAATGCCGTCAAGAAGTTTGGTTTCGCCTTTCTGGGCGCGTTCGCGCGCCTTGATATCTTCCCAAAGCCCGTTTTGCGATTCAACCGATGGCCGATCATCATCGCCAAACACATGCGGATGGCGAGCTACCATTTTGTCGGAAATGCTTTTGGCCACATCTTCAAGCGCAAAACTGCCTTCCTCTTCGGCAATGCGTGCGTGAAAGACAACTTGCAGCAAAAGATCGCCAAGCTCATCACGAATGGCGGTGCGGTCGCCAATTTGAATGGCATCAGCCACCTCATAGGCTTCTTCGATCGTATAGGGGGCGATGCTAGCAAAATCTTGCGCGACATCCCACGGACAGCCGGTTTCTGGATCACGAAGCCGGATCATAATCTGATATAGCCGGTCAAGTTCATTTAGATGATTTGTCATGCGCGCCAGCCTATCAAAGTGATGATGTCTTGAACAATGAAAAGCAGCATCCATATGATATATTGTCTTGGCTTTGGGTAAATCACCGATCATGCAGGGGGAATTGAAACCATTTGCTAAATCGGTGTAAAAAGCGCAAATAATGAAGGCGCGGCTTCGGGTCGGCCAAGGCATGCGCCTTTTGACATGTTTTGATGTTTGATAACGGGAATTGGTATGAATATCAGCGATAATGAACCAGAAATTGTAAAGCCCGGTATTTTCGCGCGGTTGCGTGGGTGGTTCTTTACCGGCCTTCTGGTCACAGCACCGGTTTTATTGACCGTCTATATCACATGGGCCGCGATTGAATTGATCGATGGTCAGGTGAATAAGCTTATTCCGGCTTTTTCAACCTGGAGCCTTGGCGATATTCCGGGAGCAGGACTTGTCGTTGGCGGTGTGATGATCACGCTGATTGGCGCGGTTGCTGCCGGTTTCTTGGGGCGCTGGATTATCCGGCTTGGCGAATCTTTGCTAAACCGCATGCCGGTGGTTCGCACCATCTATGGTGCCACAAAGCAGATTTTGGAAACTGTGATTTCCGCCCAGTCCGATGCATTTCGCGAGGTGGTTCTTGTTGAATATCCGCGCCGTGGCCTGTGGGTTATCGGCTTTGTAACCGGCTCGACAAAGGGCGAGGTTGCCCGGTTAGTCCCGGGGTCAAATGTGAATGTGTTTATCCCGACAACGCCAAACCCAACATCAGGCTTTTTGCTGTTTTGTCCGGTAAAAGATATCATTAAACTTGATATGACGAATGAAGAAGCGGTCAAGCTGGTCGTGTCGGGCGGTATCGTGTCGCCGCCTGATAGAGCGATCAATGCGGGTAAAGCCGCGAAAAAGCCCGCTGCGAAAAAAGCTGTAGCGAAAAAACCGGCTGCAAAAAAGGCCGCTGCGAAAAAACCGGCTGCAAAAAAGGCCGCTAAAAAAGCGGGTTAAGCGCACATCTAGCCGGATGCTAGGAATTTGACCGCGCTATCGCGTTCAAACAGGCTGAGCAGCAAATTCATATGATTTTGCTCTTTCTGCTCTAATATCCGGCCAGCCTCGCTTCGGGCAAGGCTGAGCAGGTCGCGATGCGCCGCAAGATCAGCAAGCACAAATTCGGGCATGCCGGATTGGCGTTGTCCCAGAAATTCACCCGGCCCGCGCAATTCCAAATCTTCTTCGGCAATCACAAAACCGTCATTCGTGTCGCGCATGACGCTAAGTCGTTTTGCCGCGGTTTCGCTTAACGCGCCATGATAGACCAAAAGACAGCTGCTTTGCTGGTCACTTCGGCCAACACGGCCGCGTAGCTGGTGCAATTGTGCAAGGCCAAACCGTTCAGCATGTTCGATAATGATAATGCTGGCTTCAGGCACATCAACGCCAACTTCGACTACTGTCGTTGCGACCAGCAATTGCGCCATACCATCGCGGAACGCCTGCATCGCGCTATCGCGCTCGCCAGCTTTCATTTTACCATGTGCAAGCGCAACCGTGATATCGGGAAGCGCGCGTGCCAAAGCGGTAAACCGGTCTTCGGCGGCGGCAATGTCCAGCTTGTCAGATTCTTCAACAAGCGGGCAAATCCAATAGGCGCGTTTTCCCTCGCCAAGCGCACGCCCAAGGCTGGATATCACATCGCCTAAACGATCACTTGGCAGAACGCGCGTGTCGATTGGCAACCGGCCAAGCGGTTTTTCGTCAAGGCGGGAATGATCAAGATCACCATAGGCGGTCATGGCAAGGCTTCGCGGAATTGGCGTTGCGGTCATCACCATAACATCGACATGCGCCCCTTTTTCGCCAAGCAGAATCCGCTGTCGCACGCCAAACCGGTGCTGTTCGTCAACAACCGCCAAGCCAAGATCGTGAAACGCAACAGTTTCCGATAATAGCGCATGCGTTCCAACCACGAGTGACAGGCTGCCATCGGCCAGTTTTTCAAGCGTGTCTTTCCGGCTTAGAACAGGCATGGTGGTGGTTCCGGTTTTTGCATTTGCCGTGCCGCGCCCTTGGCCAAGCAAAAGGCCAATTTCGATATCAAGCGGGGCAAGCATGGCTTGAATGCTGGCATGATGCTGGCGCGCCAAAACCTCGGTTGGTGCCAAAAGTGCGGCTTGTGCTCCGGCTTCCATCGCATTTAGCATCGCCCATAATGCGACAAGCGTTTTCCCTGAGCCAACATCGCCTTGCAGCATACGAAGCATGCGTTTTGGTTTGGCCTGATCGCTGGTAATTTCGTCAATGGCGCGGTTTTGGGCACCGGTCATTTCATAGGGAAGGCTGGCGCGAAGCTTGCTGGTGATATGGCCATCGCCGCAATAGGCGCGGCCCGGTGTTGCCTCGGCGGCACTGTGGCGCACCATGCGCATCGCCAGCTGATTTGCCAGTAATTCGTCAAAGGCAAGACGCGCCCGCACCGGACTGGTCGGCAACAGGTCAGCCGCGTTTTGTGGGGCATGAACAGCGCGCATCGCCGTGGCAAAATCGGGCCAGCCATGCTGTTGTATGATAGCGGGGGGAATCCATTCGGGTAAATCAGGGATGCGGGTTACGGCATCGGCAATGGTGCGGCGTAGAATTTTTGGCGTTAAGCCCGCTGTCAATGGATAGATTGGCTCAAAAACTGGCATTTTACTGGCTTGTGACGGCGGTAAAATATGATCGGGATGCGCCATTTGCACCCGGCCCTGAAACAGCTCGACGCGGCCGCTGATCAGCCGGCGCTCGCCAATGGGCAATTGTTTGGCAACATAATCATCATGCGCATGGAAAAAAACCAGCTCCAGCGCGCCGGTTTCATTTTCGCAAAACACCCGATAGGGACGGCGAACACCCCGCGGCGGGCGGTCGTGTTTAATCACAAGACAATCGAAAGTGGCAATCGCGCCATCATCAACATTGGCAAGCGATGGGCGCTGGCTGCGGTCAATCAGGCCAATCGGTAAATGCCGCAAAACATCAATCACATGCTGTCCGACACGCTTTTCCAGCACCGATGCCAGCTTGGCACCAACACCGGCAAGGCTGGTGGTTGACGCAAAAAGCTGAAATATCTCGGCGGGGCGCTTTGGATGCACGATGCTTGTCTCCTTATCAGGCGGCGGCCGCTCACTGCCTGTCACCGACGAAATGATCGGACACAGGCACGCTTGTGTCTAGGCATTATCGCCCATATCTGTTATCTCATGCCAGCCATTTGTTGCTGTCATTTACCAGCAAGCCAGTTTTTGAAAAAGGCTAAGCCATATATTTTCAAAAACCGGATCGAAAAAGGAAGTTGTTTATGTCATCGCCAGCTGCACCGCCTGTTATGCCTGAATTGTCAAACCGCGTTCGCCGTTTGATTTATCAAGCCAGCTATACCGGCATGAAGGAAACTGATCTTTTGCTTGGGCATTTTGCCAAAATGCATTTGCCGCATCTCAATGAGTCCGATCTGACCGATTTTGAGAATTTGCTTGAGGCGGGTGATCCTGCGATCTTTGCATGGGTGATGGGCAATGCGCCGCTGCCCGAGGCTTATGACACGCCTGTTTTTCATTTAATTAAAGAGTTTAAAAAACAACATTAATTACATGAAAAATATTAATAAAGTAAATTTAGAAAATGATATTTGGGGCGCGCCTGACGGGGTGGCCTCCTTGGCGCTGTTGCAGATCGCTTTGGCCGGTAAATCCTTTATTTATGTGGCACGCGATGATGTTCGTATGACGGCAATGGGCGACAGTCTGCGGCGGTTATCGCCCGATCTTCGCCTTCTTGAATTTCCGGCATGGGATTGTTTGCCATTTGACCGGCTGTCACCGCAAGGCGGGTTGGTGGGACGCCGGATTGAAACGCTTGCCCAGCTTGCCAGTGGTGCGGGTACACGACCACGCATTTTGCTGACAACGATTAATGCGATTTTGCAGCGCGTGCCGCCAAAAACCTATTTTACCGACAGCAGTCTGGTGATTACCGCGGGTCAGGCAACCAAGGATCTGACAAATGGGCAAACGCTTGGGCCTGCTGCCTTGGCTGATTATCTGGCCGGTCAGGCTTATTTGCGAACCGATACGGTGCGGGAAACCGGTGAATTTGCGGTTCGGGGCGGTATTTTGGATGTGTTTCCACCCGGGCAAACAGCACCAGCACGGCTTGATTTCTTTGGCGATGATGTTGAAACGATCCGCAGTTTTGATCCGGCGACCCAACGCAGCATCGGCAAGCTCGAAAGCCTAATTTTGCGGCCAGTTGCCGAATTTATGATGAATGAGGCGACAATTGCGCAATTCCGCACCAGCTATCTGTCACTATTTGGCGCAAAGGCCAGCCGTGATGCGCTGTATGAGTCAGTGTCGGCAGGGCGAAGCCATCCGGGAATTGAACATTGGTTACCGCTATTTCATGGCGATCTGGCCTGTTTGACCGATTATTGCTCGGGGTGGCCACTTGTGCTGGATCACGAAAGCGATGCCGCCATTACCGCACGTTATGCGCAAATTCATGATTTCCATGAGGCGCGTCTGGCGCATGGAAGTGATGATACGGCAAGCCCGTACCGGCCATTGGCACCGGAAAAGCTGTATCTATCGCAAACGGAAACCGATCACTTATTCGAACAGGGCAGGGCTTGTCGCCTGTTTGCCTTTGCCCCGATGCAGGATGCTGGGCAAGATATTGGGCAAGATGGTGGGCAAGATGGCGCAAAAGATTTAGCCAAACCCGATCAGCCGCAGATGCAAGATGCTGGTGGGCGGGCGGCCATCCGGCTTATCAAAGTCGAAGGCAATAGTGCGGTTCCGGAATTGGCTGGCTTTGTCACGGCCGAGCGAAGCGCCGCCAAACGTCCGATTATTGTCGCTTGTAGTTCCCCCGGGGCGGCAAGCCGGTTAGCCGATCTGTTGGACGGGCATCTTGGTGCGGGTGCGCTGCAACCGCTTACCGCGATCGAAGATGCGGCTTCTGGCGGTTTTTATGTGATGCAATGGCCGCTTGAAACGGGGTTTCAAACCGATCATCTGGTGGTGGTCTCCGAGCCAGATATCTTTGGCCAGCGTTTATCACGGCCGCAATCAAAACGTGCCAAAGGTGATGATTTTCTGCGCGAGGTCAGCGTTCTTGAAACCGGTGATCTGGTGGTTCATGCCGAACATGGCATTGGTCGCTATGAAGGGCTGATCATTATTAACAGTGCTGGCGGCGATCATGATTGCCTTCATCTTGTTTATTCCGGCGGCGATAAATTATATCTGCCGGTGGAAAATATTGAGCTGTTGTCGCGCTATGGCAGCGCCGGTGGCGAAGCCCAGCTTGACAAGCTAGGTGGTGTTGCATGGCAGGCGCGTGTTGCCCGCATCAAAGGCCGCGTTCGAATTATGGCCGAACAGCTTATCAAGATTGCGGCGGCGCGTTATCGGGCGCGTGCCGAACCTTTGATTGCCGAAGATGGCAGTTTTGGCGAATTTTGCGCGCGTTTTGCCTTTACTGAAACTGAAGACCAGTTAAATGCAATCAATGATGTTGTTGATGATCTGGCGTCGGGCAAAGCCAGTGACCGCCTGATTTGCGGCGATGTTGGTTTTGGCAAAACCGAAGTGGCGTTGCGCGCGGCCTTTATTGCGGCAATGGCGGGTTATCAGGTGGCTTTGGTTGCGCCGACAACATTGCTGGCACGCCAGCATGGCAAGGTCTTCGTCGAACGGTTTGCCGGTTTTCCGGTAAAAATTGGTGTTTTGTCACGCATGACATCGACAGCCGATGCGAAAATAATTCGTGAAAATATTGCCAGCGGCGAAATCCAAATTGCCATTGGCACGCATGCGCTTTTGGCAAAATCAATCACGTTTAATCACCTTGGTCTTTTGATCATTGATGAAGAACAGCATTTCGGCGTTGGCCAGAAAGAACGGCTAAAAGAGCTTCGTGGTGATATCCATGTTTTAACCCTGTCCGCAACGCCGATCCCGCGCACGCTGCAAATGGCGCTGTCAGGTGTTCGCGAAATGTCATTGATTGCAACGCCGCCGGTAGACCGGTTGGCGGTTCGCACTTTTGTTGGTCCATGGGATGGCGTTGTTCTTCGCGAGGCGATCCAGCGGGAAATGTTCCGTGGCGGGCAGGTGTTTATGGTTTGTCCGCGCATTGATGATATGCAGCGGGTTTATGACCGGATTACCAAGCTGGCACCCGAAGCACGGGTGATTTCAGCGCATGGGCGCATGCCAGCCAATGAACTTGATCAGGTCATGACAAGATTTGCCGATGGTGAAGCCGATATTCTGCTATCGACCAATATTGTTGAATCGGGAATTGATATCCCGTCGGCCAATACGATGATCATTCACCGCGCCGATATGTTTGGCCTGTCGCAGCTTTACCAGCTTCGTGGTCGAGTTGGGCGGAGTCGCCAACGCGCCTATGCCTATTTAACATCTGATCCGCAACGGCTGTTAAGCCCGCAGGCGCGCCGCCGTCTTGAGGTTATGCAAACGCTTGATACGCTTGGTGCCGGATTTACGCTTGCATCTTATGATATGGATATTCGCGGTGCCGGAAATCTGCTTGGTGATGAACAATCCGGCCATGTTCGTGAAGTTGGGGTCGAGCTTTATCAAGAGATGTTGCGACAAGCTGTTGATGCCGCCAAATCGGGGCGTGGCGGTGAAAGTGAAGAAGATGCAAAACCGGCATGGACACCGCAAATCAACCTTGGGCTGGAAATCCGGCTGCCTGAATCCTATGTGCCTGATCTAACCGTGCGGCTGTCACTTTATCGCCGGATTGCCGATCTTGCTGATCCACAGGCAACCGATATATTGATCGCCGAGCTTGTTGACCGTTTTGGCGGTTTACCCGATCCCGTTAAAAACCTGTTTTCGGTGATCGAATTAAAACAATTATGCCGTTTGGCAAATATCGAAAAAATTGATGCAGGGCCAAAAGGATTATCGTTGGCATTCCGTGACAATCATTTTGCACGCCCGGATGCGTTGATTGGCTGGATTGCCGGACAGGGCGGGCGGGTGCAGCTTCGTGCCGATCATCGTTTGGTGGTGGCAACGCCGATTCCAAAGCCTGAGATGCAGCCAGCGGCCTGCAAAACCGTCTTGCAAGATCTTGTCGCACTGCTGTAGCGGCAGGCGAACCAAAAAAATTCATGCATTTACCGCCGGAATGGGCTTATTCTGCCGGTTTGACAAGACAGCCATCAATGGCGGGTATCAGATGTTCGGGCATATGCGCGCCGGCAATGGCATATTGCCCCGCAAAAATCATAAACGGAACGCCATCGACCCGAAGCTGGCGCGACATTTCGATATCATTGGCAATCTGCCGGTCAAGGGTTGGATCGGCAAGGCTGGCCGGATCAATGGTAAAGCCCTGTTCATGGGCGATTTTGGCAAGTTCATCATCATCGCCAATATCGCGGCCATCAATGAAATAGGCTTTGAAAAATGCGTCGCTTAAATCATGGCCTTTGGCAGCAGCGGCAAGCAGATAGCGATGGGTTTTGCGACTATCGGGGGTGCGTTGGATTCCGTCAAAATTAAAGGCAATTCCGCTTTCAAGACCGGCGTCGGCAATGCGGCCATAAACGGCCTTGGCAGCATTACCGAATTTGCCAATCAGATAGGCCTGACGATCCATGCCAGTTGAGGGCATTGTGGGATTAAGCAAAAAACACCGCCAGATATAGCGCGGCGTTACATGGGGGCGGGCGGCAAAGGCTGCATCAAGACGCTTTTTGCCAATATAGCACCAAGGGCAAATGATATCGGCGTAGATTTCAACATCAACAGATTGCGTCATGTGCCCTTATCCTTGTTGGTGGCGTGATCTTATCGAAACCCATTGTGATTGGCTTGGCAAGGCATGATTGTTGCGCTATGCCAGCGCAGTTGATTTTCCCAGCTTTCACAACCATGTTAGAGATGGTCATGTTAAATATGGCGCTTTGGTCTGGAATGCCATTTGGTTTTGATGATTTAGGATAGTGCAGATGCAGGAAAACGCCGCCTTTGAAGATTCGTCGGGAATGTCGCGCGAAAAGATTGAGCAAGCGCGTGATGCGCTTATGCAGCTTCGTACTCTCTATATATCGGTAAACAGCCAGCAAGACAGTCCTGAAATGGGCGTTTCGCCCTTTATCCGGCGTGATGACGGATTATATATTTTTACCAGCCATCTATCGCAGCATGTTCGCGATTTGATGGCGCAAGGCGCGGCAACCTGTATGCTTTGTGCTGATGAGGCTAAAAGCCAGAATATTTGGGCGCGTAACCGATTGAAATTTGCCGTTGATGCGATTGAAATTGCGCGTGACGATGCCAAATTCGGCGGGCTTTGTGATGATTTTTCCGCAGCGCATGGGCCAACCATGGATTTGATCCGCAATTTTGGCGATTTTCATATGTTCCAGCTAGTGCCGCGTGATGGTGTTTTGGTGCTGGGTTTTGCCAAGGCCTTTACCGTTACCGGCTCTGATTTTGCGATTGCTGCCCATATCAGCAAAGCCTAACAACATGGCACATGTCGACCAACCCCCGATTTTCTGGAGTTTTCGGCGTTGCCCCTATGCCATGCGGGCGCGGCTTGCGATTGCGGCAAGTGGTCAAAAAGTTGAATTGCGCGAAATTCTGCTTCGTGACAAACCGGCCGATTTTCTGGCCACATCGCCAAAAGGCACGGTGCCAGTCCTAAAGCTTGCAAATGGGCAGGTTATTGACGAAAGCCGCGATATCATGTTCTGGGCGCTTGGACAGAATGATCCGGAAAATTGGCTTGCTGTTTGGCGGCGCAATCCGGCTTTGGCCATGGCCTTTCTGAATCGGCTGGATGGTGCATTTAAACATGATCTTGACCGCTATAAATATGCCAGCCGCTATGATCGTGACGCCGGTTCGACCCATCGCGATAGCGGCGGCGCATTTTTGGCCGAGCTTGATCAAGATTTACAGCAAACAGGCGCACTGTCGGGGGCGCAGCTTGGCCTGTTGGATTTTGCCAGCCTGCCTTTTGTGCGCCAATTCCGTATTGCCGACCCTGACTGGTTTGACAATCAATCCTGGCCGCATCTTCATGCATGGCTTGGCGGTTTTCTTGACTCGGCAAGTTTCCGGCTGGTGATGCAAAAATATCCACAATGGAGTCCTGATGGACAATCAATCGCCTTTCCGCCACAGCCCTAGCCGGATTTGCCGGTTTTGGTGCCAAAATTTGGACAGATTTATCAATTGTCATGAAACCGTAACATCAATTGGCGATTATGCCGTTTAAACCAGCGAGGCCATGATGTTAGATATGCCTGACACAACGACAAAATTGATTGATGTTGGCGCGGTTTTACGAGCCCGTATGCCATCCCTAAAGCATTATCCGGCGGTGCTTGTCCGGTTTTTCATCTGGTGCCTTCGTACCCTTGTGAATGAAGACCGCATCAATCAGTTTTTGCAAAAACATGGCTATCTCAAAGGATCTGATTTTATTGATCAGGTTTTTGACGAATTGCAGCTTGATTATCTGGTTCACCATGACGAGATCAAAAACATCCCTGTTACCGGGCGGGTGCTAATTGTTGCCAATCATCCGCTTGGCGGGCTGGATGGGTTGGCATTGCTTCGCCTTATTGGGAAAACACGCCGTGACGTGTTGATTATTGTAAATGAATTATTATGTAATATCAATTCGTTAAACAGCATGTTTCTACCGGTTGATACATTTGGTGGGGAAACGCATAAAGCCGATTTAGAGCGGATCATCACAGCGTTAAATCAGGATCGTGCGGTTATCATTTTCCCCGCTGGTGCGGTGTCGCGGGCAGGGCCAAAAGGCATTCGTGATGGCAAATGGCTATCGGGGTTTTTACGCATTGCCGAAAAGACATCAGCGCCCATTTTGCCAATCCATATCCGAGCGCGAAATTCGGTTTTTTTCTATCTTGTTGCGAGGTTGAGCGCGACATTATCCATGCTGATGCTGCCGCGTGAAATGACCGGATTTAAGGGCAAGATCAGCCTGACCATCGGCCAGCCGATTCCCATTTGTGATTTTGAGTCACTGCCAATGGGGCGGCGTGAAAAGGCGCAGCTTGTGAACCGGCATTTGCGGCGTCTTGGGCGCGGAAAACCCCCTGTCTTTAAAACGCCAAAAGGCATTATTCACCCCGTGTCACGAAAAACCCTTCGCGACGAGTTGAAATCAGCTGAAAAGCTCGGCGTTACGGCGGATAACAAACATATTCTGTTAATTGATTATGCCGAAAACACCGCTGTTATGGATGAAATTGGCCGGTTGCGCGAATTGACCTTTCGTTCGGTTGGCGAGGGTACGGGGCAAAGCAAGGATATTGATCAATTCGATCATTATTACCGCCATCTGTTATTGTGGGATGATGATCGGCTGGAAATTGCTGGTGCCTATCGCCTTGGCGAGATATGGCGCTGGCAGGGACAGCCAAAAACAAAGCTTTATTCACAATCGCTTTTTGACTATCAGCCGTCAATTCAGCCCCTGTTCGCGGAAGGTTTGGAACTTGGGCGAAGCTTTGTCCAGCCGCAATATTGGGGGCGTCGCAGTCTTGATTATCTATGGCAGGGGATTGGTGCCTATCTCGCATCGCATCCGCAAGTAAAATATCTGTTTGGCCCGGTCAGCTTGTCAAATAATATGCCAAAACCGGCACGTGATATGTTGGTGCATTTCTATGAAACCCATTTTGCCGATCCGGATCATTTTGCGCTTCCTGCCATCCCCTATGTGATTGATGCGGATAGCGCGGCAGATTTGCGTCAGCATATGCCTGGTCTGGATTTTGACATGGATCATAAATGGCTTCGCAGCCAACTTGGGTTTATGGGGCTGAAAATACCAACATTATTCAAACAATATGCCGATGTTTGCACCCCGGGTGGAGTGCGGTTTTGCGGCTTTAGCATTGATCCGGCCTTTAATCACTGTGTTGATGGGCTGGTACTGGTCGATATTCACCAGCTAAAGCCAAAAAAACGCGCCCGTTATATTGGTGAGGCACTGACCATCGCCGATCAAAGCTGACTCTGGCATGAATTTTGCGTTCATCTTGGATGACAACGGGCTAAGGAGGACTGCATTATGGCACCAAAATTGAATTCGGATATAATTGTCGATGTGATCGAGGCCACCATTCGGGTGTTGGTTGATACCGGATTAACCCGTGATGAGGCATTGCAAGTGATGCTAAGTCAGGTTGCGGCACAGGTTTCACCGGATGTGATGAAAATCGCAACCAAGCTGAATGAAAAATATCATCATGATTTCGATCAGGCAAAATGGCATGCTGATAATCGTAAGCAGGACACGCCCGTTGGCTCAGCCGAATTTGCCTTTGGCCCGCTTTAGCCGCCGGATCTGTCACATCACTTTATCTGCCTGATTTAATCGTGAATTATGACCTCGCCTGCAGCAGGGTCAATTTCAATGATCTGTCCTGATTTGATAAGGCTGGTCACATCGCCATCTTCAAATCGGTCACACATGGCCATATTGGCCAATGCCGCCCCTTGCACCAGAATGGTGTTTGCCTCATTAAACAAAATCCCCTTTGGTGTAATGCCTCTAGCTGTCATTTCATGCAGCATCCACGCCGTTGCAACACCGCCTTTTGCCGTGTTGAACACAAGAATTTTCTGATCATATGATTGTCCGGCAAGCTTATGCTGTGGGCGTGAAAAAACCCCCTTTATCCGGTCAAGATCATAGCGTGCGGAAAAATTATCATCGGCAACAAGCGCCTCGCCAGTAACCTTTGGACCAACGCCTTTGTGACATTTCAATCGTTTCATCAGATCATGTCTCCGTGAATGGCCGCTGCAACACAATCCTGCATGCTGGCAAGCGCTGGCTTATAGCCGTAACCACCTAAAATATTGACAATTTTTGCCGAATTGCTGAGAAGGCGAACCCAGCCATTTGCCTCACCAATTTCGCGGGCATATTGATTATAGAAACAAGTGCCTTCAAGCACGGTGCCACCCGCTTTTTCGATCTTATCGATAAAGCCCATTCGCCCAGCATCGCCATAGGTTTGTGGCGACGTACATACAATCAGCGGCAATTGCAATTTATGACCATCAACAAGGCCGGCAACCTGTTCCATTTCGACAATCGATAATTGTGGGGCTGCAAATACGACCACATCCGGCCGTTCACCTTGGCTGGCAAAATTGCTTCGCAAAGACGCAAGGTCGGAGTCGGTTATTTGCGTGACGGGCAGGCTGGTGCCACCAACCGCTGCCAGATTTGGCGCTTCGGGGGTAATGCCAATCATGTGAAAAAGCGGAATTGATCCATAGCTGGCCATCGCTGCGCCAAAATGCTTGATCTCATCTGATGTTGGCACGCGCTCAATGCCTTCGATCACTGGCACTTCCCAATATGATCCGGCCATTCGGCCAATCACCGCGCCAAGAACTCCCCAATCGGTCAATTCGGCAGGTTGAACCGTCACCTGAAAGCGGCGTGTTGCTTTGCGATTCTGGTCAAGATGCAAACCATAGCGCGGAGTGCGTCCGGTAAGTCCGGCCGCCAATGCAGATGGGCCGCCTTCAAAATTAGACCGTGCGCCACAAACGCTGTTTGAATAGATCACAACGCCAGTATCGCCATAGGCAACATGATCGCCAAGCAATGGCGGCATGATGGTTTGATAATTGACACAAGTATTGGTCATCATAATGCCAACCGCCTCGCAAGCGGCGATAAAACGACGTTCGATCGTGGCCATTTCTTCGGTTTGGCCAAGCGGGCGATAATGATTGAGATCAACCCCGCGCGGGTCAGTGATCATCGGGATCACAACGCAGCCCCCATCATTGGCGATTGACTCCATGAAATTCACGCCAGCCTCGCCAACCGATTCAGGGTCGGCCATCATATGTGCCTGACTAACCGCTACCATATCCGGTGCATCAAAAAATGCGCCAACCTTGATCTGATGATCAATTGCCCACTGTTTTGCCTTACCAAAATCGCCATTCAGCATGGCCTTTTCTTCGTCATTTAACAGCATTTTCGAAACCTTGTCCTGTGCGGATTCGTCTACGGTAATGCTACGCATCTTGTGCATTGATCGCCAAGCCTAAATAGTCGCAAATTGCATTTTTCTAATCGAAGGTGCGCCATGGCCTGCATGTGATGGCTGCAATTTACCGGCAAAACGTCTGTCGGGCTTGCCAAAGGCGCTGTTCATGCCCATTTACCCTAAGGGGCAGGACGGCCAGCGATTGGGTGATTTTGATGATTGAAGTTTTTTTTGACGGTAAATGCGGGCTTTGCAGTAAAGAGATTGCCTATTACCAGAATATTGCGCCATCAGGCATTTTTGCATGGATGGATATTGCGACTGATGCATCACCGCTGGCGGCGCATCAAATCTCGCAAGCCGATGCTTTGCGCCATCTTCATGTGCGCGATGCGGCAGGTGATTGGCATATTGGTGCCGCGGCCTTTTTGGTGATTTGGCAACAGCTTCGCTACTGGCGGTTTCTGGCAGTTCTGGTTGGGTTGCCCATCATTTGCCCGATTGCCGCGATGGTTTATAACCGTTTTGCCGATTACCGTTTCGCTAGGCTTGCCCATTGTCAGATTGCCCAAAAGACGCTGGCAAAAGTATCGACAAGCTAGGCATCGACAAGCTAAACGCCCTCAAGAACCAGCAATGTTGCCTCGGAATTTGCCAGCCGGATTGATTTGACCGGCGCATATTCGGGGCTGTCTAAAAAGGCATGTGCTGCCGTCATTGATGGGAATTTCACCAATACGATGCGGGTAGGATCCCATAATTCAGTCTGCATAAGATCCATTTTGCCGCCGCGGGTCAGATAGACGCCACCATATTGTTCGGCAATCGGTTTGGCTGCAGCTTTATAATCTTCATAGGCAACAGGGTCGGTGATTTTTGTATCGACCAGAATATAGGCAGGTTTATCTGCGGTCATTTGAACCATCCTTGGCACGCGTCAAATTTTGGGACAGTCCAGCCCATCAGCAACGCCCTCAACCGAGTCAGCAATAATATCCCAGTCACTGGTGGCTTCAAAATCGACTTTTTGGTCAATGCCATATTCGGTTGGCCGATTGATATAGGCGGTGCGCATGCCTTCTTTGCGCGCGGCTTCTAGATCATCATTATGCGCTGCCGTCATCATGATTTCATCAGGTGCCATGCCCAAAAGACGGATGGCGTTTTGATAAACAGCCGGATTGCGTTTGAAGGCACGATGCATATCGCTTGAGAAAATAAAATCCCACGGAATCCCAGCGCGTTTTGCTATGGTTGATAACAGAACGACCGATCCGTTCGATAGAGGTGAGATTAGGAATTTTGACTTGATCCGCTTTAAACCGGGGACACTGTCAGGCCATGGGGTTAGGCGGTGCCATGCGCGGTTCAGATGGTCGCGTTCATCCTCATCGAGCATCGGCAAGCCAAATTGAGGTAAGATTTCTTCCAGCCGTTCACGATGAATGACGTCAATAGAAACCCATGGCCGCTCGCCAGCTGTTACGCGCGCCATACCCGGCCGATATCCGGCGCGCCAGGCGCGAGCAAACCCATCACCATCAAAATCGGCAACGCCCTTTTGGGCGGCAACAGCCGCGCCCTCGCGAGCAATTGACGAGCGCCAGTCAACAATGGTGCCAAATGTATCGAATAAAACTGCTTTAATCATAATCAGTCTCAAACATCAGGTTGCTGTGGGCAGGCACTTGCACCGATCAAACTGATAATGAGCCAAGATCGGATTAAACGCTACTGGTTACCGTTTCCTTGTCAAGAAAGCCATTAATAAAGGGCAAACGCAATGACAAATTGCCAAGGCCGAAACCCGCGAAGGCGATCAATACGCCGCCATTCAAAACGCTGCCGCCGGTCAAAAGCCACCCAATAGTGCAACCGCCAGCAATCACCCCGCCAAAAGACATGAAAAATGCACCAAGGATATAGCGGAGCGGGTGGGGTGCATTGTTAAAGCCTTCAATAACAATACGGCCAGATAATTTTGCCGATAGAATCGTGCCGATAAAGGCACCGCCAACCAGCCCTAGACCAAATTTCGGGGTGAGGGCGGTCGAATAGACGAAATAGCCAAGACTATCAGCAACAGGCAGGATAAACCGCAAGCCTTCGACCGGAACCGGATCAAATTCATCGGCACCGATGACGGCAGTTACAAAGAAACAAGCTGGCACCAGCAGGCCAATAGAGGCTGCCATGAGGGCGCGTTTTACCGGCTGGTCGGCACCACCGCGCCGCATGACCAACATAATAGCCACAAGCAATAACAAAACCCAGATTGCAAGCAGGCTGTGGGATAAAGCCGCGCTATATTCAATCTGCCCAAGGCTGGCAAGGGTAATCCGCGGCACAGCCAAAACGCCGCTAATTGCCGACCATGCGAAAAGCGATAAAAATACCAATGTGATCAAGGCACGGATATTGCCGCGACCCGATAAGATGATCAGCCGCGACACGCAACCACGGCTAAGCCCCATACCAATGCCGAAAAGCAATGTTCCAAAAAACAAACCAACCAGATTTAGCGGCGCTTTAAATTGCCGCGCCTGCTCAATGTCAAACAATTCGAGCTGGCGTGCGATCAAAATGGCAATAATCGCCGATATGCCAGCAATAGCAACTTGCCAAAGCTGGTTGAGCTGGCCGCGTCCTGTGCGGCTAGTCAATGAAAAAATCTCGTCATAGGCTGAGCGGGCGCAATAATCGCTTCGTTCGGCGAGCCAGCCAAACAAACCGCCAACAAGCAGACTTGCTGCAAGAACAAGCGTCGTGACACCATAAATGTCGCGCCATTCGATAATCGTTTCCACACCGTACCTCAGTCAAAAGCTGTAATGCGCTTGAAATAGCATTTTTTATTTTTTTGGAAAGGTATAATTCACTCATACAGAAAATAAATGCTCATTGATTGAAAATTTAGGCAAGATTTTTTGAAAATGCGGGGTTTGAGGCAATGCCCAATCGAGCCGTCTTCGCGGCGGTGATCTTCGCGCTTGAAATTGCCACTGTGGCTGGCTAGTGTAATGGATCTGTTGGGGTGCATTGGTTTGACCAGTTGGTTGATGCCAAGGCTGAGAAGCGAAAGCTAACTCATAGAACCTGATCCAGTTAAAACTGGC
>JAFMNI010000004.1:25043-31692 GCA_017859295.1 Candidatus Puniceispirillum sp. | reverse complement strand
ATCTTGTGAAACCGCGCAATCTCGGCAATTGGTAGGCCGGATTTGTTCATAAAGCTTTGCGGCTTCACAAGGATGATTTTTTCAGACCCGATGCGGCCATCACTAATCAGCGATGGCCCCTTTTTTTTCCACGGTGAACATCCATGCCGGTCGGCAAGACGATCAACAGCCAAAAAACCGACATTGTGCCGGTTCATGGCATAGTTTGATCCGGGGTTTCCCAGTCCTGCAAATAGACGCATGATTGTCCCGTTCGGGTTGGATCGGCAAAAGCCTAATCGTCAGATGCGTTACCGTCTGCGGCACCGGCGTCTTCGCCTTCACCAGCTTCGGCATCTTCGTCATCTTCATTCTTTACGCCGCCGCCAGGTGAGGCGATGGTCGCAACGGTGAAGTCACGATCGGTAATTGTCGGGGTAACGCCATCCGGCAGTTCGATGGTGCTGATATGAACCGAATCACCAATCTTCAAACCGCTAAGGTCAACCGTGATTTTTTCCGGGATTGTCGTTGCTGGACATAGCAGTTCAACTTCGTAACGAACAACGTTCAATACGCCGCCAATCTTAATTCCAGGGCATTCATCTTCATTGATGAATTCAACAGCAACAGCAACAGCCACTTTGGCCGAGCCTGATACGCGGAGGAAATCCATGTGAAGGACATTATCGGTCACCGGATGAAACTGAATATCACGGGTTAGAACAGTATGTTTACCGCTGCCAACCTGAATATCTAAAAGCCGACCAAAAATGCCGGGCTGATGAACAAGCTTAGTGATCTCACGCGTCTCTAGAGTGATGCCCAATGGGTCCTTTTTGTCGCCATAAATGACGGCAGGGACTCGACCTGCACGGCGTACCGCACGGGCGGACCCCTTACCGACCCGTTCGCGCTGTTCTGCGCTAATGGTTGTATTGTCAGACATTGCTAACTCCTTTTTAAAAACAATGTACCGCGCCTCCAGGGGTGCGCGGCAGCGGAGTAATAGGCTTATTATCGGGAAAATACAAGCGTTTTTGCGTTTTCAGCGGTGATTCACAAGGCTGCTTAGAACAGCGTCGAAACTGACCGTTCTTCATTGATTCGAAGCATGGCTTCGCCAAGAAGTGGCGCAATCGATAATTGCCGGATATTCCGAGCAACCCGAACCGCTTCAGTGGCCGGAATCGAATCGGTTGTGACAAGCGAATTCAGCGGTGAGGCGGCAACACGGCTAACCGCACCACCAGATAAAACACCATGTGTCACATAGGCATCAACCGAAAGCGCCCCAGCTTTCATCAAGGCAACCGCAGCGTTACATAACGTGCCGCCGGAATCGACAATATCATCAACCATGATGCAATGGCGGTCTTCGACATCGCCAATGATATTCATCACTTCAGAAACCCCTGCCTTTGGCCGGCGTTTGTCGATAATGGCAAGATCGGCCTCAAGGCGGCGTGCCAATGACCGCGCCCGCACAACACCCCCAACATCAGGTGATACGATCATCAGTTTCGAGCCGTCATAACGTTCTTTGATATCGCTTACAAAAACCGGTGCGGCAAACAGATTATCGGTCGGGATATCGAAAAAGCCCTGAATCTGCCCAGCGTGAAGATCAATCGTCAAAACGCGATCAGCCCCCGCCGAGGTGATAAGATTGGCCAGCAATTTCGCTGAAATTGGCGTACGCGGGCCAGATTTACGGTCTTGGCGCGCATAGCCATAATAAGGAATGACAGCGGTAATCCGGCGGGCAGATCCACGGCGAAGCGCATCAAGCGCCACCAAAAGTTCCATCACATTGTCATTTGCCGGAAAACATGTTGATTGCACAACAAACACATCCTCGCCGCGGACATTTTCGCCAATTTCGACAAAAACTTCCATATCGGCAAAGCGTTTTACATCGGCTTTGGTAAGGGGAACATCCAAATAGGCGGCGATGGCCTCAGCCAGCGGCCGGTTGCTATTGCAGGATAAAATCTTCATGCGTCAAAAACCTGTGTAGGACAACCCGCTATGTCTTGGAAGCTTGCTATAGCAATCACGGTGGGACGGGGCAAGAAGATATGCCAGAATTTTGTGAAAAACTGTCGCATCATGCCTAGGCAATAAAGCAAGATGCCATCAATGCAAGAAACATCAATCCAAGGAAAATATAGAGATGCGGCATGGTTACTGTCTCTTTTATGTCATTTTTGGGGTTGGGTTTTGCACAAGGCCGATCACTGAAATTTGACGGCCTGAATCGGGCAAAGCCGCATGTGTTGCGTGACGATGCGAAAACAGGCCAGATGATTCGCCATAAGTATCAATGCCAAGATCGGTCACTTTATCCAGCCCTGCTTTGCGAAGGCGCGATTGGACAAATCCGGGAAGATCAAACCGGTATTTCCCGTCCATATCCTGATCGGGGTCAAAAAAAACCTCAGCATCATCATGCGCTGCAAGAACGGCATGGCGAAGATCATCACCAACCTGATAATTGGCCTGTTGAATGGCAGGGCCAATGACGGCTTCGATTTGATCGGGTGTGATCCCTTGTTTGGCCATCATGGCAATCGTTGCTTCTAAAACGCCATCAACCGCGCCGCGCCATCCCGCATGCGCCGCACCGATCACCCCCATTTCCGGTGCGGCAAACAGCACCGGAACGCAATCGGCGGTCAGGATCGCCAGCGCATAACCGCTGTTGTTTGTGATCAGCGCATCAGCGTCGGCGCGCGCATCAATGCTGGCGTCACTGGTCGAGTCAATCGTCACAACGCGTGCTGAGTGCGTTTGGCGAAGGCCAAACACCTGGTCAGGTTGAAACCCAAGGCTGTTGGCAACGCGCCGCCGGTTCTCGGCAATCAATGCCGGATCATCATTTGATCCAAAACCGCAATTCAGACTTTGATAAAAACCGGTACTTACCCCGCCATTGGCGGTGAAAAACCCATGTCTTATGTGCCATTTCCGCGCCGCGCCATCTTGCCAGCCAGCATGCTGATAACATTGGGGTCCACCTTCAAGATTGATTGGCATCGTGGCGGTCATGCTGTTGATCCTTGATCATCGACAGCCGCAAAGCCGGGCGGCAGACCAGTTCCCGATGGAAGCATCATGGCAACTTTGAAAGCCGATCCCATTTGCTGGCTGCTAACAAGCCGGTCAACCGCGGCATAAAGGCCGCGCCTTGTTTGGGCATCGGCAAGTTTTGCGACCGCTTCGGTTCGCTGGGCAATGCCGATGGCTTGCAGAAAATCACCTTGTGTTACGGGCCCCACAAGGCGAGCGCCGCAATTTGTTGCAGCTCGACGTAGGACGCTGAAATCAACCCAATGCGACAAATCGGCATCTCCTGGCTGGTGAAACACGTCAACGGGCTGGTGATTGGCAACGGCTTGCAGGCTGTCGCCACTTGGCCCATCACGCCCATAATCAATAATTAAGCAAGCCCCGCCATAAGATGCAATATGCGTTGCCAACTTGGCCGCATAGGCATCCGCCATCGCGCAACATTCGGTAATGCTGCCATCGGCTGGTGTGGGAAGTGAAGCCAAATACCAAATTTCGATTTCGGCTTTGCTAAGCGGCGCGCCATCAACAAAGCCAAGCCGCCCATCAACAAGCCCGACAAGCCGGTGCCGCCATGAACCGGCGGCGCCATTTTGACCATCGCGCCAAATCGCTTGATCAATTGGCAAGGCATCGAAAAATTCATTGGCAATGCCAAAAACCGGTGTGGCTGGTAAATCGTCAAGATTTTTATGCCAAAAAAGATTGGCTGGCGCTAATCGGTCTTTTTGCCGTTGACGAAGCGCGGGGCTGGTTTCGACAAGATGCACCGGGGCGTTGGCCAGTTGCGGCATGATTTGCGACCAGACATGCCGCATATCGGCCATCAGACTGCCGCGACCCGGGCCAAGCTCTAGAATGGCTGGTTGGTCAAGGCCTGACAGGTCGGCCATATGCGCTAGATAAAGCCCGCACATCTCGCCAAACAGGCCGGAAATTTCAGGTGCAGTGGTAAAGTCGCCGTCTGCCCCAAACGGGTCTTGTTTGTGATAATAGCCGTGATCTGCATCACCAAGCGCAAGGCCGATATAATTCGCCAGAGATAGTGGCCCGTCTTGTTCAATCTGGCTGGCGATTGTTTCAAATAGGGTGCTGCTTTTTGCGGTTTGCGACGGATGTGGCTCATTCATGATCACGCCCCTGATCACGGCTTGGCCGCAAGGCATGACGAAGCAGATATAATCCCAAAAGCATCATTGGCAATGACAATATCTGCCCCATGCTAAGCCCGCCCGCAAGAAGGCCGATATGCGCATCGGGTTGGCGCACCAACTCAACAAGAAACCGTGCCAGACCATAGCCAAATAAGAACAGGCCGGTCAGCCGTCCGGTTGCTTTTAACCAGCCCCGCCGCCAGCATAGATACATGGCAAGCCCAAGCACAATTCCCTCAAGCCCAGCCTCATAAAGCTGGCTTGGGTGGCGCGGCAGGCCATCACTATGCGGAAAGATCATTGCCCAAGGCACATCGGTAACGCGGCCATAAAGTTCGCCATTGATGAAATTGGACAAACGCCCCAAAAACAGGCCAATGGGGGTGACCATCGCCACCCTGTCGCTTAAGGCCAGAAAGACAATATTATGCCGTTTTGCCATCGTGAAAAGCGCAAGCCCAACGCCGATCAAGGCGCCGTGAAAGGACATGCCGCCCTGCCAGACATGCAGGATCAAAAGCGGATTTTCCAGATAATAGGCAGCATTATAGAAAAACACATAACCCAGCCGCCCACCAAGAATGATGCCGACCAACAGATAATTAAGCAGCCAATCCGTCTGGTCGGCTGTCATAACCGCATGCGGTGACCGCGTTTCACGACGCAGAATATAGATGCCGATAAGCAACCCAGCGATATAGGCAAGCGCATACCAACGAATGCCAAACCCGCCAAAATCAATGGCAAAGACATTGAATTCAGGAAGCGTGATGGCGCTATGGAGAAATTCAACGGGTTTCGGCTGGATTGTCATATCGTGTCTTTCGGTCTTTTGGCCGCGCCGCAATGGCATTTGTCATCAAAATATACATCTGCGACACGATTTGTCGCCATCAACAACGATTGCAACCTTACTCTAGCGGCATTATCTATGATAAGAAACATCAGTCACGCGAAAAGATCGCGACAATCACCGGTTGCATAAACCGGACGATGAAAACCGAGTAGGAGAGACTTCATGGCACCGCGTTCAAATTTCATGGCCGATATTGCGCAAATGGCAAATGGTGCGGCGTCAGCCTTTGGCGGGATGCGCGAAGAAGTGGATAATCTGATTCGCCAGCGTATGGAACGAAGCTTGAATGCCCGCGGTCTTGTGACGCGCGAAGAATTTGACGCGTTTCGTACCCGCCATGAAGCGCTTGCGGCGCGGTTGGCATTTCTCGAATCGACAATGGCATCACCGGCCGAGTCGGTGGGCAAGGTTGCTACGGCTGCCAAACCAGCGGCAAAAGCCAAGTCAGCGGCAAAAAAGACGAGAAAATAAACAGCGGTTTGAACCCGCCGCGAATCAGCGGAAAAGGCGGGAAAAACACAATTTCATGTGGGTCATGTCTGTTTGAGCCACAAAATATTGTATTGAATTAGATTGAATGCGCGATCCGAATTTGGCATTTTAAGGCTGGTCATCGGCAATGAAGCCGAACCCAGTTTTTTGGAATGCATCGCATGGCACCTAGCCAAAATCAGCATGATATCCTTCTTGGCGATCCCATCGAATTGGTCACGCGTTTCGTCACCAATCAGGACTGGCTGTTGCAACGGCGTGCCGAAAATGCGGTTCTTGTTGAGGTGCCGGGCAAATGGTGTGATTACCAATTGGCTGTTACATGGCAGAACAATGAAGAAGCGATGCAGGTCACTTGCCGCATTGATATTCAATGTGAAACTGACCGTCTTGGCGAGATCGCGCTTCTTGCTGCATTATTGAACCAACAGATATTCATGGGGCATCTGGCACTGGATATCGGCACTGGCGAGCTGGAATTGCGCCATACTTTGCCGCTTCGTGGGGCTGGTGGAGCGACACCTGAACAGATTGAAGATGTTGTCGATATCATGCTTGGCGAATGTGAACATTGTTTTCCAGCAATTTTTCAGGTAGCGGGTAACCAGCTGTCGGCAAGTGATGCGGCAGCGGCAACATTATTCACCACCGAGGGCGAGGCCTAATTATCATGGCGCAGCAGCAGATCACGCTGTTGGGGTGTGGCAAAATGGGAAGCGCAATGCTGGAAGGCTGGCTTGCCGATACTAACCTTGACGCCAATTTTACCATTATCGAACCGCATCAAACCCATCTTGGTTGGCTGCAAGGGCAAAAATCTGTCCAGCTTTATGCCGATTGTGCGGCGGCGAATGCCGATGGCGCACCGGTTAGCTCAATGATCGTTCTTGCCGTTAAACCACAAATGATGGATGACGCCATTGCCGGCCTTGGCAATATGAAACATGCCGATTGCGCCTATCTTTCGATCGCTGCTGGCATTTCAACAGGCTGGTTGAAACAACGGCTTGGTGATGCGGCGATTGTCATCAGGGCGATGCCGAATACACCGGCGGCGATTGGCAAAGGCATTACCGCGCTTTATGCCGATGCGCCA
>JAFMNI010000004.1:0-24956 GCA_017859295.1 Candidatus Puniceispirillum sp. | reverse complement strand
GTCGGGCAGGTTGTGCATGTTCAAGATGAAGCCCTGATGGATGGCGTTACCGCCTTGTCCGGATCAGGGCCTGCCTATGTGTTTTTGCTGGTCGAAGCCATGACCGAGGCAGGCATCAAAGCAGGGCTTCACGATGATTTGGCAGCTGAATTGGCAAAGGCAACGGTTTGCGGGGCTGGCGCGCTGATGGCGGCGGTTGATACAGCACCTGCTATTTTGCGTGAGAATGTGACAAGCAAAGGCGGTACAACGGCGGCGGCACTGGCGGTTTTGATGGCCGATGACGGGTTGACAAGTCTGATGACAAAGGCGGTTGCCGCGGCAAAAGCGCGATCAATCGAACTTGGCGAATAGGCCAAAAGACGGCCAAAATATCCTCAATTTAGATTCCATGCTGAATCTGTGCTATATTCGTGGTTTCTGCTGAACGGTGCCATCGTCTGTTCAGACTGTTTTAGAATTTTATGAAAAGGATGTCTGATGTTGCAGGATTCTGCCTCGCCGCACTCAAATGATGAAAAACGCGCCGCGCTTGCCGATGCGGCATGGGCGCTTTTGGCCACGCATGATATCGATAAGATTGGCCTTGATATGGTTGCCGATATGGCAGGTACTGACCATGGTTTGGCAGGCGCGCTTGGCGGCAGTGTGCAAAGGCTGGTTCTGGCCAAGATGGCCGCGCTGGATCACCAATCAGTCATGGAAAGTTTTGACGATATTGAAGATGCTGGCGAGGTATCTATTCGTGAGAAAATCATCGAAGGCCTGCTTCACCGGTTTGAAACCTATGCCCCATATCGCGCGCAGATCGATCAGTTGAACCGGTCGGCGCGCCGCCATCCTGAATTGGCGTTGCGTTTGCTTGATGGGCTGGAAGCCGTGGTGCGGCGTGTTCTAGTGATGGCTGGTGATCCGGCGCAGGGGCTAAAAGGCATGTTGCGGGTCAAAGGGGTTGTTGCGGTATTTTTGGCAACGGCGCGCGTTTGGATGAAAGATGACAGTCCTGATCTTGCAGCAACGATGAAAATGCTCGATCAACGGATGGTGAAAGCCGAAGAATGGGGCGTCAGCCTTCGCCTGTTTGGCGGCAAGCATGGCGATCACGCCGATCAAGATCATCATGATGACGCATCGGCGGGGCGGTATGGTGTTGATAATGACTGAGGCGTCATTTGAAGATTTTCTGAAACTCGATATCAGATGCGGAACGATTGTTGCGGCCACGCCTTTTCCCGAAGCGCGCAAACCCGCCTATAAGTTGGAGATTGATTTTGGCGCGCCGCTGGGAACGTGCAAATCATCCGCGCAAATCACCACCCATTACCAGCTAGATGAATTGATTGGCAAAAAAGTCATGGCTGTGGTTAATTTTCCACCGCGCCAGATTGGGCCATTTATGTCAGAAGTCTTGACGCTTGGCGTGCCGGATGCCGCAGGCGAGGTCGTGCTGGTCACGCCAGATCAGCCGGTGCCAGATGGTGGAAAACTGTTTTAGACAGGTAATTTGATCGCAACACGAAGCCCGCCAAGCGGCGAGTCACCAAGCGTTAGCTCGCCGCCATGGCTTAGGATCACATCACTGGTAATCGACAGGCCAAGACCGGCACCGCCGGTGAGTCGGTTGCGGGATTCCTCAAGCCGGATAAAGGGGCGAATTGCATCGGCGCGGCGTTCTTGGGGAATGCCAGCACCATTATCATCAAAGGTAATGATTACCTCATCATTGCGCATGCGGATTGCCACAATGGTTTTGGTTGAATAGCGAATGGCATTGGAAATGATGTTGGAAAAGGCGCGCTGGATGGCATTGCGCCGCATCGGGAACGCCGGAATCTCATCCTTGACCGGTGATAGGGTGATATCAAATTTGTGGCTTTTTTGCGCTTGTGTCACCAGCCGGTTCAAAAGCTCATCAACCGCCAATTCTTGCGGAGTCTCGTCACCCTCGCCAGCGGCAAACGCAAGATAGCCGTCAATCATTTCTTCCATCTCGCTGATATCGCTGCTGATGGCTTTGGTGTCTTCATTATTGGTCATCAAGGCCAATTGAAGACGCATGCGAGTCAGTGGCGTGCGTAAATCATGGCTAACGCCGGCAAGCATTTCGGTGCGTTCATTCAATTGCCGCATGATGCGATAGCGCATTGCCTGAAAGGCGCGGCCAGCAAGCCGAACCTCGCGCGCCCCTTCAAGCCGGTAATCGGGGGCAGCGCGCCCAAGCCCAAGCTGGCGTGCCGCTGCGGCCAAACGATGGATTGGGCGCACCTGTCCGCGAAGAAACATCAAGGCAATGCCAAACAGAATGATTGAACTGCCAACCGTCCAACCAATAAAGGTCCAGCTTGTTGAGCTAAAGATTCGTTTACGACCTGCATAAATCCGCAAAACGCCATTTTCCATTTGCAGATCAATGAAAATCAAATTTGGGTCAGTGCTGATATCAAGAATCCAGGGCAATTTGATCTGTCGTTTCAATTCCCGCCGAAGCATGGTTTCGGCATAGGTTTCCGGCGGGGCAATCGAGGTGGCAGGCAAAACCGCACCCGCCTGAAAATCGATCGGAAAGCTGAAATATTGCCAGCCTTTTTCGGTGATGGCCGTGATGCTGTCAGGATCCGGATTGGTGCCGATATCACTAACCAGCAAGGCCATTTCGCCAGCTAGGTTTTGCGCCATATGGCGGGTAACAGTATCCCAGTGACGTTCATAGAAAATGAAAACGGTGATGACCTGCACAAAAATCATCGGCACCAAAATGATTGACAGCATGCGGCCAAACAGGGTTTTGGGAAGAAATTCGCGCAATTGCATGATCAGCCCTGCCTAACGTTTTGGTGAAGCAGTGTCGGTGCGCAGCATCCAGCCACGGTTCCGCACAGTTTGCAGGTAAACAGGATGGCGGGGGTCAGGCTCTAGCTTGCGGCGAAGTCGGGCAACAGCCACATCAATTGACCGGCCTTCCATGCGCCCATCAAGCGCTGCACCAAGATCGTCACGCGATAGGATTTGATTGGGGCGTTTGCCAAAACTGGTCAAAAGCTGTTGTTCGGCGGTTGTGATATGCAGCCGGTCGCCTGATTTCGATAACATGCCGGTATCGGGATCAAACAGAAAGGGGCCAAAATTGATTTGCATGTCAAAATGGTCACTGCTGCGGTTGCGCTGGAGAATACGTTTGATCCGCAGCACAAGTTCGCGCGGCTCAAACGGCTTTGACATATAGTCATCAGCGCCGGCTTCTAGCCCCTCAATGCGGTTTTCCGTATCCGACATTGCTGTCAGAAACAGCGCAGGCACGGCATTGTCTTTGCGAATATCAGCCAGAAATTCAAGCCCTGTTTCACCGGGCATCATGATATCGACAACCAAAAGATCGAAGGCAACGCCGTGCAGAATTTTGCGCGCTTCGCTGGCATTGCCAGCATCAGTGACGCGAAAGCCGCTTTCTTCAAGAAACCGGCGAAGCAGAATGCGAAGCCGTTCATCATCATCGATGACAAGGATGTGATGCTCTGACATAAAGCCCCTCTATGATTGAATGCTGGGTTAAGTGAATTTAAAGCTCGTCAATTCAACTCAATTTCAAGTCAATTCAATTTAGCGCAATCCAATTTAGCGCAATTCTGGTCATTTCGATTCGACTGGCGCAATAATCGTAATCAGATGTCACTTGTCTGATCTTGCTGGGCGATCTGGTCAATCGTATCGCTGTCGAGTAATCCTCGCAATACCCGTTGGAAGCCATCAACTGCATCAACACCGGCTTCACGATAGGCAGCGGCAAAACGGCGCCCCTGCAACGAGGTTAGGCGTGATTCAAGCGCGATGCCGGTTTCGGTAAGATATAGCAAACGCTGGCGGCGATCAGTTGCCCCCGGTTTTTGCGTGACATAGCCATCTTGCATTAACCCAGACAGAACACGCGACAAGCTTTGTTTGGTGATGCAAAGGATGGTCAAAAGATCACTAACCGTGATTCCGGGATTGCGACCAATAAAATAGATTGCCCGATGATGCGCGCGCCCCATATTCTGTTCGGCAAGAATCGAGTCGGCTTCACCGGTGAAATCGCGGTAAGCGAAAAACATCAATTCAATGCCGCGGCGCAATTCTTCTTCGCGGAGAAAAAGAGCCTTGCCAATTGGTTTTACGTCAGCCATGTTGACCAATATAGAATGTAAGTGGTAAAAAAGACATCTAGTCTTTAGCATGAAATGGCCGAAATGGAACCATTTAAATTCGTGAGATAAACGCTTTGGCTGTTTTTAGGGAGAGCAGGATATGGCATTGATTCCGTTTGATGATCGCGATGGTAGCATTTGGATGGATGGCGAAATTGTGCCATGGCGTGACGCAAAAGCGCATACGTTAAGTCACGGGCTGCATTATGCCAGTCTGGTGTTCGAAGGCGAGCGCGTCTATGCCGGTAAAATCTTCAAAGGGCGCGAACATACGGTTCGGCTCCGCCAATCAAGCAAATTGTTGGATTTTGATCTGCCGATTTCAGATGATGCGGTGGATGCTGCCAAACAGGCGGTTATCGAAGCCAATAACATTGTTGATGGTTATGTGCGGGCCTATTGTTGGCGCGGTTCCGAAATGATGGCGATTTCAGCGCAGCAAACAACCGCGCATCTGGCGATTGCTGCATGGGAATGGCCAAGCTATTTTGACCCTGAAACCAAAATGAAGGGCATTACGCTTGATATTGCGAGCTGGAAACGGCCATCGCCCGAATCAGCACCGGTTCATGCCAAGGCAGCGGGTCTTTATATGATTTGCACGCTGTCGAAACATGAGGCTGAGCGCAAGGGCTTTCAAGATGCATTGATGATGGATTATCGCGGCTATGTTGCCGAAGCTACCGGCGCCAATGTGTTTTTTGTTGATGATGCCGGCACGCTTCATACACCGATTGCCGATTGTTTCTTGAATGGCATCACGCGCCAAAGCGTGATTTCGATGGCCAAATCAATGCAAATTGAAGTGGTCGAACGGCACATTAAGCCAGATGAGTTAGGCGCAATGCGGGAATGTTTTTTAACCGGCACAGCAGCCGAGGTTACGCCGGTTTCCAGAATCGGTGACCATCAATTCACTCCGGGTGAAATTTGCCGCAAAATGGTTGAAGGCTATAGCGCATTGGTTCACGCCTAATTGATCCAACGTCCGAAATGATCTGAAGATTGCAAAAGCCACGAACCGCATGCGGTTGGTGGCTTTTTCTTAGCCGCCGGTAACGGGCGGGAAAAAGGCAACTTCGTCACGATCGCCAATCGGCGTGGCAAGGTCACCATAAACACGGTTGACCGCAACCCGAACCGCATCAAGATTTTGTAAAGCGGTTTTATGACCAGCTGATTTACATGTGATATGCGGGATCAGGGCGCCAACAGTATCAACGCCATCTGGGATCGGCATATCCTCAAATGAACAGCCGGTATGTTCCTTTAGCCATGCAAAATACATAATTTTCATTATCTATGGTCTCATTTATCATTGTTGGGCAGTCGGTAATCACGAAGCTGCCAATTTTTGCCTTGCTATGATTCAACAGCCAATGCTGCCAATCAAGGCCTAATCGTGATTTTGCGGTAATGATGCAGCCTAGCGAAGACTATTTACATGCCCCAAGGCACCCCTGACATAGCCTGACCCTGTCTGCACGGTCAGAATTGCGGCAATCCATAAAAGGATTAGCCCAATCTCATGCGCGAAAGGAAAGCCCGGAAAGCCCGGCGCACCCATCAAAAAGCCAAGCGCCAGAATCTGCGCGGTTGTTTTCCATTTAGCAAGCTTGGTGACGGGTGCTGATACATTTTGTTTCGCCAGATATTCGCGCAATCCCGAAATCATAAATTCACGAATGAGAATTATCAAAGCTGGTACCAAAAACAGCCATCCACTTGTTTGCACACTGGCAAGCGCCAGCAATACCGCCGCGATCAGCAATTTATCGGCGATGGGATCCAACATCTCGCCAAACGGCGATTCAACTTTAAGCCGCCGCGCAATATAGCCGTCAACATAATCGGTGACGCTGGCGATTGTATAGAGATACAGCGCCAATTGGTAATAGAATGGCGCGACGTCACTCCAGATCAAAACCGCAATCAGCGGCGTGATGGCAATGCGCATAACGGTCATCCAATTTGGAAGCGAAGCAAGTGTAAACATGAATGCGCCTGCGATCCTTTGCGAAAAGCCTTGTTTATAATTTAGCCCTTACAGATGGTTCAGGTGAACCAACTGGACTATTTAAGAGCCACTATAGAACCAATCATAGATTTGTTGAGCATATTTTTTCGAAATTCCCTCAACCGCTTCTAAATCGCTAAGCCCAGCGGCAGAAACCGCGCGCGCCGAGCCAAAATGCGCCAAAAGTGCCTTTTTGCGTTTTGGCCCAATGCCCGGAACCGCGTCTAACGGATTGGTGAATTCGGTCTTGGTTCGTTTGGCGCGATGCGTGCCGATGGCATAGCGATGTGATTCGTCACGAAGCCGTTGCAGAAAATGCATTGCTGCGCTGTCGGGTGCAAGGGTAAAGCTGGCGCGGCCACGGATATGAAATTGTTCGCGTCCGGCATGCCGGTCAGGCCCTTTTGAAATGGCAACGACGTTTAGATCAACAAGCCCAAGATCATCAAGTGCCTCATGCACGGCCGATAGCTGGCCAACGCCGCCATCAATCAACAGCAAATCAGGCCAATTGCCCGACTGCCGGTCGGCATCTTCTTTCAAGGCGCGTGAAAATCGCCGATGGATCACCTGCCGCATCATGGCAAAATCATCACCAATGGCCGTTGCAAATTTGCCTTCATCCTTGATGTTAAAGCGGCGATAGGCGCCCTTTTCGAAACCTTCTGGCCCCGCAACAACCATGCCGCCAACCGCATGTTTGCCTTGAATATGCGAATTATCATAAATTTCAATGCGCGTTGGTGGTTCACCCAGATCAAGCGCGGCTGCCAGTTCGCGCAAAAGACGGCGTTGTGATGATGCGTTGGCAAGATGGCGGGCAAGCGCTTCTTCGGCATTTTTAAGCGCCATTGTTGTGACTTTGCGCCGATTGCCGCGCACTGGACAGCTAAGCGTGACCTTATGGCCTGCATTACGGGTCAATGCCTCGCTTAACAGGCGGTGATCTTCGGGCATTTCGCTAAGCATGATTTCGGCAGGCGGTTCTTTATCTTCATAAAATTGGCCGATAAAGGCACCAATCACCTCATGGGCTGGGGTATCAGCAAGATGCGTCAGAAAATAGGACCGGTTGCCATAATTTGATCCGCCACGGATAAAGAAAATCTGAATGCAGCTTCGCTCGCCACTTCGCGCCGCAGCGATGATATCAGCATCACTGACAGTTGGTAGATTGATGTCTTGATTGGCCTGAATACCGGTCAAGGCGCGAATGCGGTTGCGCCAGATCGCCGCCGTTTCAAATTCCAGCGTTTCAGCCGCCGCATGCATGCGGGCGGCATATTCACGCTGCACATTGGCGGATTCGCCATTTAGGAAACGGCGGGCTTGCGCCATTTGCTTGGCGTAATCTTCGCGGCTAACAAGCCCGACACAAGGCCCCGAGCAACGTTTGATCTGATATTGCAAACAGGGGCGCGTGCGACTTGCAAACACATTGTCAGAACAGGTGCGAAGCATAAAGGCGCGGGCAAGGTCGGCCACGGTGCGGTTGACCGATCCGGCCGAGGCAAATGGTCCGAAATAGTCGCCTTTGCGGTTTTTCCGGCCACGATGTTTGGTCAATTGGCCAAATTCATGATCGTCGGTTAGCAGAATTTGCGGCAGGCTTTTATCGTCACGAAGCAGGATATTATATCGTGGCTGCATTTTCTTGATCAGATTTGATTCAAGCAGCAGCGCTTCGATTTCGGATTTTGTGACAATGACTTCTAATTTTTGGGTTTCGCCAACCATGCGCATGATCCGGTTGGATAGGCGATTTGGCTGGGTGTAGTTTGTAACGCGGCGAACAAGATTGCGCGCCTTACCAACATAAAGCACCTCGCCAGCCGCATTTTGCATACGGTAAACCCCGGGCTGACTTGGCAAGGTCTTAAGCTCGGTTTTCAAATAGGCAATACCGCGTTTCAAATTTGGCGGCATGTTTGGTGCGTCTTCCACTTTATGTCTCACCTAATGGGGTTTGGCCGCGGTTCTGGCGTTGTTTGCTGGCTTATGATTGCCGAATTCTTGACGGCGGTTTGGTGCGCGTCCCGACACGAATAGCAGTATAAAAAATTTCCCAAGCAAAGTCATTGCCGCAGTCGGAAATGTGGCGATTTTCAAATCATGCCAATGATCCTCGACCTCGATTCATTAGTGACCGATCGATGATTTGCGCCGGAATACAAGGATATGGTTGCTGCCTTGCGGCGCAAATGCGGAATTTGCGAATCAGCTAGATTTCATCTTCGGAAAAGGTTGAAATTGTTTTCCCCGATTGCTGTGGATAAACCTGTGGAAAAACCCCTAAATTTTTTTACGGCGTACTGTTTTTCTAAGAAAAATTACCCTTTGCCTAAAAAATAGGCATAAAATTAAAATTTAATTGATACAGATAGTTAACATATTTCAAGGGCAAAAAGACGTTCAATCGGCGTAAATTCTAAAGCCAGCTAACCGAATCAAGGCATTTTTGCAGAACTTGTGCAAAACCACTGGCGATTAGCCGCTGTTTTACAGTGATTTTTGCAATTGGCGCAAAGCGGTGTGACACCTTGGTTCTTTGGCTTTTATCAGCTTTAGCGCCGCCGTCCACGCTTTTTAATTGGCGCGCCGGGGGTGCCAGCAGGAAACCCATGCCTTTCGGCAATGGCGGATGGAACCCCGGGTTCAAACAGGCCAAGCTGGGCGGCTTCCATGCGGCGAATTTCATCGCGCAATCGTGCCGCTTCCTCAAATTCAAGATTGGCCGCAGCGGCTTTCATATTGGTTTCAAGATCAGCAAGCACGGTTTTGAAATTGCTGCCGATCAGATCGCCTGATTTGGCACCCGCTTGCGGCGTTAGATGGTCACCACGTTCATAAACCGAATCCAGAACATCAGCGATGTCTTTGCGAACCGATTCAGGCGTAATGCCATGGGCTTTGTTATAGGCTGTTTGGCGCTCGCGCCGCCGGTTGGTTTCATCCAGCGCATATTGCATTGAATCGGTCACGCGGTCGCCGTAAAGGATAACACGGCCATCAAGATTTCGTGCGGCGCGCCCGATGGTCTGGATAAGTGACGTTCGCGACCGAAGATAGCCTTCCTTATCAGCGTCCAGAATACCGACAAGCGAACATTCGGGGATATCAAGCCCCTCACGAAGCAGGTTAATGCCGATCAGCACATCAAATACGCCAAGGCGCAGATCGCGCATGATTTCGATCCGTTCAAGCGTATCAATGTCTGAATGTAGGTAGCGAACGCGCAATCCTGACTCATACATATATTCGGACAAGGCTTCGGCCATCTTTTTGGTCAGGGTTGTAATCAGCGCACGCTGACCCTTGGCGGCAACGTCACGGCATTCGGCAATGATATCATCAACCTGATTGACCGTTGGCCGAACAATACAATCTGGATCAATCAATCCTGTTGGCCGCACCACCTGTTCACTAAAGACACCGCCGGTTCGCTCTAGTTCCCATTTGCCCGGGGTGGCCGAAACAAAAATGGTTTGTGGCCTGAATCCTTCCCATTCTTCGAATTTCAAAGGCCGGTTATCAAGGCATGATGGCAACCTAAAGCCATAATTTGACAAGGTTGATTTGCGCGCAAAATCGCCCTTATACATCGCGCCAAGCTGGGGAACGGTGACATGGCTTTCATCAATGATCAAAAGTGCATTTTCTGGCAGATATTCAAACAGCGTTGGCGGTGGTTCGCCCGGCCCACGACCAGAAAGATAGCGCGAATAATTTTCAATTCCGGCACAAGCGCCCGTCGCCTCAATCATCTCAACATCAAATTGCGTGCGTTGTTCGATACGCTGGGCTTCGAGAAGCTGGTTATTGGCGGTGAATTCGGCAATGCGGCTTTTGAGTTCCTGTTTGATCTGCTTGCAGGCCTGCTGCAAGGTTGGCCGCGGCGTCACATAATGCGAATTGGCGAAAATTGTGATGCTGTCCAGTTTCGCATTTTTCGAACCAGTTAGCGGGTCAAATTCAAAAATGGCTTCGATCTCATCGCCAAAAAGCGAAATGCGCCAGGCGCTATCTTCAAGATGCGCCGGAAATAATTCAACCGAGTCACCGCGAACTCGAAATGCGCCACGCACAAAATTTGTATCATTGCGGCGATATTGAAGCTCGGTCAGCTGGCGCAGCAAATCTTGTCGTGAGACCGTTTCACCAGCACTCAATTTCATCGTCATGCTGGAATAGGTTTCAACCGAACCAATGCCATAGATACATGATACCGACGCGACAATGATAACATCGTCACGTTCAAGAAGGGCGCGGGTTGCCGAATGGCGCATCCGGTCAATCTGTTCATTGATTGACGATTCTTTTTCGATATAGGTATCGGATCGCGGCACATAGGCTTCGGGCTGGTAATAATCATAATAGGAAACGAAATATTCGACAGCATTATTGGGGAATAACGACTTCATCTCGCCATAGAGCTGGGCGGCCAATGTTTTGTTTGGCGCTAGAATCAGCGTTGGCCGTTTGATCTGCTGGATGACATGCGCGGCGGTAAAGGTTTTGCCTGATCCTGTCACCCCAAGCAGAACCTGATCGCGTTCACCCGTTTGAATGCCTTCGATCAATTCGGCAATCGCAGTTGGCTGATCACCAGCCGGTTTAAATTCTGAGGTTAGGTCAAAATTTGCCGGGCCGCTTGATCGGGTGATGATCAAATTGTCGTTACTGGTTTCGTTCATGCCCCTAAGATAGGCATGTTCGCCCAAAGAAGAAAGGGGGCGCGGCGAAAAGCACTTGTCCTAAACCACAAAGCACCCCATAAATTTCAAAGGGAAAAGGAGACCGGATCAATGGGCCTTATTTCGGACAGGCTAAACCGCATCGCGCCATCACCAACCGTGTCGATTACCGACATGGCATTGAATATGAAAGCTGCAGGCCGCAAGGTAATTGGGCTTGCTGCTGGTGAGCCTGATTTTGATACGCCGCAGCATATCAAAGATGCTGCGAATGCGGCGATGAAAGCAGGCAAAACAAAATATACGCAAGTTGACGGTATCCCCGAATTGAAGCAAGCGATCTGCCGCAAATTTGCGCGTGAAAACAACGTTACCTGTACAGCGGATATGATTACGGTAAGCACCGGTGGCAAGCAGGTTTTGTTTAACGCGCTAATGGCCAGTCTGAACCCAAGCGATGAAGTGATTATTCCAACACCTTACTGGGTTAGCTTTGCCGGCATTGTCGAAATTTGCGAGGCAAAACCGGTCTTTGTAAGGGGAAGCGGTGCCAATCCCATGAAGATTAGCGCCGAAGATCTGGAAGCGGCCATCACGCCAAATAGCAAATGGCTTATCCTGAACAGCCCGTCAAACCCGGGCGGGGTTGGCTATGATGCGGATGATTTGATGGCGTTTGCCGCGGTCATGCGTCGCCACCCGCAATTGCATTTGATCAGTGACGATATCTATGAACATCTGGTTTATGACGATTTCAAATTTGTGACCATGGCAACGATTGCGCCCGATCTGCAAGACCGTATTCTAACCGTCAATGGCGTGTCAAAATCCTATTGCATGACTGGCTGGCGTATTGGCTATGGCAGTGGGCCGGTGCCATTGATCAAGGCAATGGCAAAGGTGCAATCGCAATCAACATCAAGTCCGAATTCAATGGCACAATATGCGGCGATTGCCGCACTGGACGGGCCGTTGGATTTCATGGCTGAAAACCGCGCTGCCTTTGCCCGTCGTCGCCAGCTTGTTTGTGAAGCGCTGAACAAAATTGACGGGATTGATTGCCCGCTTCCCGATGGGGCTTTTTATGTCTATCCCTCGATTGCCAAATTGATTGGGAAAAAGCGGCCTGATGGTAAAATTATCGAAAGCGATAGCGATTTTGTCAGCTATCTTCTTGAGGCGGGTGAAGTGGCGGTGGTGCCGGGAGTTGCGTTTGGTCTGTCGCCCTATTTCCGAATCTCATATGCTGCGGCGGATGATGTTTTGGCCGATGCGATGCAAAGAATTGCGAAAGTAACCGCCAGCCTGTCGTGAGATATCTGATGTCACGATCGGCGCAGGTGCCGCAAGATTATGCCGCATCTTTGCCATATTGACCCGGTAGACATAGAGATCACCAAAGCCTTATCGCCGAAGGAGATAGCTAATGCTGATCAAAAAACGCCCAAGCTGGGCTATGGCTGAAGCCGATGCAACATCTGAACATATCTACCTCAACCGCCGAGAATGGCTTCGCGCTGCAGGCTTTGCCGGTCTTGGACTAACGACGGCCTTGACTGGTGTTGGCGGGTTTGCGGCGGCGGCGGTTGCTGCCATCGAAGGATATCCAGCGCCGCGCAATATGGCCTATCGGCTAGACCGCGATATTACACCCGAAGATGATGCAACAACCTATACGAATTTCTATGAATTTGGATCATCAAAGAATATCTGGAAACGGGCGCAAAAGCTGGTTACCGATCCATGGATGGTCACAATTGACGGCTTGGTTGAAACTGAAATGCAGCTTGATGCCGAAGATTTGATTACCAAGGCAGGCGGGTTGGAAGAACGCCTTTACCGGCATCGCTGTGTTGAGGCATGGGCGATGGCGGTGCCGTGGAGCGGGGTACCATTGGCCAATTTGGTCAAACTGGCAAAGCCAAAGCCCGAAGCCAAATATTTGCAAATGGAAACCTTCCTTGACCCATCAATTGCCCCCGGGCAAAAGCAAAGCTGGTATCCATGGCCCTATGTTGAGGGGCTAACCCTTGCCGAAGCCACAAATGAACTGGCCTTTTTGGCAACCGGCATTTACGGCAAGCCAATGCCAGCGCAGAACGGTGCGCCAATCCGGTTGGTGACACCGTGGAAATATGGATTTAAATCGGTCAAATCAATTACGCGCTTTACCTTTACCGACAAACAGCCCGTGTCTTTTTGGGAACAGTTGAATGGGAATGAATATGGATTTTGGGCGAATGTGAATCCCGATGTGCCGCATCCGCGTTGGCCGCAAAAAACCGAACGGCTGCTTGGTAGTAATAAGAATGTAAGAACGCAAATCTATAACGGATATGCTGAACAGGTTGCCGGTCTTTATGACGGGATGTTCCCCAATGATGGCCGCAAATTATTTCACTGATTACTTTTTATTTCACCAATTACCTTTGGCGCGGATGACGGCACTTTAGCTGTTAAGCCGCGCCAAAACCGATTTTACAATCGCGGGCATTTCAACAAGCGGGGTAAAGCCGTCTTGCGGAAGCTGGTCGCGCATTGGAGCAATATGCCCCGCTGCCATCATCGCATCATGAAACGCGCCAATCCGACCGGTCTCGCTTTGCCATTCGGCAATCAGAACTGGCAGGCCGGTGATTGTCGCCTCAGAAATCATATTGACCGAATCAGATGTAGCAATCACCGCATCAACGAGCCCCAAAATTCCCGGATAGGGATTGTTTTCGGCCTGATCCATGACTGCATAGGGCAATGACCCAAGCGCGGCAGTAAGCTGGGTCACAAGATTAGCAGGTGTGCGCCGTGATGGGATGAGCGCAAGGCTAGCCCCTGTTTTGGTGGCAAAATCGGCAAGCCGTTTTGCCATATCCTTTGCCATCATCGCCGAAACCCCATAGCGCCGGTTGGTTCCGCCAAGCAGCACCGCCACGCGCGGCGCGGGAAGGGCGCGCCATTTCTCATTAAGCTGACTTGCCGCATCGGCGATCTTGGACATATCAAGACGGTTTAACGATGCTAGGCTTGTCACAACATTTGCGCCGCGTGCCGGATCATGTTTGGGCACGATCAAAATATCAAAATAATGCGGCGGCAAGCGCGGATCTTGAATATGGATTGTACGGGTGCCAACCGCATATGCCTTTGAAAGCCGGTTAAGCGCAATCGACGTTCCCGCCATGCGCCGACCACAAGTGATGATAATTGCCGGTTTGTCCTTGTTTAGCCGACCCCCAATTGACCCAAGCCATGGTGATAACAATGCCTTTGGCAGGAAAGGAACAAGCCGCGGCAAATGCCGAAGCCACCAAGACGGTTTGATGACGATATCGGCAAGGCTGGTCTGGTTTGTTATGTCGGCAGCGATCAACGCCTCGCCAAGCGCAATTGCCTGCAGCCGCATGCCTGCCGTGCCATCGCTAATCACCCAAATCTGGGGTTTTTTACCATTGGTTTCGGCGGTTTTGCCCAAAGGGGGCAAAGGGATGGATGTGGGCAAGGCGATGTCTCCATCTTGGTTGGGTTGATAACTATAAGTAACTTGAGCGCGGTCTTCAGGCAATAATATTACGCAATATCGCTTGTCGAATGATGTCTGGCGCGTCTATTATGCAGGCCGTAACGTAACGCTTTATCACTGCTGGCGCTGTATTTATGGCTGAAAAAATCAAACTGGACTCGGTTGATCGACAAATTTTGCATGATTTGCAAGATCATGGACGCATGACGAATGTCGATCTTGCCAAAAATGCCGGTATTTCGGCACCGCCATGCCTTCGGCGGGTTCGCGCGCTGGAAGATGCGGGTATTATCAAAGGCTATCATGCCGACATTGATTCGGACGCGCTTGGCTATAGCGTTCAGGTATTTGCCTTTGTTGGTCTGACCAGCCAGGCCGAAACCGATTTGCAGGATTTTGAAACGCTGGTATCGACATGGCCGCAAGTGCGCGAATGCCATATGCTGATGGGCGAAACCGATTTTCTATTGAAAATCGTTGCGCATGATTGGGATGATTTCCAGAAATTCCTGACCAGCCATCTGACACCAGCAAAAAATGTCAGCCATGTGAAAACCGCCTTGTCGATCCGGTCGGCAAAACAGCTTGTTGGCGTGCCAATCAGCCAAACCTAGAGACTGCCAAACCTAGCAACCGCCAAGCCTAGTTCGGTTTTGCTCAAGCTTGGTTGATTTTCCTAAACCTTGGTGATGTCAAACAAGGCGATTGACAATATCTCATAAGACCGCACGCCGCCCGGGGTTTGCACCTCAACCGAGTCACCAACGCTTTTACCAATGACGGCCCGCGCAATAGGTGATGATGTTGAAATCATGCGTTTGGAAATATCGGTCTCGTAAGGCCCGACAATATGATAAAGCGCTTCTTCGTCGGTTTCTTCGTCAACAACACCAACGCTTGTGCCGAATGTCACTTTTTCGCCATTTAACTTATCGGCATCGATAACTTCGGCACGGCTTGTCACATCTTCAAGCTCGGAAATACGCCCTTCGATGAATGACTGTTTTTCACGCGCAGCGTGATATTCGGCGTTTTCCGACAGATCACCATGTTCGCGGGCAACGGCAATGGCATTAATCACTGCCTGACGCTCGGTGCCTTTGAGATGCGCAAGCTCTTCTTTAATGACATCCAGCCCCTGTGGGGTGAAAGGTATTTTTTCCATCGTTTTACAAATCCATTTACGCGAGCCGCAACACGGCGTTACCCAATAGTGTTACCGTAGGTTAACGGTTAACGCTTAATATCTGCAAGATAATCCTGCAAGGTGCGAACACCAAGCTGTCCTTGACGAAGGGCGCGAATGGCTTCAGCCGCGGCGCGGCTTCCGGAAACCGTTGTGTAATAGGGGATTTTATTGGTGAGGGCATTATGCCGAAGCGAGAAGGAATCCTTGATAGCCCCAGCACCCTTGGCGGTGTTGAAAACAAGCTGAATTTCGCCAGACAGCATCGCATCAACAGCATGTGGCCTGCCTTCCATCACCTTATTGATCCGTGTTGCCGGAACCCCTGCCGCGTTCAAAGCATCGGTAGTACCGCCGGTTGCCAGAATCTTAAAGCCGTCTTCGACAAGGTTTTGGCAAATTTCGACAAAGGCTTGTTTGTCTTCATCCTTGACCGAAATAAAGACAGTGCCTGATAGCGGCAAATCAACACCGGCCCCTTGCTGACTTTTGGCAAATGCCGCGCCAAAGCTGCGGTCAATGCCCATGACCTCGCCCGTTGATTTCATTTCAGGGCCAAGGAACACATCAACACCGGGGAAGCGGGCAAATGGGAAAACCGCTTCTTTCACAGCGACATGCGGCAAATCAAGATCCTTGAGATTAAAGCTTGCCAGCTTTTCACCAGCCATCACGCGTGAGGCGATTTTGGCAAGCGGAACGCCGGTGGTTTTCGCCACAAACGGCACCGTGCGGCTGCCGCGCGGATTCACCTCAAGAAGATAGATTTTATCTTCGCGGATGGCGAATTGGATATTCATCAAACCGACAACATTCAAAGCAAAGGCAAGCGCGGAGGTTTGGCGGCGGATTTCAGCAAGAATTTCGTCAGACAAATGCTGTGGCGGTAACGAACAAGCCGAATCGCCGGAATGAATACCAGCTTCTTCGATATGTTCCATGATGCCACCAATATAGACATCAGTACCATCGCATAGCGCATCGACATCAACTTCGATAGCATTGTTGAGAAAACGGTCAATCAAGACAGGGTTGGTTCCCGATACAACAACGGCATCACGCATATAGCGTTCAAGATCGGTGATCTGGTGAACGACTTCCATCGCCCGCCCACCAAGAACATAGGATGGCCGGATGACAACCGGCAGGCCAATACGGTCAACAATTGCGCGGGCTTCTTCAGCCGAATGGGCGATGCCATTTTCGGGCTGCAACAGGTCCAGCTTTTGCAATAGTTTTTGAAAACGTTCACGGTCTTCGGCAAGGTCGATTGCATCCGGGCTGGTGCCAAGGATGGGGATCCCTTCGGCTTCCAAGGCGGCGGCGATTTTCAGCGGTGTTTGCCCACCAAGCTGGACGATCACACCGCGCAAATCGCCATTTTCGGCCTCGCGCTTGATAACCGAAATCACATCTTCGTCGGTCAAAGGCTCAAAATACAGCCGGTCGGACGTGTCATAATCGGTTGAAACCGTTTCCGGGTTACAATTGATCATGATGGTTTCATAGCCTGCCTCGGACAGCGCATAGCAAGCATGAACACAGCAATAGTCAAATTCGATTCCCTGACCAATCCGGTTTGGCCCGCCGCCAAGGATGACAATTTTTTTCCGGTCGCTTGGGTCAGATTCGCATTCGGCCTGATCGGTGACTTCATAGGTTGAATACATATAGGCGGTATCAGATGCAAATTCGGCAGCGCAAGTATCAATCCGCTTATAGACAGGCTTGACCCCTGCGGTTACGCGCATCGCCCGAACCGTGGCAACATCAAGATTGTCAAGTTCGGCAAGGCGGCTATCGGCAAAGCCAAGTGATTTCAGATGGCGAAGCGATACCGCATCATCTGGCAAACCATTATCAATGACGGCGTTTTCAGCCTCAATGATGGCTGCAATCCGCTCCAGAAACCAGATATCCCAGCTTGTTGCGCTATGCACTTCGGCAATTGACATGCCGCTTCGCAATGCCATCGCAATGCGTAAAATCCGGTTTGGAACCAGCTCGCCAAGCCAGCCGCGAAGCGGGTCTTCGCCAAGCGCGCTATCAGGTGCCGGCATATCGACATTATTCAAACCGGTTAGGCCAATTTCCATCGAGCGAAGCGCTTTTTGCAGACTTTCTTCAAATGACCGGCCAACCGCCATGGCCTCGCCAACCGACTTCATCGAGGTCGAAAGATTCTGTTCGGCACCGGCAAATTTTTCAAAGGTAAAGCGCGGGATTTTGGTCACAACATAGTCAATGGTTGGCTCAAAACTGGCCGGGGTGACGCCGGTTATGTCATTGACCAGCTCATCAAGCCGATACCCAACCGCCAATTTGGCAGCGACTTTGGCAATCGGAAAACCGGTTGCTTTTGAGGCAAGCGCTGACGAACGGCTGACGCGCGGGTTCATCTCGATCACAATGACACGGCCGGTGTTTGGGCAAACGGCAAATTGCACATTTGACCCGCCAGTATCGACGCCAATTTCACGAAGCACCGCCAATGACGCATCACGAAGTACTTGATATTCCTTGTCGGTCAGGGTCAGCGCGGGGGCAACGGTAAGCGAATCGCCAGTATGGACACCCATCGGATCAATATTCTCGATTGAACAGATGATGATGCAATTATCGGTCGTGTCGCGCACAACCTCCATCTCAAATTCTTTCCAGCCAAGAAGCGATTCTTCGATCAGCACTTCTGACACTGGCGACAGGCGAAGACCATTGCCAACGATGGTTTCAAATTCGGCGCGGTTATAAGCAATACCGCCACCTTCACCACCAAGGGTGAAAGATGGGCGAATAATCGCTGGCAAACCAACTTTATCAAGGGCAGCCAGCGCATCGGCGAAATTATTGACCGTGCTGGCGCGGGCGCATTCAAGCCCGATCCGTTCCATCGCCAGACGGAATAATTCGCGGTCTTCGGCCATTTCGATTGAGGCAGTTCGGGCGCCAATCATTTCAACGCCGTATTTTTCCAAAGTGCCGTCATTATAAAGTGAAAGCGCGGTATTCAGCGCGGTTTGGCCGCCCATTGTCGGCAACAGCGCATCGGGGCGCTCGGCTTCGATGATTTTGGCAACGGTGCCCGGGGTGATTGGCTCGATATAGGTGGCATCGGCCATGTCCGGATCAGTCATGATCGTTGCTGGATTGGAATTGACCAGAATGATGCGATAGCCATCGGCCTTCAGTGCCTTACAGGCCTGTGCGCCAGAATAGTCGAATTCGCAGGCCTGCCCGATAATAATGGGGCCGGCGCCGATAATGAGAATAGATTTAATATCGTTGCGGCGCGGCATATCTTAAGCTTTCGTTTTTTCCATCAGGTCGATAAATCGTTCAAACAGATACCGCGAATCATGTGGTCCGGGTGATGATTCGGGGTGATATTGAACACAAAAGGCAGGTTTGCTGGTATGGCGCAGCCCTTCGACCGATTGATCGAACAGCGAAATATGCGACACTTCCAATTCGGCAGGCAGGCTGTCTGGATCGACCACAAACCCATGATTCTGGCTGGTGATCTCGATCTTGCCAGTGGCAAGGTCTTTGACCGGATGATTGGCACCGCGATGGCCACGGTCCATTTTGTGGGTTTTGGCACCAAGCGCCAGGGCCATAAGCTGATGACCAATACAAATGCCAAAAACCGGCATATTTTGATCAATCAGCTTGGCAATCTGCGGGCCAGCATAAGCGGCGGTTGCAGCTGGATCACCCGGGCCATTTGATAAAAACACCCCGTCTGGCTGCAAAGCCATGATTTCGTCAGCTGTGGCGTTAGCTGGCACAACATGAACCGCACAGCCGGCGTCTTCAAGGCTACGCAAAATATTGTGTTTGCAGCCAAAATCCATGGCCACAACTTTATATTTGGATGGGGTTTCAAGGTGAGCTGATTTGTCCATCTGCCAGCTTCCCTGGTGCCAATCATGTGGATTGTCACAGGTGACATCAACCGCAAGATCCATGTTTTTCAGGCCAGGCCATGCGACGGCCTGTGCCTTTAGCGCGTCAACATCAATGTTGCCATCAGGCGCGTAACATAAAGCGCCGCGCGGTGCGCCAAGATCGCGGATGCGGCGGGTTAGCGCGCGCGTGTCAATGCCGCTGATCCCGGGCAGATTATGTGTTTTCAGCCAGCTATCAAGATCGCTTGTTGCCCGCCAGCTTGCCGGATTGGTGACGGCTTGCCGAACGATCAATCCCAAGGCAGATGGCGTAATGGTCTCGAAATCCTGATCATTAGCGCCAACATTGCCAATATGCGGAAAGGTAAAGGTGATGATCTGTCCGGCATAGGAAGGATCGGTCAGAATTTCCTGATAGCCAGTCATCGATGTGTTGAAACATATTTCGCCAACATTGGTGGTGGCGGCACCGAATCCATAGCCGGTGAAGACAGATCCATCTTCAAGAACGAGGGCTGCTGTCGGGTTATCCCGATTGGCGCGAAGCGCAGCAAAATACTGGCCAGACTTGATTTTCTGCCCCATTTGATCCCATATCCTGTTATAAGAAACCCGCTAGCAAACCAACGTTTGCCAAACGGCTGTTGTCTTACCCGAGCAGACGCCATTGGTCAAGCCAAAGCAGGAGGGCTTGCGGCATTTGCTTTAGTCGCGTAAAAGCGCGACGTTTGGTTGGGGCGATACCTCGATTGGTTTCATAAAGGATTACATTCTCATGCGCGAAAATATTGCAGCAGCAATGAAGCAGGCATTAAAGGATAAAGATCAGGCAGCACTAGGCACGATGCGGCTTATCATGGCTGCCCTGAAAGATCGTGACATCGCTGCAAGAGGCAATGGCAATCCTGATGGCATCAGCGATGATGATATCCTTGGCCTGTTACAGACAATGATCAAGCAACGCACCGAATCAGCAAAAATGTATAATGATGGTGGGCGTCCCGAACTGGCCGCCGCTGAAGAAGCCGAAATTGCCATCATCAAAGAATTTTTGCCAGCCCAGCTAAGTGATGATGAAATGAGCGCGGCAATTGCCGCTGCCATCGAACAGACAGGCGCAGCATCGGTTAAGGATATGGGACAGGTCATGGGCTTTTTGAAAAGCAATTACGCTGGCCAGATGGATTTTTCGGCTGCCAGTCAGGCGGTCAAGACAGCCCTGATGGGAAAAGGCTGATTGGTCTTTTGACCCTGCCGAAGATTCTCGTTATTCGTTGCGGTATTCGGTACAGTTTTGCGGCATTCTGATCATGCTTGCCTGCTGCCATATTAATCGGCCTTGCCCAAATTTGGTGGTTTTGACGCCCGGGTTTATGTTATCGGTAACCCATGGTTGCTGGCGAACAGTGACCCCATCACTGAACCCCTTTTGCTGACCAACCAAGCGGAGCTTTGAATTATGGCGGTGCCGCCCGAATTTATCGAAGATCTTCGCCAACGCGTGCCGCTGTCTGATGTTGTCGGGCGGCGGGTGAAATTGATCCGCAAAGGCCGCCGTCATAGCGGTCTATGCCCGTTCCATGCCGAAAAAACCCCGTCTTTTTCCGTTGTTGACGATGATGGATTTTATCATTGTTTTGGGTGTGGCGTTCATGGCGACGCGATTTCGTTTCTTCGTGAAATGGATGGTTTGGAATTTATGGAAGCGGTTGAACGTCTTGCCGAAATGGCCGGATTGGCCGTACCGCGCACCTTGCCGCAAGACCCGGCCGCATCACGTCAGCGCAAGGCCGCGCTTGATATTCTGGAAGAAACGACCTTGTTTTTCGAAGCCGCATTGCGGCGTGATGATGGCCGCGATGCAACCCGCTATTTAAAGCAGCGCGGGCTTGATTCGGCGATCGTGAAAACCTACCGGATCGGCTATTCGCCGCGGATGGGGCTGCGAGCCGCGTTAAAGGATAAGGGCTTTTCCGATGAGGATATGCTTGCCGCCGGTGTCATCCGCAAATCGGATCGTGATGGCAGTCTTTATGATTATTTTCGTGATCGCGTCATGTTTCCGATCGAAAACAGACAAGGCAAGGTGATTGCTTTTGGCGCACGGGCGCTTGGGGATGCCCAGCCAAAATATTTGAATTCGGGCGAGGGGCCGACTTTTTCGAAAAAAGCCGTTCTTTATGGCTGGGTTCAGGCGCGTGAAGGGCTTCGCCGGAACCTGCCGCTTGTCGTTGCTGAAGGCTATATGGATGTGATTGCCATTCATCACAGTGGCGCTGCCGCGGCAGTGGCACCGCTTGGCACCGCCTTGACGCCCGAACAGATTGCGCTGTTATGGAAATTGCATGATGAACCGGTTTTGTGTTTTGACGGCGATGCTGCCGGACAGCGGGCGCAAACGCGCGCGCTCGAACGGATTTTGCCGCTTCTCGAGCCCGGACGATCGGCACGGTTGGCGGTGCTTCCCGAAGGCAAGGACCCAGACGATTTGATTGCGGCAAGCGGGCCTGAGGGGTTTCGCAAAGTGATTGGCACGGCGCGGTCACTTATCGATAGCCTATGGGAACAGGTTCAGGCCGAATTCGACATTCGCCAGCCCGAGGCGCGGGCGCAATTCTGGCAGGCGGTTCGCGGCCATGTTCGCAGCATTGGCAATAATCAGGTGCGGAGCGCCTATGGTGATGAAATCGAAAGCCGAATCGCCGCAATGCGTAATCAAATTCGCGGCATATCGTCAATGGTGGCACCGCGGCGTGCATCTCGACCGCAAACAGGGCTGATTAATCGGCATCGTGCGGTTGTGGCATTATTATTGGCGCATCCATCCTTGGTTTCTGCCAATTTTGAGGCCTTGTCGATGCTCGATTCGGGGGATCAATCACTCGAAAGCCTGAAAAAAGCACTTATTGACGCGGTAATCCGCGATCCAGACCTTGACGCAGAAGCGATAAACTATCATCTAAAAGGATTGAATTTAGATGATGTATTGGCGGCAGTGACGGGGGATGACATGAAAGCCAGACTGCCATTTGATCCGCGCCAATTGTCAAATGACAAAGCCGCGATACATCTAGATGAATTACTTCAACTTGTCGGCGGTAAGTCCGGATTGTTTTCGCAGGCCGGCACCCCAAAAAAATAGATAATACCGGGCCTTTGCCCACAGGCTCTGCCGAAATGGCAGGCAAATGACATTTGATGCAACAACACCGGATCAAGCACATCTGGTTGCGTGCACAGCCGGACAGGGATATGAGCAACAAAATGGCCAGTAAAGCAAAAAAACAAGCCGAACCTGATCAGAACACGCCAGAAGCAGCCGAAGCGGCCAGCCTCGACGCAGCCCAGCAAACCATCAAAACCTTGATGAAGCTTGGCAAGGAACGCGGCTTTGTTACTCATGACGAGTTGAACGCGGCGCTTCCTGCCGAAGATTACACATCCGAACAGATTGATGATGTGATGTCATCGCTAAGCGAGATGGGCGTTTCGGTTGTTGATAGCGCCGAAAGCGATGGTGATGATGACGCAGCCGAAGAAGGCCGCGCCGCCGGCAATCTGTCGGATAGTGATGTTTCGGGTACCGATGATCCGGTGCGGATGTATCTTCGTGAAATGGGTAGTGTCGAGCTGTTGTCGCGCGAGGGCGAAATCGCCATTGCCAAACGGATTGAAGCTGGCCGTGAAATGATGATTGGTGGCATTTGTGAATCGCCATTGACCATTCGCGCCCTGATGCATTGGCGCGACCAGATCGCCGATGGCGTTGTCCCGCTTCGCGATATTATCGATCTTGAAGCCACCTACGCCAAAATCAATGGCAACCCGCTGATCGACCAGAATACCGTCAACCCGCTTGGCGATGATATCCCGGATGATGATCTTGAGGATGAAGAGGACGAAGAAGAAATTGAAGATGAAGAAGACGAAGATGAGGATGATGAAAGCGGCGATAGCGATACCGATACATCAACCCGTGATTCGCATAATGACAATGATGAAAATGATGATCTGAACCTATCGCTTGCCGCGCTGGAAGATGCCGTTCGTGATGATGTGATGGCGCTTCTTGACGATGTTGGCACAACCTACAAGGCCTTTGTCAAAAGTCAGGATCGTCGCCTTGCCCGCATGGCCAAGGAACAGCCGCTTGTCGCAAAAAGCGAAACCACGCATTTCGAAATTAAGGTCAAGCTGTGTGAATTGATGGAAGGGGTGATTTTCAACCCGAACCGGATTGAAGCCTTGAGCGAGCAGGTCTTTACCCTTAACCGGCATGTTACCCAGATTGAAGGTCGCCTGATGCGCCTTGCCACCGATAATGGCGTGACCCGCGTTCAGATGATTGACGCATGGAACGGCCGCGAGGTTTGTGAAGATTGGCCCGGCACCGGCTATAACACCAAGGCATGGAAAAAGCTGTTGGCCAATAGTGCCGATGAAATTGCCGAACTGCGCGACAAGATCAAGCTTGTCGTCGATGATATTGGTCTGTCGGTTCCCGAATTTCGTGAAGTGATCCAAACCATCCAGCGTGGCCAGCGCGAAGCAGCGCGCGCCAAACGCGAAATGGTCGAAGCCAATTTGCGGCTGGTGATTTCGATTGCCAAGAAATACACCAATCGCGGCCTGCAATTCCTCGATCTTATTCAAGAGGGCAATATCGGCCTGATGAAGGCGGTTGATAAATTTGAATATCGGCGCGGCTATAAATTTTCGACCTATGCAACATGGTGGATTAGACAGGCCATCACGCGCTCGATTGCCGATCAGGCACGCACGATCCGGATTCCGGTTCATATGATCGAAACAATCAATAAGCTGGTTCGCACTTCGCGCCAGATGCTGCATGAAATTGGCCGCGAGCCAACGCCTGAAGAGCTTGCCGAAAAGCTGTCAATGCCGATTGATAAAGTGCGCAAGGTTTTGAAGATTGCCAAAGAGCCAATCAGCCTTGAAACCCCAATTGGCGATGAAGAAGACAGCCATCTTGGTGATTTCATCGAAGATAAAAATGCCGTGCAGCCGCTTGATGCCGCCATCCATGCCAATTTGCGCGAAACCACAACGCGGGTTCTGGCCAGCCTGACAGCGCGTGAAGAGCGCGTCTTGCGCATGCGGTTTGGCATTGGCATGAATACCGATCACACGCTGGAAGAAGTGGGTCAGCAATTTAGCGTGACGCGCGAACGTATCCGGCAAATTGAGGCCAAGGCGCTTCGCAAGCTAAAGCATCCGTCACGGTCGCGTAAATTGCGTAGCTTTCTCGAAAGCTAGGGTGATACGGCATGCCCTTATGGGGCGCGCCGTGAATATATCTGTTGCGGGAAAAAGGGGCTGGCGCTTGCGCTTGTCATAACCCGCCAAAGGGTGGGGCCTGTAGTTCAATTGGTTAGAACCCACGGCTCATAACCGTGTTGTTGCAGGTTCGAGTCCTGCCGGGCCCACCAACC
>JAFMNI010000083.1 GCA_017859295.1 Candidatus Puniceispirillum sp. | reverse complement strand
AGGAAATGGTGGGAGTGACAGGGATTGAACCTGTGACCCCTTCGATGTCAACGAAGTGCTCTCCCGCTGAGCTACACCCCCACACTATTTCATATGGTCAGCCATCAAACCAGCATAACAATCATGTCGATGCTGGCATTGTGCCAACCGACGGGCCATTTGCGCGGTAATGCTGGCCACTGGCTATATCTGCACCAACCGGCCGGTCATATCAAGCCTTTTTTCGGCCAATTCCGGTCAGATATCACAAAACCTGCCGTCAATTTGCGGCAAATGCCAAGGCGGCGCAAAACTTGGCTATTGTCGCCATCATAATCGCAAGTTAGAATATGCTCATGAGCATAGAAACCGCGCCAAAGTCAGATGCCCATTTTGCGGTTAATCCTGCCAATCATCCGGTGGTTGATCCCGCAATTACCCCCACCCATAATCCCGCGCCGATTGCGTCAACTGCCGCATCAAGACGCGATGATCTGGGACCGGTAATCATGCCGCTGGTCGCGCTTGCCGCGCCGCATTTTACCGCTGCCGAAATCTTGACCCCGCCATCGCATTGCCAACCAAGCGCAGTGGTCTTGTCATCGCCGCATGCGGGGCGGGTTTATCCGGCCGAATTTATCGCTGCCAGCATTGCCGATGTAAATGCTCTTCGCGGGCTTGAAGATTTTGCTGTTGATCAATTGATCAACAGCGTTCGCGATCATGGCATCACCTGTATCAACAACCAGATTTCGCGAGCCTATATCGATGTAAACCGGCCGGTTGATGCGCTTGACACTGCCATGTTTACCTCGCCGCCAGCCGCAGCCAATACCGCCGCTGCCGCATCACGCCATGTTCGGGCTGGTTATGGGCTGTTGCCGCGCCTAACCGCCGCGCGTGAGGTGATCCATCGGCAATTACTGCCGTCAGACGAGGTGGAAAGCCGCATTGCGCTTGTCCATAAACCCTATCATCAGGCGGTGCAAGCCGCCTTGGCCACCGCCCATAGCCATTTTGGCCGGTCACTGCTGATTGATTGCCATTCAATGCCATCGCATGACCAGCATGACAAACCGCTTGCCGATTTCGTGCTTGGCGACCTGCATCACAGCACGCTTGATCCGGCAATTGGCGATCTTTTGGCAAAAACCATTACCGAAGCTGGCTATAGCCTTGCTTGGAACCACCCTTATGCTGGTGGCTATATCACCAAAAATTACGGCCGCGCCGCCACGCGCCAGCAATCAATCCAGATCGAGATCAACCGCCGCCTTTATATGACGCGCAAATATACGCTTGATCCGCAGGGAAGCGAAAATATCGCCGCGCTTCTGGCGCGTATCGGGGCGGTATTATCGGATAAATTGGCCAAAGCCTAGCTTGGCGCAAACGGGTTTTCGCGCTTGCGCATCACCATGCGGATTGGCACACCGCGCAACCCGAAATCAGCCCGCAGCCCACTTGTCAGATAGCGAAGATAGCTTTCTGGCAGGTCAGCCGGACGACTGACAAATAATGCAAATGTCGGCGGGCGGGTTTTAATCTGGGTCATATAGCGAATGCGAAGCCGGCGCCCCTCGACCAATGGCGGCGGATGCGCTTCGAGCATCGCATCAAGCCACCGATTCAACCGGCCGGTGGAAATGCGCGTGTTCCAAATGCCATACATCTCATCAGCCGCATCAAGAAGCTTGCTAAGACCCTTTTTATGCAGCCCTGACATTTGCACAACCGGAACGCCGCGCAATTGCGCAAGCGAGGTTTGCAGCCGATCCGAAATCTGGCCGCTTGCCGCCTGTTTATCGCGAACCGCATCCCATTTATTCGCCCCGATAACAATCGCTCTGCCTTCATCTTCAATCAGGCGGGCAATGGTTAGATCCTGTTTGTGAATTTCTTCGGTGGCATCAATCAATAAAACGCAAAGATGGGCATATTGAACCGCGCGCAACGCATCATCGACCATCAGCTTTTCAACCTTGTCGGCAATTCGTGCCCGCCGACGCATTCCGGCCGTATCAACAAGCTTGTAAGGCTTGCCATTCCATTGAAATGGCACTTCGATTGAATCGCGCGTAATTCCCGCTTCAGGGCCGGTCAATAAACGGTCTTCGTCAATCAAGCTGTTGATCAGCGTTGATTTTCCCATATTTGGGCGGCCAACAATGGCAATGCGCATTGGCTGGCTGACCTGTTCATCCTGCCAAACATCAATGGGATTGCCATCGGCATCAAGCTTTTCATCAAGCCCATCAGAATCGGTGAATAAATGGTCATCAGCACCATTATCAGCATCGCCGGTCAGAACATCGCCAAGCCCGATGGCCTGCGCTGCCGCCAGCATGGCGTCATGCAAATCGACAAGCCCCTCGCCATGCGCTGCTGAAATTGGCACTGGCTCGCCAAGCCCAAGCGCCCATGCCTCCGACAGGCCAGCAGCTCCCGCCTTGCCTTCGCATTTATTCGCCAACAGCACGACCCGCGCGCCCGATTTTCTGATTTCGCTGGCAAAAAACTTGTCAACCGGCGTGACCCCAGCTTTGGCATCAACAACCATCAAAGTGATATCGGCATCGCGAATGGCCATTTCGGTTTGACGACGCATCCGCGCCTCAAGCGAGCCGTCATCAGCCTCTTCAAGACCGGCCGTGTCAATAACGGTAAAGGCCAAGCTGGCAAGATATCCCTGCCCCTCACGGCGATCACGCGTCACCCCTGGCTGGTCGTCAACAATCGCGTGCTGACGGCCAATCAACCGGTTAAACAGCGTTGATTTCCCAACATTCGGGCGGCCAACAATGGCAAAAGTAACAGTCATAAAATAATAACGATCCTATTCAAAAGCCGTAAGCGTGCCATTGCCGCTTAGGACAAACATCATGCCGCTTGCCAATTGCGGTGCAGTCACAACATCGGTTCCAACATCAATCGTCTTGCCGCCATCACCGGTATCAGCGTCAAAGGCAAAAAGGCTTCCCGATTTTGAAATGACCATAACCTTACCATCAACCACGACCGGCCCGACATAACGCGGAATGTCTTCCGATGCGACAACACCTTTTGGCAAGGCACCGGGCAAATCGGCAATCCAGCGCACCGCGCCATCACTGCGGCGCAAGGCATAAAGCCGTCCATCAATGGTTAGTAGAAACAGTGATTTGCCTGCGACCCACGGCATTTCAATACCGCCAACCGGTTGATCCCAAACCAACAATCCTGACCGCGCATTAAACGCCGCGATTTGCCCTGCTTGCGAGACCGCAAAAACAAGACCGCCGTCAAAAACAGGATGCGCCCGAATGTCACCAAGCCGCTGAAGCGGGGTACGCGGGCTGAATGCAGCCAATGTATCAGACCAGATAATCTGTCCTGAATTGGCTTCGAGAAGGCTGATATCACCGCCATAGCCCGCCACAGCCAATTGATCATTGGCAAAGGCTGGTGACGGCGCACCATAAACAACCGTATTCACCGGCAAGCCTGCGCGTTCCCAGAAAAGCGAACCATCATTGGCTGAATAGGCAAAAATATTACCGTCCAGATCGGTTACGGCAATGGCTTCTTGTCCGATTACCGTTGGCCCGCCGCGAACCGGCAAACGCAGCGATATTGACCATATTGCTAAGCCATCCAGCACCGACAATGCCGCCAGACTGCGCCCACCAGCATGAACAAATAATGTCTCACCGCGAACCGCCAGCCCGCCAGCAATCCCCGGCAATGGATCATCGGTAAATTCTTCAATGCTCACCTGCCAATTGGTTTTGCCGGTTTTTATGTCAAATGCGGTGACCGTGCCATTTGGTGCAACGGTAAAGACCTGCTCACCCGCCACCATCGGCTGGGCAAGCTCGGTCAGGCTATCGCCAGACCCACCAATTGACGCGCGCCATGCCCGCTTGAACGGCAAGGCTGCTTTGACATTACCGCCAGTATGACCAGCACTTAGCCCGGGATGGCCTGCATTCAAGATATCAATCGCATCAGGCAAGCCCGCACCTTCGGCAAGTGCCGCCGGATCAGCGGCAATCATATCGCTTGCCGTAATGATGGCAATACGATCACCATCAAGGATCAATTCAGATTCTGAACAGGCTGATAGCGCAAGCAAGACAAATCCGGCCGAAAGCGATTTGCCAAGCACCGACAATAATGGATGCAGCAAAGACCGACCATTCCTCAAGATTCCCCTTGCCGTCATGACAACTCCCCTAGCATGCGTTTGAAACCAATTTTGTTTCGCCAGATTCATACTTTTCAAATAAAGGCTTGGCGCTATGCGCCGCGCATTACCCTTTTAAAATTTGCACCATCTGACGCGCTCGTTGACGCACCCCAGCCGGAATATCCGACAAACCTGCCAGTGATTCATATTTGGTCATTGCCGCTTTACGATCACCCGACCGCAGAGCCAACCCTGCTGCCTGTTCAAGCGCCATTGACTGCCAAGGGCCAGCCTGACTTTCAAGATCGGTCAATCGCGCGGCCAATTCATCATGTTTACGGCTTGCCGGCGCGTTCATGACCGACAGCAAAATTGCCGCTTGCTGATAAAGCGGCTTCACATCAGGGTCTGTCGACAGCGCAAGATAGCTTGCCTCGGCGGCATCAAAATCTTTGTTTTCGGCCTGTGTTGCGGCGATGCGGAATTGCGCCAGCATCGCATAGCCCGGACTTAGGGTATCAAGCTGTGCTGTGAGGGCAGACGCGCTATCATCGGCTTTCAACGCCTGATGATAAATCGCGGCGGCTTGGGTTGCCTGACGATCCTGCCACGCTGTATAGCCTTGACGTGCGCCAACGCCAATAATCACCAGCGAAACCGCAATGATTACATATTTACCATAGCGCGACCATAATTCCTGCATCTGGTCACGTTTCAGATCTTCATTAATCTCATCAAAAATATCAGCCATTCGTCCAACAATCACTTCCGGTCAAAACAGCATTTCACTGCTGAATGCCTAAGGTTTATCCACAGCCCGATCGGCCAATTTATCCGGCACCGTAATAGCAATTCTTTTTACCGAAATGCCAGTGCTTTATTGACCTTAATCGAAAGCTGTCTCAACATAACTTGGAATAGGAAAAACAGCCACCACTAAAAGCTAGGTAACAGCAAACCATATGCAGCGTATATCCAACCCGAAAAAGCTTCGCAAACCATTATTCTTTAACCGAAGCGAACTTGGACAGATTCTAGCAACCTATAGCACCCGCGTTGCCAGCGGTGAATGGCGCGATTACGCCATTGATCATTTGCCGGGCAGCGCCGCCTTTTCGATTTTCCGGCATACGCATGAAACCCCGCTTTATGTTGTTGAAAAACAACAACGCTTTCCAACCGAAGCGCCAAAATTCACCCTTCGTGATCGCAATAAAATCCTGTACAAAGGCAGCTCGATGCAGGAAATTGTCAGTTATTTCAACCGCCTGCCACGCCTGATCACTGGCTAGCCACCAACTGGCTCAAGCTTAGGTCTTTTCCCGCAGAAAACCATATCGATTCATTTCGTCTATTGCGCATATCTAATATATAAGATATTTCTAAATTAGAACAAAACATGAACAAATATCAGAAGGTCGCAATGCCCATGCCAAAGGCACTGCCTGACCGCTTGTGAAAGGTTGTCTAAAATGGGTTGGCATAAACGGCAACATACCGCATTGGACGAACCAAAGAATCCAACCACACTTGCCGATATGATTCATGAAGGATTGTCAGTTTTTTGCTGGTGCAACCGCTGCGGCCATAACAGCACCATTGATCCAGTGCCGCTGGCAACGGCGCTTGGGTCGCTATTTCCGGTTCCCGAACTTGGCGGACGCATGCGTTGCAGCCTTTGTCAGGCTCGTGATATCGCCACCCGCCCTGCCTGGCCAAGCCATGGCGGCGGGCAAATTGCCAGACATATCTAGACCCACCCTTTGCCCATTTACGGCAAAACCACGCGTCAATGCCAATGAAACATCCCCTTGGGCTTGCCTGATGAGGCATGATCAGGTAGTCGTGTACAAGATACAAATTTATGGCAATCCGGCTCAATTTTTCAGCAGAGCTAAATCAAATAAAGAGGCATGTCCGATGAACGCCAGTGATACCGCAAAAGTCCAACGCTATTTACGCCAGCGTTTTGGCAATCATAAATTAACGCTTGCGCGTCGTGAAAATAAGGATGACTCAGCCGAATTGATGCTGGAAGATGAATTTATCGGTGTGGTGTTTCAAGATAATGAAGATGGCGAGACCTGTTACCATGTCCAGATTTCCATTCTTGAAGAAGATCTGGATGATTAACCTTGAAATTGGGCGGTAAGACCCGCCCAGTTAGACACGTCCAGTTAGACCCGCCCAGTTTGACCCACCGACTCAGACCCAGCCGCCAGCACGCAACATGGCCAGCGCCAGCGCAAACATTATCAGCGCAATGGCTGAATTTAACAGCCGCCATGATCCCGGGCGCCGCATAAAGCCCGACAGCAAATAGCCGCAATAACCAAGAATGACGAAAAAAACCAGACTGGCCATCATGGCACCAGCGGCAAAAGCTATTTTTGCCATAGCGTCAAATTGCAATGATACGGTGCCAATCAATACCACTGTATCAAGATAGACATGCGGATTGCCAAAGGTCAAAATCGCGGCCATGCCAAGACTTGTGGCAAGGCTGCCAACAGGCTGGTCATCGGCGGTCAATGCCTGATTGCCAAGCGCATCACGCATACGCAAAACACCATATCCAGCAAGCCAGATTGCCGCGCCGCCAAATAGCCATGGCGCAAGTTGATCAACAAAATCAGCAATCAAAAGCGATAATCCGCCAACCCCAACCATAATCAACAGCGCATCTGAGACCGCACAAAACAGCACAATGGCACCGATATGCTGGCGAAGAATCGCCTGACGCAAGACAAAGGCATTTTGCGAACCAATAGCCAGAATCAGTGAGAAACTGAGGGCGAAACCTGTCAAATAGGCAAAGAGCATCATCACCTCTGATCCCCGCAATGATTGTCAATATCTGACAAATCACGCGGTCATCATTCAAATTTTCAGACTGGCATCATCAGTCAGGCCGGTGCCGATGGCACAAGATGCTTTTCCACAAACAGACATTAGGCTGAACCAGACTGTTTTTCAAATATCAGTTCAAGCCAGCTTGTTGTTTTATAGCAAATTAAGGGGTTAAATTCTATATACGCACCTGATCGCAGGTGAGGCAGATCACTGAGGCTAAGCCGGTATGTCGATAGCCTATGGCTAGTTTTCAGCTTTTCTTTTGGGGCGGATTGTCAATTCACCATTACAATTGTTGCAAATGTTATTAAGGGCATTTGCACAATCCAAACAATATGTACATTCGAACGAGCAAATCATTGCATCAGAACCTTCAAAAAGTTCTGTTTTGCACTTCTCGCATTCTGTTTTCATATCGAGCAAAAATCACTCCCACTCAATCGTTCCTGGGGGTTTTGATGTTACGTCATAAACAACGCGGTTCACGCCGCGCACTTCGTTGACAATGCGGGTTGCGGCGCGGCTTAAAAACGCATGGCTGAACGCATAGCTATCAGCGGTCATCCCATCGCT
>JAFMNI010000082.1 GCA_017859295.1 Candidatus Puniceispirillum sp. | reverse complement strand
GCGAGAATAGGAACCGGTAAAATAAAGTGGTGATAATATTGATATCCGAGCCTAGTTTTTTGATCAGGACACCGGTTAGCACGCCGAAAATAACCGCAAGCAGACTTAGAAACACACCCATTAATGACCGAGGCAAGCGAACCAACTTTCTGTAGCTTTACATTTGAACTGCTGATCATTGAACGCTTTTAAACCGTTTCAATTTTGCACAAGAACGCGCCTAACCTCGGCAGAGGCCGTCAGCATTGATCATTTCTGGTTCTATCGTAATTTATGCAAAAGCACATCTTTTCTTTTCCCCAACAGTGTTTATCCTTGCTATAATATTAAGGTAAAACCAACCAAGGAGCGCGCAACATGACCTCGCAATCAAATCCGAAACATCTGAGATTCACTGCCGCCCTTACGCCCAAATCTTTATCACGAATTTGTGCAACGCTTGTCGTTTGCCTTGTCGCCACCGGATTTGGCACCGCCAATGCCGATATCATCGCTGACCGCAAAGCCGGATTTAAGCGCAATGCTGATTCGATGAAGGCCATCGCCGCCGCCATTGGGAGTGGCGATTACCAAACCGTGATCAGCCGTGCCGAAGGGATTGCCAGCTGGGCAAGCAAAATTCCAAGCTATTTTCCCGAAGGAAGCGATTCAGGTGACACCAAGGCGCGCGCCGAAATCTGGTTTGAATTTGACGCCTTTAAAGCCAAGGCCAAAGCCAATGAAACCGCCGCGCTAACCCTTGTCACCGCCGCCAGGTCAGGCGATCAGGGCGCCATGATGGCAGGGCTGAAAAATCTGGGGGCAAGCTGCAAATCCTGCCATTCCAATTTCAAAGACTAGACCGTCAAAATTGGGCTTTGCGTGGATAAACCTTTGCATGGAAAAACCAAGGGTGCTGGTTAAAACAAGGATGGCCGCAATAGGGTAAGCGATTGTGCCGCAGCGACAAACGCCACCATCAAGATAAATCCAAAAAAACTATGTTTGGCTGAAATACCGCCATCTTGTTCAAGCGCTGTATCGGCGGTTTTGGATTTGCCTTGCACCATGACCATCGTCAAATTGCGCTTTTTCTTGAATTTATAAATCAAAATAGCGGCAATATGTAAAACAATGATCAGAAACAAAAACCTTTCTGAGAAATGATGCACATCGGCAATTTTATCGGTCAAATTTGGCACCAGATGCGCTAGCGGCCCCTCAAACAAAACATCATCATTTGACATGGTGCCGGTAACCGCCATCAACAGCGGAATGCCAAGCAGCCCTAAAACCGCATAACCGCCAAGGGCGCTATGGCCAGATTTTGCGACAGGATCAGGCCGAAACAGCGTTTTCAATCCGTTCAACGCCGCCTTTGGCGATCGCAGAAACTGGCTGAACCGTGCATAATGACCGCCAAGAAACCCCCAAAAAATGCGAAATGTCACAAGCCCTAGAACCGCCAGACCAAATCGTTCATGAACCCAAAGAACCTCGATTTTAGCCGAAATAATTGCGCCAACGACACAAATAAAAAGACTCCAATGAAACAGGCGCAAAGGAAAATCCCACACAATCATGTCATCTCTCCATTTGCCAAATTGTTTGTTGTTTCAACCCTATCACAGGATAAGATTGACAAAGCAATCCTTTTTCGCCCCGTATATCTTGCCATTTATAATCAGCGGAGATTCACTGAAATCTGGCATGCGTTGGTGAAGCCTGATAGATTTTGTTTATGACAATCATGCAGCAGAAACTTTTGTCTTCGGGTGGGGCGCTTGATCAGCTTGCCGCAATTGATGCCGATATTGCCGCTGCGCTGTCACGCTTTGGCCCGCCACCCGACCGGTCGCTTCCCGCCAGTTTCGAAACTTTGGCGCGATCCATAATCGGCCAACAGATATCACGCGCCGCCGCCAGTGCAATCTGGACCCGTATGCGCGACCAAGACCATAACAGCGCCCCCATCATTGCCGCCAAACAACCCGATGATTTAATGCCCTTCGGCCTGTCACGGCGAAAAGCCGAATATTTGATTGGCATTGCAGATGAAATCCAATCAGGGCGGCTTGATCTGGCGGCATTGGCCAAGATGAGCGGCGAGGATGTTCAAAAACGGCTTGTCGAAATACGCGGCATTGGCGCATGGACAGCCGATAATTTCCGGCTTTTCGCGCTTGGCGACATGGATGCGTGGCCAGCCAATGACATTGCCTTGCAAGAAGGCATGAAACGACTGAAATCATTGGATGAACGGCCAAATGGCAAAATGCTGGAAACGCTTGGTGAGGCATGGCGTCCCCATCGCGGCGCGGGCGCGATGATGCTTTGGCATATTTACGGCATTCTGGTTCGCAAAACCACAATCGACGAAATCTAACCGAATAAATCGCCTTGATCCGGCTTTGCTGGCAAAAGCGCATCACCTTCAAGCGGTGTCACCAGCCCCGGATGGTCTATCCCCGCCTTGCCAACATCAGGCGCAACCCGATACCAGTTAAACCAGCTAGCCGGTGCAATTTCACAATAGTTTGCAGCCTGATCGGCGGTTCCGCCAAGCCATTGCATTTCAGTACCCGCAGCAAGCACAAGCGGCTGGCGATGGTGAATTTCAGCCAGCTTGCCATCGGCGGCGCTGGTCATAATCACAAAGCGTGATTGTGATCCCTGCTGAAACAATAATCCGGCCATCGCCATAACACCGCCATCAGATAGCTGAATATGCCAAGGGGTTTTTGGCGCTGACCATTCATACCAGCCGCTTGCCACCACAATGCAGCGTGACAGCGAAAAAGCATCGCGAAAGGTTGGTTTTTCCCGCACTGTTTCCATACGGGCATTGATCAGAAAACTTTTGTTTGGCCCTGTCGGTGGCAGCCCCCATGCGGCGGTTTTGGCCTGAAGATGAAGACCATCGCGAACAAGAACCATGCTATTCTGGCTTGGCGCAATATTCCAGCGCGGGCGCAGATTTTGCAAAATCGTAACACCAAAACGGCGCATTAATTCGTCTGTTGTGGCCGTGCTGGTAAAGCGTCCGCACATAACACATCTTACCCTTATCGTGAAAATTCTGACGCGATTGATCGCCAAGCCAACAGATTAGCGCGAAACTGACGACTAGGCGAGCCATCAATCATGTTGTATCACTAGACAGCAATCACCGCGATCCGGCGCAATGATGCCGCGCATTGCCAAACCAGCAAACCAAGGGCCCCATTTCGTACCATGACAGCCTGCCTTGCCATTTCCGATCAGAGCATTGCCAAGGCGGTAACAATTCTTGCTGCAGGACAGCTTGTCGCTTTTCCAACCGAAACGGTTTATGGGCTTGGCGCTGACGCCACCAATGCAGCGGCGGTTGCGCGTATTTTTGCGGCCAAACAGCGACCAGCCTTTAATCCATTGATAAGCCATGTTGCGTCGGCCGATGCCGCTTTTGCGCTTGGTCAAAAAACCCCCATTGCCGCCGCCCTTGCCGCCGCTTTCTGGCCTGGCCCTCTGACATTGATTTTGCAGCGCAGTGATGATTGCCCTGTGGCGATGCTCACCACCGCCGGATTGGACAAGATTGGGGTTCGGGTTCCGGCGCATCGCGGCGCGCAAACGCTGTTACAAGCCTTTGGCAAACCCATTGCTGCGCCAAGCGCCAACCCATCAGGCCGGATCAGCCCCAGCACCGCCAAACATGTTCTGGACGGGCTTGATGGCAGGCTGGATCTGGTGCTTGATGGCGGGTCATGCGAATCCGGCCTTGAATCAACCATTATCGATTGTACGGGCGACGCTGCCCGCCTATTGCGCCCGGGCGGGATTACGCGCGAAGCCCTAGCCGCAGCTTTGACCGCGGCAAATTGTAACCCGCAAATTGATATTGCAGAACCATTGGCCGATCACGAAAATCCGGTTGCGCCCGGCCAGCTTGCCAGTCATTATGCGCCCAAGGCGGCGGTAAGGCTGATGGCCAAAACCAGCACCGCCGATGAAGAATTAATCGGATTTGGCACTGTCAGCGGGGCAGGTAAATTAGCCCTAAACCTAAGCCCTTCAGCCGATTTGGTTGAAGCGGCGGCCAATCTGTTTTCGATGCTGCATGCTGTTGATGCTGCCGATATTGCCAAGATTGCTATTGCCCCCATTCCCGATATCGGTCTTGGCGAGGCCATTAATGACCGGCTTCGCCGCGCCGCCGCGCCGCGCTAGCTGTTCGTTTCAATTTTTGCCCTAGATGCGGGAAATTTTGAGCTAAAAAATCTGTTTTGCCGAAAACAACGCTTTCATCACTGAACAGCATTTGCATTGGCGGGCACAGGTACTTATAAATAAAGGCCAGTCCGAATAAAGGCCAGCCTGATGATCAAAAAGATGTCTGGGTGTGGCATTTGGCCGGTTGCCATTATGCTGGCTGGCAAGATAATACGGCGACCACGCAGAATGTTGACGTTACTATCAACCAAAATATAACAGGATTTTTGAAGCTTATGGATGACCGTAAACCAAATATCATTGATGATCTAATCGGCCTTGTTGGTGACAAAGCGGTGCTTCAAACCACCGATGATACAGCAAGCTATCTGTCTGATTGGCATGACCGGTTTCACGGGTCAGCGCATGCGGTTGTTCTGCCAGAAACAACGGCGCAGGTTGCCGCCATCATGGCCTATGCTGACAAGCATGATATCATCGTTGTTCCGCAAGGTGGTAATACCGGTTTCATGGGCGGGGCAACGCCTGATAGCAGCGGCAATTCAATCCTTTTGTCGCTTCGCCGGATGAACAAGGTTCGTGAAATTGACACGCAAAATATGTCAATGACGGTAGAGGCAGGTTGTATCTTGCAGAATCTTCAGGATATTGCCGAAGACGCAGGTTTGTATTTTCCATTGAATCTAGCGGCAAAAGGTAGCTGCACAATTGGCGGCAATCTTGGCACCAATGCAGGCGGGCTGAATGTTGTTCGTTATGGCACAACCCGCGCCTTGACGCTTGGTCTTGAAGTCGTGCTGATGGGCGGCGAAGTGTTGGAAATGCTAAGCGGGCTTCGCAAAGATAACACCGGTTATGATTTGAAAGACCTGTTTGTCGGATCGGAAGGCACGCTTGGCATCATCACCGCAGCAACAATGCGGCTATTTCCAAAACCTGTTGCTCTTAGCACTGCCTTTGCCGAAATTCGTGATGTTGATGCGGCGGTTGAATTGCTGCATCGCGTGCAGGCCGCATCTGGCGGTATGGTCGAAGCTTTTGAATTGATCCCCGCCGATATTTTGCATGTTCTGTTTGAATCATTTCCCGATATCCAGCGTCCGCTAGCCACCATTGGCCCGATGAATGTTTTGATGGAAATTGGCAGCACCAATCCAGCCGATAATGAGGTTGATGGAAATGGCAGCTCGCCAATCCGGTCTATCATGGAAACGGTTCTTGAAACCGCCTTTGAGGATGGTTTGGTGATTGACGCCACCATCGCAAATAGCGATGCCCAGCGCGACGCCCTATGGGATGTTCGCGAATCATCACCCGAATCACATAAACGCGCTGGCAAGGTGGTGCGATCAGATGTGGCCTTGCCGCAATCAGCCTTATCGGCATTTTACGCTGATATGGTTGCTGGCGTAAAAGCGATTGATCCTAAAATCCGCATTTGTGGCTATGGCCATATTGGTGATGGCAATTTGCATTTCAATCTTGTTCAGGCCGCTGGCGGCGACCCCGATTTTGACGCCAAAGCCCCGAAATTGCTTGAATTGCTTTATGGGAATGTCACCAAATATGGCGGGTCAATAAGTGCCGAACATGGCATTGGACAGGTCAAACGTGACCAGCTAGCCAAGGTCAAAAGCCCTGCGATCATCAATACCATGAAATCAATCAAGGCGGCTTTAGACCCGAAAAATTTAATGAACCCGGGTAAGGTTATCTAATCCTAAAAATCACCCTTTAGCGTGAAAGGTTTAGATCATGGGAAAAACACCCTCAGCCGCCGATATTTTGAATTTCTGGTTTGTCGAAACAACACCCGAATTCTGGTTCAAAAAAGATGATGATTTTGACGCTGCCATCCAAGAAAGATTTGGCAAAGCCGTCACTGAAGCGCTTGCCGGAAGGCTTGACCATTGGGCCAATGACGCCGATGGCTGTCTTGCGCTTATCGTGATGCTTGACCAATTCACCCGCAATATGTTTCGCCATTCGGCACGGGCATTTTCGGGCGATGAAATGGCAATGGCGTTAAGCCTTCGTTGTGTTGAGCGCAAATATCTCGATGCTGCCCAACCATCTTATTGTCATTTCATGCTTATGCCGATGATGCATAGCGAAGATATTGGCATCCAAGACATGTCTTTGCCGTTATTTGAGCAATACACCTCGAATTTGATCTATGAATATGCCGTGAAACATCGTGATATCATCGCCCGTTTTGGACGATTTCCGCATCGCAATGCTATGCTTGGCAGGCCGAGTAGCCGCGACGAAGAACAATTTTTGACCCAGCCCGGATCGTCGTTTTAGGCGTTTGGTTTCAGGCCAAGCGATTCGAGCGCATCAATCGCGGCAGCAGCGCTGACTTTAGAAATTGGCGCGCCTTGAAGCCAGTTTGCCGCCGCCCCTTTCGGGGCTGACATGGTTGGATCAGTATCAGGCCCCATGATCATAAGGCTTGGCACGCCGGTTCGGGCGGCCAGAAACATCGGGCCAGTGTCATTACCAATTACAAACGCAGCCCCGCCAAACAATCGCGCTAATCCGGCCAGGTTTGTTTTCCCGCATAAATCAATCGCATCAGGCGAAGCGGCCAAAACGGCATTTACCGCGTCACGATCATCAGCCGTACCAACAAGCACAATTTCAAACCCGCGCGCGGCCAGCTCATTACCAATTGCCGCAAACCTGTCTGCAGGCCATCGTTTTTGCGGCTTTGCCAGCGAGCATCCGGGGATAAGAACCGCATATTGCTTGTCATTAATCATAACCGCCGGATCGTCAGTTTGCGCCGCCCCATTGACAAGCCATGACATATCCGGGCTATGCACAATACCGCCCGCCATTTTGGCGCTTGTGACCATACGGTCGCGATTATTCACCCCGGTAAAATCCGGAAGCGGATCCGAACAGCCAGAAGCGGTACCAATCCAGCGCGTGTTTGACGGTACGAAATGCGCAAAATAATTTCGGGTACGACTGCTGCATTGCATATCGACAATCACTGACCAGTCTTGACGAAAATATTGGCGAATCCGCCATGCAGCGGCGAGGTTCAACAGCCCAGCACGCGGATCGGCAATCACCTCATCGAACCAAGGCATCATTTTAGCCAACGATAAGAATCCTGGGCTGGTCATCAGCGCGATATGCGCCTGAGGGTTGCCAGCGCGAAGGCTTGCAAAAGCGTCAAGCGCCTGCACAATATCGCCAAGCGCACCATGTTTGATAACAAGGATTCGGCGGTTATCTGTCTTTTCAAGCATTTGTGATTATCACTTATAAGCAAGCGGATTTGAAATCATTTTTTATTACACCATAATAAGTAACCTGTTGTGTAGTTCAAATGATGCAATAGACTGTTACACCCGTGCATTATCTTTTATCCCGATCATTTGGCTCGATCATTTGGAATAAATTCATGAAAACAGCAGATGATTCCCTGAACATTGATATTTTACTGCCTGCCAAAGAAGCTTTTTCACCGGCAAATGCTGGCGCGGTGGC
>JAFMNI010000081.1 GCA_017859295.1 Candidatus Puniceispirillum sp. | reverse complement strand
CGATCACAATAAAAACAGCAAAACCAATGATAAATCAGGATGGCAATTCTGGGTTGATCGTGGCGGCACCTTTACCGATCTTGTGGCGCGGACGCCCGATGGTGATTTGCTAACGCATAAATTACTGTCGGAAAATCCCGAAGCCTATGAAGATGCCGCTTTGCAGGGCATGCGCGATCTGATGCATATCGCCAAAGATGCGCCTTTGCCAGCCGATGCCATTGATGCGGTGAAAATGGGAACAACCGTGGCGACAAACGCGCTTCTTGAGCGCAAGGGCGATAAAACCCTGCTTGTTGTGACAAAAGGGTTTCGTGACCAGCTTCGCATTGCCTATCAGGCGCGGCCACGCCTGTTTGACAAGGAAATCATCCTTCCCGAAATGCTGTATGACCGCATTGAAGAGGTGATCGAACGCGTTGATGCGCGTGACCAGATTATTACGCCGCTTGATCTTGATGATGTAACGCCGCGGTTGCAGGCTGCTTTTGATGATGGCATTCGCGCCATTGCCATTGTTTTGATGCATGGCTACCGCGTGCCAGCGCATGAATTGGCGATTGCCAAACGCGCCCGCGAAATTGGCTTTACGCAAATTTCAACAAGCCATGGCACCAGCCCGATGATCAAATTTGTTGGGCGCGGCGATACCACGGTTGCTGATGCTTATCTGTCGCCTATTTTGCGGCGTTATATCGACCGTCTTGCCCGCGATATTGATCAATCCAAAGGCACCAAGCTGCAATTGATGCAATCAAATGGTGGTCTGACCGATGCCAGCCTGTTTCAGGGCAAGGATGCCATTTTATCAGGTCCTGCTGGCGGCATTGTTGGCGCGGTGAAAACCGCCAAACAGGCGGGGTTTGACAAGGTTATCACCTTTGATATGGGCGGCACCTCAACCGATGTTGCGCATTATGAAAATGCCTATGAGCGCGTGTTTGATACGGTTGTTGCTGGCGTACGGATTCACGCGCCAATGCTGCTGATTCATACGGTTGCCGCTGGTGGCGGGTCAATTTGCCGGTTTGAACATGGCCGGTTCCAAGTTGGGCCGGAAAGCGCCGGTGCCAATCCGGGGCCTGCTTGCTATCGCCGGGGTGGCCCGCTTGCCGTGACCGATTGCAACGCCATGCTTGGCAAGCTACAGCCACAATATTTCCCGCATGTTTTCGGCCCCAATCAGGATGAGGCGCTGGACGTGGCACCGGTACGCGCCGGTTTTGCCGCGCTGGCGGCACAGGTCGAAGCGGAAACCGGTATCAAACGAAGCGAAGAAGAAATTGCCAGCGGCTTTTTGCGTATCGCAGTTGAAAACATGGCAAATGCGATCAAGAAAATTTCGGTTCAGCGCGGTTATGATGTCACTGAATATGCGCTTCAATGTTTTGGCGGGGCAGGCGGCCAGCATGCCTGTTTGATTGCCGATGTTCTGGGCATGAAAACGGTTTTGATTCATCCTTTTGCTGGTGTTTTATCGGCCTATGGCATGGGGCTGGCCGATGTGACGGCGCTTCGCGAACGCACACTTGAAGCTGGATTTAATGAAAATCTGACGTCAAGGCTGCAAAGCGAGCTGGATGATCTCGCCACGCAAAGCGAGGCTGAACTTGTGGGTCAGGATATTGCCAGCGCGCGCATTGAAACAAATCGTTATGTCCATCTTCGCTATGACGGGTCGGATACCGCGCTTGCCGTGCCGTTTGGCTCGATTGCGGCGATGATTGCTGATTTTGAATCCTCCTATCAATCACGGTTTGGCTTTTTGATGCCGGATAAGGCACTTGTTGCCGCCACGATTTCGGTCGAGTCAATTGGCCGGAATTTTGATGTTGAGACAAGTGTTACCGCCGCTCCTGACGCGCCGCTGGATATTCTGGATCATGTTCAATGCTATATGGATGACCAATTTGTGACGGCACCGGTCTATGCCCGCAGCACAATTGCCGCAGGGCAACGAATTATGGGGCCAGCCCTGATCACCGAGGCCACCGGAACCAATGTGATCGAACCTGGTTGGCAGGCGGAAATGACCGCGATTGGCAATCTTGTCGTTCGGCGTGTCGTGGCCGTTGCACCGCGGGTGGCGATTGGCACAAATTGCGACCCAGTGATGCTGGAAGTGTTCAATAATCTGTTTATGTCGATTGCCGAACAGATGGGCTATACGCTGCAAAACACCGCGCTTTCGGTCAATGTTAAAGAAAGGCTGGATTTCTCTTGCGCCATTTTTGATCCGGCGGGTGCGTTGATCGCCAATGCCCCGCATATGCCGGTTCATCTTGGGTCAATGGGCGAATCAGTTCGCGCTGTTATCCGCGGTAATCAGGGTAATATCAATGCTGGCGACGCCTTTGTTCTGAACAATCCCTATAATGGCGGAACGCATCTTCCCGATATCACCGTCATCACACCGGTTTTTGATGATGCTGGCAAGGATATCCTGTTCTTTGTTGCCTCGCGCGGGCATCACCCCGATGTTGGTGGTCGCACGCCGGGTTCGGCACCGCCAGATTCAAAACATATCGAAGAAGAAGGCGTTTTGATCGATAATTTCAAGCTTGTTGATGGCGGAAACTATCGCGAAACAGAAATGCGCGCCATTTTGGATTCGGCAAAATATCCAGCGCGCAATACGGATCAAAATATCGCCGATCTTCGCGCCCAGCTAGCGGCCAATGAAAAGGGCGTTCGTGAACTTCACAAAATGGTCACGCATTACGGATTGGCAACGGTTATCGCCTATATGGGCCATGTTCAGGATAATGCCGAAGAATCGGTTCGCCGCGTCATTGATGTTCTCAAAGATGGCAGCTTTACCTATCCAATGGATAATGGACAACAGGTCAAGGTCACGATTTCAATCAATAAATCCAACCGGTCGGCAATTGTTGATTTCACCGGCACAAGTAAGCAGGGTGCGAATAATTTCAATGCGCCTGCCGCTGTTTGTCGTGCAGCTGTTTTGTATGTTTTCAGAACCTTAGTGGCCGATAATATTCCAATGAATGAAGGCTGTTTAAAGCCTGTTCAGATTATTCTTCCCGATGATTGTATGTTAAAGGCGCAATATCCTGCGGCGGTCATTGCCGGCAATGTGGAAACCTCGCAGATTGTCACTGACACGCTTTATGGCGCGCTTGGTGTTATGGCCGCAGCGCAAGGCACAATGAATAATTTCTTTTATGGGAACGCAACCTATCAATATTACGAAACCTTGTGCGGTGGATCAGGCGCAGGGCCAGATTTTGACGGAACCGACGCGGTTCATACCCATATGACCAACAGCCGCTTGACCGATCCCGAGATTTTGGAATGGCGTTATCCAGTTTTGCTGGAAAGCTTTGAGATCAGGCATGGGTCGGGCGGGATTGGCCGGCATAATGGCGGCAATGGCGTTCGCCGCCGGTTGCGCTTTCTCGAGGAAATGGAAGCGGTGATTCTTGCCAATCACCGTATTGTCCCGCCTTATGGCATGGATGGTGGCGGTGAGGCGGCGCTTGGGCGCAATTGGGTTGAACGAACCGATGGCACGATCGAAACGCTTACCGCAACCGATATTCGTAAAATGGGGGTTGGTGATGTTTTCGTCATTGAAACGCCTGGTGGTGGCGGTTTTGGCAAAAGTGACAAGCTCACAAAATAACCGCTTTTGCAACCAAACCGCACATGACGGAAGGAGATTTGATGGCACATGACAAGTCTAAAACCCCTGATGCTAAAAGGATTGTTTCGTCATCGCATTTGGTTTCGGAAAAGGCGGCTGAATTAAGCGAGGTCGAATATGGCCTGATTGTCGCGTGGAACGCCTTTGGCAAATGGATGGTGAAAGCAATGGCAACTGCGGTTGCCGAAGCTGGCATAAGCGTTAGCGGCGGCACTGATCTTAATGTTCTTGATATCTTATGTCTTCATTCGGTTAATCATCGGGCGCGTCCAAAAAAGCTGGCCGATATCTGTTTCAAATTGAATGTCGATGACAGCCATACGGTCAATTATGCGCTGAAAAAATTGATCAAGGCTGGTCTTGTCAGCAGCGAAAAACATGGCAAGGAAGTGCTTTACGCCACAACCGATATGGGCATTGATTTATGCCTTCGTTATCGCGCGGTTCGCGAGGCCTGTCTTGTCGATGGCTTTATGCCTTTTGACGGTGGCAGTGGCGCCGAGCTTGGTGAGGTGGCGCGTCAATTACGGCTGTTATCGGGTCTTTATGATCAGGCCGCGCGAAGCGCCACCAATCTGTAGGCCAAGAAAACATGGTAAAACTGCCCGAATGACCGGTAGGAGCCTTGCCAGAAATCGGGCAAATGGTTACACCATTGCAAAGCCGCTTATTGCTGGCAGAAACGAAAATTTGTGAAAAAGTGAATTTGTGATGACAAAAGCAAAGTCCGGTTTAAAAATTGCGATCGCTGGCCTTGGGGTCGTTGGATCCGAAGTTGCCCGCCAGCTCCTCAATCGGCATGTTGATTTGGCGACCGCCGCAGGGCAATCGCTTGACATTGTTGCCGTTAGCGCGCGCGACCGGTCGGCTGACCGCGCCTTTTCGCTTGACGGCATTGACTGGTATGATGATGCAGCCCAGCTTGCCACGCGTGACGATGTTGACATTATCGTTGAAATGATTGGCGGCAGCGAAGGTGTGGCATTGGATCTTGCCCGCGCATCACTGTCGTCAGGAAAACATTTCGTCACGGCCAATAAAGCGATGATCGCGCATCATGGAACCGAACTGGCCACGCTTGCCGAGGCCAATAACGCGCATCTTATGTTTGAAGCGGCGGTTGCTGGCGGCATTCCGGCGGTAAAAACGCTTCGCGAAGGGCTTGCCGGAAACCAGATTAACCGCGTTGCCGGTATTTTAAACGGGACATGCAATTATATCCTATCGACAATGGAAACAACGGGGCGCGATTTTGACGAAGTGCTGGCTGACGCGCAACGTCTTGGCTATGCCGAAGCCGAACCAAGCTTTGATGTTGATGGTATTGATGCCGCGCATAAATTGACCATTTTGGCCGCCATTGCGTTTGGGCATCAGCCTGATTTTAACGCAGTGTCGATCCAAGGTATCCGCGATGTGTCATCGGTTGATTTTGCCTATGCCAATCAATTGGGCTTTCGCATTAAACTTGTCGGCGTTGCCGAACCCGGATTAATGCCGCGCATGCAAACCTGTTTACTGCCGCTGAACAGCCAGTTGGCTAAGGTGAATGGTGTTTTGAATGCTGTTGAATTTCACGGCACGCCGGTTGGAAGCGTTCTTGCCGTTGGTCCAGGGGCAGGGGGTGGCGCAACCTCATCGGCGGTTTTGTCTGATTTGATTGATATTGCCGCTGGTCGCGGTGGGCTTGCGTTTGGCAAGCCAGTAAGCCAGCTTGCCGATTCCAGCGTGGTGAAAAACGGGGCAGGGCCAGATAAACCATTTTATGTGCGTTTGATGGTTGTTGATCAGCCGGGCGTTTTGGCGACCGTAACCGCGATTTTGCAAAAGCACGATATTTCGATTGAAGGCTTGCTGCAACAAGGTCGCGCACCGGGTGATGTTGTGGCACTTGTCATGACAACGCATGAAACCCCCGTTGCCAGCTTGAAAAAAGCTTTGGACGAGATGGAAGATTTGCCGATTGTCAAAGCCAAGCCGGTTGCCATGCCAATCTTGCTGGCAGATTCGGAGGGGTAATGGCTGAGGACGCTTTCCTTGGCATAACCCATTCAACAAGCGGCGCCCGTTGGATCGAGGCGTCAACGCAATTATCAGGGCCAAATCAGGATCGACTTGCCGCCGCCTTGATGGATGTTTTTGACGACCTACCCATTCCCTTGGCACGCATCATGGCTGGTATGGGCTTAACAGCCGAAACAGCACCGCATTATATTGACCCGAAAATCCGTGATTTACTGCCCAACCCGTCAAGATTCAAAGATCTAGACAAGGCGGCCAAACGACTAGCCGATGCGGTTATGAGCAAAACCCCGATTGGTGTTTTTGGCGATTATGATGTTGATGGTGCGGCGGCGGCGGCGCTGCTGATTTCGGCGATGCGCGATCTTGATGTGGCTTGTGATGTCCATATCCCTGACCGCTTTACCGAGGGCTATGGACCGAATACGGCTGCCTTGCTCGCCCTCAAAGAAAAAGGCGCACAGCTATTGGTGACGGTCGATTGCGGCATCACGGCGCATGCGCCATTGGCGGCAGTGGCCGAAATAGGGCTTGATGTCATTGTGATCGACCATCATATCGCCGGCCCTGAATTGCCGCGCGCGCAATCGGTGGTGAATCCCAACCGGCTAGATGAAGATGGGCAATATGGCTATCTTTGTGCCGCGGGTGTTGTTTTTATCGTGCTTGTTGGCATGGTTCGCGAATTGCGTGAACGCGGCCATTTTGCCGAGGGCCGCACCCCGCCTGATTTGATGGGCTATCTTGATATTGTTGCGCTGGCCACGGTTTGTGATGTGGTGCCGCTGGTCGGGTTAAACCGCGCTTTTGTCCGCCAGGGGTTAAAGGTGATGGCCGAGCGTCGTCATCCCGGGCTGACCAAGCTTGCCGATGTTGCCGGCATGAACGCAGCGCCTAATGTTTATGCTTTTGGGTTTTTGCTTGGCCCGCGAATCAATGCCGCTGGCCGGATTGGCGGATCTGGCCTTGGGGTAAAGCTGCTTGCTTGCAATAATGGTGACGAGGCGGCTGGTCTGGCGCTTCGGCTTGATGAAATGAACCGCGAGCGCAAACAGATTGAAGAAGGCATCCGCATTGCCGCCATTGATCGGGCTGCCGAAATAAACCATCCGGTTTTGATTATGCATGACCCATCTTGGCATGAAGGCGTGATTGGCATTGTTGCGGGCAGGGTTCGCGAACGTTTCGGCAAGCCTGCTTTGGTCATTGCCATGAATGATGATGGTATTGGCAAAGGATCGGGGCGCAGTATTGCTGGTTTTCGGCTTGGCAACGCCATTATCGCCGCGCATCAGGCCGGAATTCTGGAAGGTGGCGGCGGGCATGATATGGCCGCAGGCTTTACCGTCAGGGCTGATAAGATTGACGAGCTACAGCAATTTCTGAATGACCGGCTGATGGCTGATCTGAATGGGGTGATACCGCAAACACTACATAAAGCCAGTGGTTTGCTTAGCGTTGCTGGATGCAAGCCTGATCTTGCGGATTGGCTTGACCGGCTTGGCCCGTTTGGCAGTGGTAATCCAGAGCCGCGATTTGTCATTCCCGATTGCCGAATCAAATCGGCAAAATTTGTGGGCGAGGCGGGGGCGCATTTATCCTGCCGGCTAGATGATGGCAGCGGTACCTTAAATGCAATTGCGTTTCAGGCAGGCGGTACGCCGCTTGGGCAGGCAGTAGCCGATGCCCGCGATGGCCACTATTTGCATATTCTTGGTCGGGTGCGGCGCGACCGGTTTCGTGGCGGCAATGCCATGCAGTTTGAAATTGATGATGTCGCCGTTCCGCCACTTGCATTTGCGCGCTAGGCCTCGAATTTCACCCCGGTTTTGCCTGTTTTGCGGAAAAACACAAATTGATGATAAAAGCGGCTTGATTTGGTCGGCGGTTTTGACTAATACAAGCGTCATTGGCTTTGCTTTTAAAGATGTCCCGTTCGTCTAGAGGCCTAGGACACCGCCCTTTCACGGCGGCAACAGGGGTTCGAATCCCCTACGGGATGCCAAA
>JAFMNI010000080.1 GCA_017859295.1 Candidatus Puniceispirillum sp. | reverse complement strand
CGGAAAATCAGTTCAGTACCGCTTTCGCCAACAAAAAACTGCCCCTTTGGCGCATTCATAAAAGCGCGCAAATCTTGTTTGGCCTTGTCAATTACGCGAACCAGCTCATGCGAGCCCGGATTGTCACGACCCTGATTATCGGGGATCGCTGCATATTTTGCCGATGTGTCAACGATCTTGCTAAGCGTCAGGGCGCCGCCCGCATTTTCAAAGAAAACGCGTGGCCCTTGAACCGGACAGCTATCAATCTGGGCAAATTGGCCGCGAATATTTTCAAGAAGTTCAGCAGAAATTTTGGTCATGACAGATTGCTTTCAAAACGGAAGGTGAAACAGATTTAACCACAGAAAACCAGAAGGTAAAGGCGAATTTGATCGGGTGATCGGACAAGCTGACATAATCTTTGCAGTGGCAATGCCAGATCAATTGAAAGCCCTCATGCGTTAGTGCTAATATCCAGCCATGCAGCCCAAAGTGATCATTGTCTGGTTCAAACGTGACCTTCGTGTGTTTGACCATGCGCCGCTGGCCAATGCGGTGTGTGACGCTGATTTCGTTTTGCCGCTTTTTGTCGTCGAGCCGGATTATTGGCGATTGCCAACGTCATCAAGGCGGCATTGGTGTTTTGTGAATGACTGTCTTCACGAGCTGGATGCCAGCCTTGCAGCGCTTGGGCAGCGGTTGATTTTGCGCATTGGCGAGGTAACTGACGTGCTGGATGAGCTGTCGCGCCATGTGCAAATTCAGGCGATCTATGCGCATGAAGAAACCGGCGATGCGTGGACCTATGCGCGTGATCGAAAAATGCATGCCTATTGCCAGCGGGCGAAAATACCATTTCGGGAATCACCGGCAAATGGTGTTGTTCGCCGGTTGAAAAACCGTAATGATTGGGCGGCGATACGCCATCAACGCATGCAGACAAACCGGATTCCACGCCCAGCCAGCCTGCCAGCCTTGCCCCTGCTGCAAAGCGAGGCGATCCCGCAAAAAGATGACCCGCTTTTTGGGGCGGCTCTCGACCAATTGCCAGCAAGTGGCAAAACTGCCACCCAGCCGCATGTGCAAACGGGTGGGCGCAAAGCGGCCATTGCCCTGCTTACCTCATTTTTGCGAGATCGAAGTCAATTCTATATCAAGAATCTAGCCTCGCCATCACAAGGGCCGGATACATCAATGCGATTATCGCCACATCTAGCATGGGGAACGATGTCATCGCGTGAGGTAGAGGCCAGCATCAGCAATTATCTAGGCAATCCGGAAAATAATATCACCACAGCCAAGCGCCGCGGTTGCCGTGCGGTGATGTCGCGGCTGGCTTGGCGCTGTCATTTCATGCAAAAGCTTGAAGACCAGCCAGATATTGAATGGGCAGCAATGCACCCGCTTTATGAAACGGTTCGTAATGATACAGATGAAGATGCCAGTCGCAAAGCGGCCTATCTAGCTGCATGGAAAGCAGGGCAAACCGGCTATCCGATGATTGATGCCTGCATGCGTTCGTTGAATCATCAAGGCTGGATTACTTTTCGGATGCGGGCAATGCTGGTCAGTTTTGCCAGCTATCATCTATGGCTCGATTGGCGGTTAACCGCGCCCTATCTGGCGCAATTATTTACCGATTATGAAGCTGGCATTCATTACAGCCAGTTTCAGATGCAATCGGGGGTGACTGGCATCAACACAATCCGCATCTATAATCCGGTCAAACAATCGATTGATCATGATCCTGACGGGCAATTTATCCGCCGCTGGGTGCCTGAACTGGCGCATTTGCCACCACAATGGATTCATCAGCCGCAGGCCATGCCGCCGGTCGAGGCTGCGGCGATGGGCTGGGTCATTGGTCGTGATTACCCGCTGCCCATTGTCGAGAATGCAGCGGCCATGCGCGCGGCGCGTGATCGCATTTATGCCGTCCGGAAAAGCGATCAATTCAAGGAGATGGCGCGTGTTGTCTATCAAAAATTAGGAAGCCGCAAACCGGCTCCAAAAAGGCCGCGCCGCAAAATCAATGACGCGCAACCTCGCCTGATTTAACTCCACCTTATTTAACTCGGCATTGGTTTGATCATGCTCGCCGGATTGGGGTGTCATCAATATGGCTTTGCGCTTCGTCAAGCATCTTGATAACAGCCGCCTCAAGTGCGCGCTCAAAGGCCATTGCTGCACGCGATAGCGGGCGGCGCTTTGGCGTGATAATCGAAAACTGATAGGTGATCTTTGGCGCAAATCGGCGAAAGGCAATATCGTTATTATTTGACCAAAGACGGCGATGAATCCATGCATTTAACGGGCTAAAGACGCCAAAGCCCGCGCCTGATCCGATAATTTCATATTGGGCGGCGCCATTCTGCATCTGGAATTTTGGATCGAAATCGACCCCAGCTTTGTCAAAAGCCGCTTTTAGCGCCTTGGCAATATGATGGTCGGGTAAAAAGCTGGCGCAGGGGCGGCCTGTCAAATCTGCTGGCTCGATCACCGATTTTGCCAGAAGCGGATCCCCCTTTTGTAAGGCGCAAACGCAATCAACATTAAAACGCCGACAGTGAATTAAATCACTTTCCTTGCCGCGCTCGGCGAGGCCAACATCGAATCGCTGTGTTTCCATGCTTGAAATGACTTCAGGCGATCCTTGAACCGCAACTTGAAAATTGGCCTTTGGGTGTTTTTTCGAGAATTCGGCAATGATGCCCGGCAAGAAATGATCCCCGAAGACGGGCATTGAACTGACATTTATTTTTATTGGGCTTGCCTCGCCACCCGATTTCAATAATTGTTTCAGATCATTAACCTGATCCAAAATTTCAGTTGCTCTGTCGAGCAGAAAAAAAGCCTCAGGAACAGGAATTAAACGATTCTTCTGGCGCTCGAATAACCGGCAATTCATGGTTCTTTCAAGCTCTTTGACGGTTGCGCTCAAGGCTGGTTGTGTGCGCCCTAAATGCCGTGCTGCGGCAGAAATTGACCCAGTCTTCATGATTTCGCAAATGACGGTCATCTGCCATAGACTAATCATTTTCTGCCTTTTGTTTTTTGCTTGATATCATATGATAACCCATAAGAATTATTTATGGTATTAGAATAATTTATAATTTGTCTTAATGGAAAATCTCACACTAAAGTAGTGCCAATGTCATCATGTTGAATGATGCCAAAAATGGGCAAATAAGGAAACCTTGATCTACAAAAAGATCCCTTGGGTCAAGGCATTTTCCTTTATTTGTTTGGCGAAGCGTTTGGCTGAAAAAAGGCTGTAAAGGCAATTGGCTGCAACTGCTTTACTAATTTACGTAACGATAGTGGAGGAACCCATGAAATATTTAAGCAAGCTGTTTGCAACAGCTCTGGTTTCATTGCTTGCAATGGGCAGTGTTGCTCAGGCTCAAGACATGAAATTTTTTCGTATTGGCACCGGTGGAACTGGTGGTACTTATTACCCGATTGGTGGCTTGATTGCGAACGCAATTTCAAACCCCCCAGGTTCGCGCCCTTGTGACAAAGGCGGTAGCTGCGGTGTTCCTGGCCTAGTCGCGATTGCTGTTTCAACAACTGCATCAGTCTTCAACGCTAATGCGATTCAGGCAGGCTCGCTTGATGCCGGTCTGGCAGGGGCGCAAACTGTTGTTCAGAGCTATAAGGGCGAAGGCAAGTTTGTGAACAATAAAAAAGATAAAATCCGCGTCATTGCAAATCTCTATCCAGAAAGCATGCATTTGGTGTTGAAAAAGGGTACAAAGCTGAACAGCCTGAAAGACCTCAATGGTATGAAGGTTGGCGTCGCTGCCGCGGGTTCTGGAACGCAGGTATCTGTTCGTATGATCCTGAAGCATTATGACATTAAAGCCGATGAGTATGAGTTGAATGTTGGACAAAGCGCCCAGCGTCTCGCTGATGGCCAGATTGATGCATTCTTCTATGCTGCTGGTACTCCGCTCTCATCTTTGATTCAGCTTGGTTCAACCAAGGGCTTTGATCTTTACAGCTTCTCAGCTGATGAGCAGAAGGCCATCAATAAGATCATCCCTTACTATGTTGAAGACGTCATTGAGGCCGGTGTTTATGAAAATATCGGTTATAACGTCAGCACTGTAGCGGTGAATGGGCAGCTCATCACATCAATTGATCAGCCTGCTGACCTTATCTATGACATCACAAAAGCATTGTGGAACAAGAACACTCGTAAGCTGCTTGATAAAGGCCATCCGAAAGGCAAGGCTATTCAACCGTCAACAGCTTTGAAAGGTGTTTTGATTCCATTACATCCTGGTGCCGAGCGCTTCTATAAAGAAGCTGGCTTAATGTAATCTCACATTCTTTGTTAGGGCGGTCGTGTGCCGCCCTAACAGATACATTTATTAAAAACTGCAGCTCAATCAGGGGAAGAAAGTCATGGAAAAATTCAGTCTTGAGCGCGCCCTCTCGCTTGAGAGCAAGTACGATGACTCTCTTACAACGCGGCCAATAAGTGAATGGCTATCAAAATTTGTTTTTTCATTTAGCATAATTTTTGCTCTCTACCATTACATTACCTCTGGCATTGGCGTACCGGTTGACTATTGGCATATGGGTGCTCATATGTCCGGCGTTCTTATTTTAATTTTTATCTCTTTTCCTGCGTTCAAACGAGCCCAATCAAGTCCACTAGATGCGCAGCCCTGGTGGAGTTTTGCTGGGGTGCCGATCTATGATTGGCTGTTAATGATTGCTGGCGTGACAGCATCGCTTTATGTCGGCTTTAGCTGGTATGGGTTTGAGTTCAATTTTTTGGGGTTAAGCTTAGTGGTGCCTGAACAAGTCTTGCGCATGGGTGTTCCCCTGCCAATTGACGTGTTTTTTGGAACTGTTTTGATTTTCGTGCTGCTTGAAGCGGTGCGTCGCACGATTGGCATAATCGTTCCCATCATTATTCTGTTATTTACTGCTTATGCGATATTTGGGCAATCAATTCCCATTCAAATCATGAAGCATCCTGGTCTGAGCTGGTCACTTTTTGTCAATAACATGTATTTCCCTGATCTCGGAATATACGGAGTTACTTTGTGGATTGTCTCGACAGTGGTGTTCCACTTTGTACTGTTTGGCGTTTTAGCTCAACGCATTGGCCTTGGGCAATTCTTCGTTGACTTGGCTACTGTTGCTGCAGGCAGATATACAGGTGGGCTGGCAAAGGTTTCGGTTGTGTCTTCAGCCTTGTTTGGCACCATCTCGGGATCGTCAATTGCCAATACCGTGTCAACTGGTTCGCTGACCATTCCTAATATGAAAAAAAGTGGTTATCCCGGACATTTCGCAGGTGGCGTGGAAGCTGCTGCAAGTGCTGGTGGACAAATCACGCCGCCCATTATGGGTGCTGCGGCTTTTGTCTTGGCTGAGTTTCTTGAAATTTCATACACTACAGTGGTGATTGCAGCAGCGGTGCCCGCAGCGATGCACTACATTGGGGTTATGTCGATTGTCCATTTCAAAGCCAAAAAGTTAGGTCTGAAAGGCCTTAATTCTGACCAAATACCTCAATTCTTGGCAGTGCTTAAGCAAGGTTGGATGACAGCTATCCCGCTTGTAGTGCTGATTTATGTGTTATTTTCTGGCTATTCACCTCATATGGCAGCGTTTTGGGGTATTACCGCTATCTTGATTGTCGGTTTTATCAATCCTAATCACCGTATAGGGGTTGGTGATTTGCTGGCAGGTGCATCGCAAGGTGTGAAATACGCCTTGTCGGTTGGCGCGGTTTGTGCGGCGATTGGCATAGTTGTTGGCGTGGTGAATGCCACTGGCCTTGGTTTCCGTTTGGGGTTTATGGTGACCAATAGTGCGCTTGGCATGGGCGAAGCGGTTCAAGGTTGGTTCAGTTATATTCCGCTGATTGATTTCTCATTGGATGATATCACCCTGTTTATTTCGCTCGTGTTGATTGCGGTCACTTGTATCCTTATGGGCGCAGGCCTCCCAACAACCGCGCTTTATGTGATGTTGGCAACTGTGGCTCAGCCAGCGCTTGCTGGGCTCGGTGTTCCGCCGCTTGCAGCGCATCTGTTCGTTTTATATTACGGGGTGATTTCTGAGATAACACCTCCAGTTTGCGCCTCGGCCTATGCGGCGGCTGGTATTGCTGGTGCGAACCCGTTCAAAACTGGGCTGTCGGCCTTTTCACTTGGGATTGGCAAGCTGTTGGTACCAATGGTGTTTGTCTATTCACCGGCAATGTTGATTGTTCTTGATGATTATTTCACCTATGCCGAATTTTTCCAGACAACCATTACATGTGCTTTGGGTGTGTTTATGATTTCCGCATCGGTCGCAGGTTATTTTCTTGTTTCAATGAATGGGCCAAGCCGTGTCGTATTTGCATTAGCTGGTTTGCTTTTGGTCTCGCCAAGCGCGACTGCGGCTCTTTATTCACTCATCTTTGCATCGCCGGTTTTGGTGTGGCAAATTTATGCACGCTATTTTATCCGGGAGTCGCAACCAGGAGTGACCTGATGCATCCGGCATCGCGCGATACGCAAACCGCTTATCAATGGGGTGATGGCGGAGTTGGCTGGCCACTTGTCGAGACCGAGGGTCTGCTTGTGATTGAAGAAACCTTGGCATCTGGCTGCGGCGAAAAACATCACTATCATAATCAAGCAGCGCAATGTTTCTACATGCTGGCGGGGCGTGCGGTGATGCAGTTTGCTGAGGGTCAGACTGTCAAGATTGACACCGGCATGGCATTGCATATCCCGCCTAAAACCCGTCATGCAATTGTTAATCAAACCGACGAAGAAATCCGCTTTTTGGTGATATCGGCGCCATCATCACGCGGCGATCGGCATGAAGGGGAGCAGGACAAATGACACTGCCGCAAAGCCGGATTGATGTTGCTGTTATTGGGGCCGGCATCATTGGGGTTTGCACCGCGCTTGAACTTGCTGAACGCGGCATGAAGGTTACGATTTTTGACCCTGCGCCGGTGTGTAGCAAAACCAGCTACGGCAATGCCGGCGTAATCTCGCCTTGGACCTGTGTTCCGCAATCAATGCCGGGCTTGTGGAAACAGGTTCCGCGCTGGTTGATCGACCCTGAAGGGCCGGTTTCGATCCGCCTTGGGTATTTGCCAAAATTAATGCCATGGGTTTTACGATTTCTGGCGGCAGGACGATCCGAACGGATTGATCCGGTTGCCGATGGTCTGTTCCGTTTGAGCAGGGGTAGTGTTGCCGCCTATAAAAAGCGGCTTGCCGGAACCGGACAAGAACAGCTTGTTCGCGATTCCATGTATGTACATGTCTATCGAAATCCAAAAGCGGCGTCGCTTGACCATCTTGGTTGGCAATTGCGCCAATCACGTCAGGTACCAATCGAACTGATTGACAAGCACGCCTTACAGGAAATCGAACCGCATATTGCCGATGATTTTGAGGCTGCCATTCTGATCAAACAGCAGGGGCGTGCAAGTGATCCTGCGGGGATTGGCATTGCATTGGCGGAAAAGGCATTGGCAAAAGGCGCCAGTCACATTCAAACAAAGGTTCACGAAATCCACCCCGATCAGGGTAGTGGTTGCCAGCTTGTCACTGATCAGGGCGTATTCACGGCCAAAAAAATCGTGTTGGCAGCAGGCGTTTGGTCATGTCAATTGCTGGCACGATTTGGCATTAAGCTGCCGCTGGAGGCCGAGCGTGGCTATCATCTGGTGTTACGCAATCCGGGCATTACGATCAATCATTCGGTTATGGATG
>JAFMNI010000079.1:6578-7892 GCA_017859295.1 Candidatus Puniceispirillum sp. | reverse complement strand
CATATCGGTGTTGATTATTGGCGCGTCAGAATTGGCATTGGCCGCCCCCCGCATGAGGCGATGGATGTCAAATCATGGGTTTTAGCCGATTTCGGCCGTGATGAACAAACGGGCTGGCTGCCAGCGCTTTTAGATGCAATGGCAGATGAAGCCGACCGGCTTGTTGCACATGATGATGGTGGCTTTATGAGTCGCGTTTCCTATCTGGCACCGGCACCCCAGCCAAAAGGCGATAACGGCAAAGACAAACCCGCTAGCGCCGGATCAAAACAAAATTAACCAAAGACAGGATTTACCAGATATGGGATTTAATTGTGGCATTGTTGGCCTGCCAAATGTGGGAAAATCAACCCTGTTCAACGCTTTGACCCAAACAGCAGCGGCCGAAGCGGCCAATTATCCGTTCTGTACAATCGAGCCAAATACTGGACGCGTTGCGGTGCCAGATATCCGGCTTACCGCATTGGCCGAGCTTGCAAATTCGAAAACCGTCATTCCAACCCATCTCGAATTTGTTGATATTGCCGGCCTTGTTCGCGGCGCATCCAAAGGCGAAGGGCTTGGCAATCAATTTCTTGGCAATATCCGCGAGGTTGATGCGATTGCCCATGTTTTGCGCTGTTTTGAAGATGGCGAAATCACGCATGTTGATGGCGATGTTGATCCGGTTCGCGATGCTGCCACTGTTGAAACCGAATTGATGCTTGCCGATATTGATTCGCTTGAGCGCCGGATGACCGCGCTGGTGAAAAAATCACGCGGCGGTGACAAGGATTCAAAGGCCGATCTGGCTCTTATGGAAAAGATCTTTCCCCATCTATCAGATGGCCAGCCTGCCCGCAGCACCCCCGGCCTGACCGACGACGAGGCCGCCCGCCTTCCCCATTTACAGCTATTGACCGCAAAGCCGGTTCTCTATGTCTGTAACGTTGCCGAAAGCGATGCAGCAACCGGCAATGCCTATTGCCAGCTTGTTGCCGACAAGGCCGCTGCCGAAGGCGCCGCCTATGTGATTGTCTCAGCCGCGATTGAGTCTGAAATCGCCCAGCTTGACGAGGCTGACAAGACCGAATTTCTGGGCGAGCTTGGGCTTGAAGAAGCCGGATTGGCGCGGCTTATTCGTGCTGGTTACAGCTTGCTTGATCTTTTGACCTTTTTTACCGTTGGCCCAAAAGAGGCACGCGCATGGACTGTTGCCAAAGGCGCAAGCGCACCACAAGCAGCAGGCGCAATCCATACTGATTTCCAACGGGGCTTTATTCGGGCGGAAACGATCGCCTATGCCGATTATCTGGCCTGTAAGGGCGAAAACGG
>JAFMNI010000079.1:0-6229 GCA_017859295.1 Candidatus Puniceispirillum sp. | reverse complement strand
TGTCGCTTAATGGACGTCAGCCCATACGCGGCGTTTTGCCATATATGACACCACCACAAAGATGCCAAGAAAGAACACCGCAGCCACGCCAATGCGTTTGCGGACTTCCATCTTTGGCTCGGCAGCCCACATCAAGAACTGCACCAGATCGCTGGAAATACCCTCAATCGAATCATCAGCATCACCGCTGTAGGTCACATCTTCGCCATACAGTGGCTGGGGCATCGCAATCAGATGGCCGGGATAAGCCGCGTTGTAATACATGCCGTCTGGCACTGTCATGCCTTCAGGTGCATCTTTATAACCGGCAAGAAGGCTGAACAGATAATCTGGGCCATTACCACGCGCCTTGGCAATCAGTGACAAATCGGGTGGCAAGGCACCGTTATTGCTCGCACGGGCGGCATTGTCGTTGGCATATGGTGATGGAATACGGTCGGCAGCGATACCCGGACGCATAAACATTTCGCCATCGTCATTCGGGCCGTCCTGCACTTCATATTCGGCGGCAATCGCCTTGATCTCGTCATTGTTATAACCAAGATCGGCGAAATTGCGGAATGCAATCAGCTTCATGCCATGACAGCCAGCACAGACTTCACGATAGGCCTGAAATCCACGCTGCATGGCGGCTTTGTCAAAAGTACCGAACGGGCCAGAAAAGCTCCAGTCGCGCTTTTGCAATTCAACATCGCCACCAGCGGCCATCGCTGGGCCTGCCAAAGTCACGGCAAACAATGCTATAAAAAGACGTTTCAACATTAGGCTGTCCTCCCCGATGATCCAAGCACCGGTTCCGAAATCGATTTCGGCAAAGGTTTGGTTGTTTCAAACATGCTCAACAGCGGCAAGATGGCTAGGAAATGCAGGAAGTACCAAGCCGTCGCAACGCGAGACAAAATGACGTAGATTCCTTCAGCAGGCTTGCCACCAAGATAGCCAAGGGCGATGGCATTGACGAAGAACAGCCAGAAGAAAATACGGAACAAAGGCCGGAACCGTGCCGAGCGAACAGGTGATCTGTCAAGCCACGGCAGGACAAACAGAACGGCAATCGCACCAAACATCAACAACACACCGCCAAGCTTGTCAGGCACCGCCCGCAAGATCGCATAGAAGGGCAAGAAGTACCATTCAGGAACGATATGCGCCGGAGTCTGCAAGGCATCCGCCGGAATATAATTGTCTGGATGACCCATTGCATTCGGGAAGAAAAACACAGCCATCGCCAGCAAAAGCAAGAATACCGCAATGCCGAACACGTCTTTGATTGTGTAATAAGGGTGGAATGAAATCGTGTCTTGCGGGCCTTTTGTATCAATGCCGATTGGATTGTTTGATCCAAATCTGTGCAAGGCAACAATATGCAGAACCACAACACCGGCAATGATAAATGGCATCAAATAATGCAAGGAGAAGAACCGGTTCAATGTTGCGTTATCAACCGAAAAGCCACCCCACAACAAGGTAACGATGCTTTCACCGACATAAGGAATGGCCGAGAACAGGTTGGTGATAACGGTCGCACCCCAAAAGCTCATCTGACCCCAAGGTAGAACATAGCCCATGAACGCAGTTGCCATCATCAGCAGGAAAATAACCACACCAAGCATCCACAGCAATTCACGCGGTGCTTTGTAGGAGCCATAATAAAGCCCCCTGAACATATGCAGGTAAACGACAATGAAGAAGAAGCTCGCCGTATTCATGTGGATATAGCGAATCATCCATCCATGGTTCACATCGCGCATGATCCGTTCGACTGAGTCGAATGCGTAATCAACATGAGCCGTATAGCTCATGGCAAGCACAATACCTGTCACAATCATGATGGCCAGCGATAGGCCTGCAAGGCTGCCAAAATTCCACATGTAGTTGAGGTTTTTGGGCGTTGGATAATCATGCGCTGTATGATGCAACATTGAAAAAACAGGCAGCCGATGATCAATCCATCGTACTACCGGGCTTTTAAACTGAGTGGCAGACATCGTTTTTGCACCTTTGATTTTCAGTGATTAGATAAATAATTAGCCGATACGGACGACCGAGTCGGATAGGAAACTATAAGGCGGGACTTCTAGATTTGTCGGCGCAGGGCCTTTGCGAATCCGGCCTGATGTATCGTAATGCGATCCATGACAGGGGCAGAACCACCCATCATAGTCACCACGCACCTCACCGGTTTTCTGACCAAGTGGAACGCAACCAAGATGCGTACAAACACCAACCAGAACCAGATATTCAGGCTTTTCAGCGCGCGCTGTATCAACTTGCGGGTCACGCAAATCATCGAGGTTCGTGTCATTAGCACGGGCGATTTCATCAGCGGTACGATGGCGGATAAACACCGGCTTGCCGCGCCATTTCACAGTGATCGACTGGCCAACAGCGATTTTCGAAATATCAACTTCGATATTGGCAAGCGCCAAAGTATCGGCAGCTGGGTTCAACTGATCAATCAGTGGCCAAGCAACTGCAGCGGCACCAAGGCCTGCCATCGCATAGGTCGCCACAACGATAAAATCGCGACGTCCCGGTTCTTGAACATCACCTTTAGCGGGGTTTTTGTTTGTATCCGATTTGGCCATCTTGTCCTCTTTAACGCTGTTTTCCGAACATGTTATTCGACATGAACAAAACTCGTTTCGGTCTTGCTAGATCAAACATGCCGGCTGGCAAAATTTGTTGCAGATTTCCTAGCATGGTCGCGCCCTGTTTTCCTACCCTAATTTTGCATGTTTCGCGCAAAATTTGCCGAAAATTAGCCAGTCTCATGATTCCAAACGTCAAAACCATCACGGCCAGCGCACTTCAGGCGGCAAACTCATCAAAATCGCTTCGATATTTCCACCGGTTTTCAAACCGAATAACGTGCCACGGTCATAGAGCAAATTAAATTCGACATAACGGCCGCGGCGCACAAGCTGGGCATGACGATCGTCGTCAGTCCAGGGTAAATCCATGCGGCTTTTGACAATCTCGGCATAGCCATTTTTAAAAGCGGTTCCCACATCGCGGGTAAAGGCAAAATCCTTGGCCCAATCGCCGCTGTTCAAATTATCATAGAAAATTCCGCCCGCCCCGCGCGGCTCGTCACGATGGGGTAAATAGAAATATTCATCACACCATTTTTTATATTTTGGATAATAATCAGGATCATGGCTGTCACAGGCGGCTTTTAACGCTGCATGAAATTCAGCACCCGCCGCCGCATCGGGTAAAAGCGGGGTCAAATCGCCACCACCGCCAAACCAGTTTTTCGAAGTCGCGATAAATCTTGTATTCATGTGGGCAGCCGGTACATGCGGATTACGCATATGCGCCACCAATGAAATGCCGGACGCCCAGAACCTGCCATCATCTTCGGCACCGCTGATCTGGCCTTTAAAATCATCTGAAAATGTGCCAAAAACAGTCGAGATATTCACCCCAACCTTTTCAAACACACGGCCATGCATAAGGCTGATCTCGCCGCCGCCGCCGCCATCGCGCTGCCAGTTCTTGCGCGCAAAACGGCCAGCCGGACGATCATCATCCCGGCCGGCATCTTCAATCGCTTCAAAAACCGCGCAAATCTCATCGCGAAGTGTTCGAAACCAGTCACTTGCGTCGGTCTTTTTTTGCGCGATTGATGGCGTGGATTGGCTTGCTATTGCGGCCATGATTACCCTTACCTAATTCCCAAAAAGCCATTCCAGCAGCGCCGCCTTTCCAAGTGTGAAATTTGACGTCACCCACCTATGTTCGGCGTCCTTTAACATCTGACCCAGACCCGGGCCATTGTCAACGCCGTGCGACAATAAGTCTGCCCCGCAGATTGGGTTTTGTGGCGGCGTCCATGCGGTGAATTCGGCAAGGCGCGACGCATCTAGCACTTGGCCATTGCGCCATGATTGAACGGCGAAAAGCAACGCCGCCATATCGCCAAGATAATAGACAGCTTGCCGCCATCTTGCGCCGCTTAACATCGTCATGTCATCTTCGCCAAGTCCACGATCAAGCCGGGTAAGACAACGTTCTTCAGCGCGGCTTAGCCGCAGCCGCTTTGCCAAAAGCGCGGCTGATCCAGACGGCATGGCCACAGCCAAATTGACCAGCCACGCAAAATCAACATTCTCACCAAGACCGGCAATCATTGACCCGATGTCATCATCATTTGCCAATCGTGATGGATCAAGCGATAGGCCAAGTGCAGCTTGGTCAATTTTACTGTCTTGCATCAAACCAATGACATCTTTGAGGCGGCCACCAACCATAATGCGCCGCATTTCATTGGCCACACGCTCACCAGACAGGCCAGCGCATAGGCTGGCATGTTCGCGCAACGCCATTTCGGCTTGCGGGTCAATTCCCATTGCCGCAAAGCGCGGCAAAAACCGGCAATAGCGAATCATGCGTAAAGCATCTTCTTGCACCCGCAGGCCAGCATCACCAGCAAAGCGCAACCGGCCAGCCTGCAAATCGGCCTTGCCGTCAAGCGGATCAAAAATGCCGCCAGATTTATCAAGATATAAGGCATTGATGGTGAAATCGCGCCGCGCCGCATCACGCGCCCAATCCTGATCATGCGCCACAATTGCATGACGCCCATCGGTTTCCAGATCGACGCGTGTTTGGGTTAATTCGATTTGATCATCATCGTCATACAGCGTGATTGTGCCATGTTTCAGGCCGGTTTCAACAACGCGCATGTCGCAAGCCACCATATGACTTGCCACAGTTTCGATTGGCAAATTAATCGCCATATCAATATCACCAACCGGATGATTGGCAAGCCAATCACGAACCGCCCCACCAACAATGCGCGCCTCGCCACCAAGCGCCTGCGCTTGGGCAAAAATCTGCATGACAAGCGGCCGTTGCGCCCAAGCGGGCAAGCCGCCAAAATCATCGTCACTTGGGCTGCTCAAAACCGCCCCCGGTTACTGTTCCATTTTCAATTTTAGCAGGCGAATAGGTTGCATTTGCCGGTGCGCTATCTGATTCCAACCACCAGACGCCAAGCGCAAACACGACGAATCCGACAAGCGCCCCTAAGATGTAATTATTACTGATCGCTTCAACTGGCTTGCCGGTTTTGATGGCCTTTCGCATCTGCCAGTTTCGTACATATCCCATAACCAGAAATGCCGCACCAAGGGCGGACAAAATTACCAATAAGGCTCGCATCTTAAATCCACTCCAATGTTGTTTCTATTCCGTGTCACCATTTTGGCGATTAGCTTATCGCCCTATCGATTTAGATATGGGGTTTGCGTGCGGCAAGATCAAACGGCCTTGCCGATGCGCCGATGAAGATCGTTCAACACGCGCGCCGAAAGCCCCCAAATCAGATGATCATCATGATCAACAACCCAATAATCATTGCGCCGACCGTCGGTTTCGCGCGGTACCAAACGGAAATTGCCGGGATTGATGACATGCGACAGGGGAAGGGTAAAAATTAAATCAACTTCGGCCGGATCAGCCACCAAACCATCCAGACCGTCATCCCCGCCAACAATACCAACAATAGGCTGGACGATAAACCCTGCCGGACTACGCACCGCGTCAAGCCCGCCAGCGATGCTAACCGATTGTGGCATCAGGCGCACTTCTTCAAAAGCCTCACGAAGCGCCGCCGAAACTGGCCCGTCATCATCAGGTTCAACCTTACCACCGGGAAAGCTGATCTGTCCTGCATGATGCGCCAGATGTTCGGCGCGCTTGGTCATCAAAACATGCCAATGACCCGCCGATCGCAACAGCGGAACCAAAATTGCGGCCGGCCGATCAGGCACTGGCGCCGCGTCAAGCCCCATTGCCGCCATATCGGCAAGCGGATTCAAACAGGAACCAAGACGCTGTTGCAAATCCAGATGGGTGATTTGCAACGCGGTGTCGGTCACTATGGCTGGGTTATCAGACAAGTGGGACATCAGGCCTCTAACGCAAAAAATTGATTATGGCTCCATACGCCAAGCCGGCCATCTGGCCCGACCTCGGCATAATCGGCAAGCTGGTAATAGACCGGCCGCGATAATTTGGCCAGCAAGCCGTCGCGCACCTCAATATAGGGGCGAAGATCGGGTGATTGTACGCCAGCCCGCAATTGCAGCGGGTGCTTTATGTCCAGCAAAACCGTTTCATCAATATTGCTGTGAAAGCATATTTCATTTTGCTGGGGTCGGACGCCGGTTTTTACCGTCATATCACGAATGATAAAAGGCGCGTCATCAACCGTAATCCG
>JAFMNI010000078.1 GCA_017859295.1 Candidatus Puniceispirillum sp. | reverse complement strand
CAACCGCTTGCTTGTCCGCATTGGTGCCGATGCTGGAAATGCCAATGGGAATGGCGCAAAATTGGGCGGTGCCGTCCGGTCGATGGCCTCCAGCCCGTCACCATCAGATAAAACCGATCCTGCGCCATCAACCGATCATGCTGCCGCGCCTGACGCTGTGACGGGGGCGAGCCAGCCTGTTGATGTTGATTACCAGCTTATTACCCATGTTGACGGGCTTGCTGCCTTCTTGGCGGCGGCAAAAGCCCAAGGTTTTCTGGCGGTCGATACAGAAACAACTGGCCTGAATGCGGCGGCGGCCGATTTGGTTGGCGTGTCAATGGCCTTGGCACCTGGCAAGGCTTGCTATGTGCCGCTTCGTCATGGCGTGGTGGCAGCGGAAACTGGTGACGCGCAGGGCGGTCTTGATTTTTCGGCTGACGCACCGGTTGCCTATGAACAAATCGGCTTTGAAACGGCGATGGCGATGTTGCGGCCAATATTTGAAGATCCGGCTATTTTGAAAATTGGTCATAATCTGAAATATGATTCGCATATTCTGCTATGGCCGCGCAATGGCGGGATAAAGCTGTCACCAGTTGATGATACAATGTGTCTTTCCTATGTTCTGGATGGCGGGCGTGTTGGTGGCCATTCAATGGATCATCTGGCAAAACATTGGCTGGATTATGACACGATTAAATTTTCCGATGTGTGCGGCAAGGGGGCAAAGCAGGTTCCCTTTGGCACGCTTGCGCCCGAGGCGGCCTTGGATTACGCCGCTGAAGATGCTGATATCACGCTTCGGCTTTGGCAGTTATTCAAGCCGCGCCTTGGCGATGAACAGGTTGCGTCAGTTTATGAAAGGCTGGAACGTCCGCTTATTCCGATCCTTGCCGAAATGGAGGCAAGTGGCATCACCGTTGACCGGACTATTCTGGCACGCATGTCGAATGATTTTGCCAAACGCATGGCCGTGTTTCAAAGCGAGATTCACCAGCTTGCCGGTGAAGAATTCAATATTGCCTCACCAAAACAGCTTGGCGAAATCCTGTTTGAAAAAATGGGGCTTGAAGGCGGTAAAAAAGCCAAGACGGGTGCCTTTTCCACTTCGGCAGATGTTTTGGAAGATCTGGCCGCATCGGGTGTTGAAATTGCCGCCAAGGTTCTTGAATGGCGGCATTTGGCAAAATTGAAATCGACCTATGCTGACGCGCTTGTCGAGTCAATCCTTGCCACAACAGGGCGGGTTCATACCTCATTTTCGATGGTTGGTGCCAGCACTGGCCGCCTGTCATCATCTGACCCGAATGTGCAAAATATTCCAATCCGAACCGCCGAAGGCCGACAAATCCGCACCGCCTTTATCGCGGCAGATGGCCATAAACTGATCTCGGCTGACTATTCGCAAATCGAATTGCGGCTTGTCGCGCATGTGGCGCAGGAAACCACCATGATCGAGGCGTTTCGCGCTGGCATTGATATTCATGCGCGAACCGCATCCGAGGTATTTGGCGTGCCACTTGACCAGATGGATAGCGAAACCAGACGCCGCGCAAAGGCCATTAATTTTGGCATTATTTACGGTATTTCGGCCTTTGGACTGGCGCGCCAGCTTGGCATTTCACGCGGCGAGGCGAGTGACTATATCACGGCCTATTTCAAAAATTTCCCGGGCATCAGGGATTATATGGAACGGATCAAGGTTTCGGCGCGCGAAGATGGGTTTGTCGAAACGCTATTTGGGCGGCGCATTCATATTTCGGGCTTTTCGGGTGGTAATCAGGCGATGCGCGGTTTTGCCGAACGCCAAGCGATCAATGCGCCGATTCAAGGCAGTGCTGCCGATATTATCAAACGGGCGATGATCCGCATTCCCGCAGCGTTAAAAGCGGCTGGATTAAGCGCAACAATGCTTCTTCAGGTGCATGATGAATTGATCTTTGAAGCCCCCGAAGCCGAAGCCGAGGCCACAAAGGCGTTGATTACATCGGTTATGGAAAATGCGGCAGATCCGGTTTTAACATTGGCGGTGCCGATTGTCGCCGAGGCGGGAATTGCCGATAGCTGGGCCGACGCCCATTAAGGTCATTCTGGCCTGATTATGCCGATTTTCTGCCCTATATTGGCCTTGATTTGCCCGCAAGGTCAAAATCAATGGTGATGATCCGCTGGCAATGGACATAACTGGCCATGAATATGACGGGCCATAAATATGATGGGCCATGAATATGATGGGCCAGTTCAGATTTTGCCAGTTCAGATTTTGCCAGTTCAGATTTTGCCAGTTCAGATTTTGTGGGAGTGGGAGACCAAAATGGCAGACCGTATTGCACTTGTTGATGATGATCAAAATATCCTGACATCTGTGTCCTTGACGCTCGAATCTGAGGGGTTTGAGGTCGATTGTTACCATGATGGTGAGGCGGCTTTGGTCGGGCTTGCCCGCAGGCCTGCCAATCTCGGTGTCTTTGACATCAAGATGCCCCGCATGGACGGCATGGAGCTTTTGCAAAAGGTGCGAGGCCAGTCGCAAATGCCGGTGATTTTCCTGACCAGCAAAGATGATGAGCTTGACGAGGCACTTGGGCTTGGCATGGGGGCAGATGATTACATCACCAAGCCATTTTCCCAGCGTTTGCTGCTTGCGCGTATCCGTGCCGTGTTGCGGCGTGCCAGTGATGGGGTAATGAAAACATCTGGTCCAAATATCATCCGTCTTGGTGAATTACTGATGGATCCAGACCGGCATTTATGTAGCTGGCGCGGTACTGAAGTTAAATTAACCGTCACCGAATTTCTGATTTTGCAGGCGTTGGCGTCGCGCCCGGGCATGGTGAAAAACCGTGACCAGCTTATGGACGCTGCCTATGGCGAGAGTATTTTTCTGGATGACCGCACGATCGACAGCCATATCAAACGGCTGCGCCGCAAATTACGCGCCCATGATTCCGACTTTGACCAGATCGAAACGCTTTATGGAATTGGCTATAAATATAAAACATCTTCATCATAAGGGTCGCGCCATGCTGATGAAGGCGGCATAATGGCCTGATGATATTTATGGTGCCTAATGATATTTATGTTGATGGTGGGTTATAGTCAGGGAGCGGAATTATAGACACTTCGCGATGGCGTCGATTACTGGGCTGGATTCGTGGCAAGGGTGGATGGCTTGTGACGCCATTCCGCATGAGCCGCCTTACCGCGCGCATCATGGCGATTATGCTGTTTCCGCTGGCGATTTTTCTTGTTGGCCTATTGTCGCTTGATCAATATCGAACAACTTTAATCCAGTCAGAATTTGTTGCGCTTGAGCGTCAGGGCTTTACCTTGGCGCGCTCGCTTGCGCTTGCCGAGGCTGAACGTGACCGGCGCGTTGCCCGCCGCCAGCTATCGCCAGAAACCATGACGCATCTTATCCCGCTTGTCGGGCTTGGCAGCTCGCTACGCGCGCGGGTGTTTCAGCCAAATGGATCGCTTCTTGCCGATACGGCGCGGCAAAGTGGCTTTCAGCCAAATGTTGATATTCGGCGGCATCGTAACAAAGGCTGGCGGCGGAAAATCCGCAATAATCTAAATGATATGGTGGCGGCAGCATCTGGCTGGTTCAGCCCCTTTGATGAATTGCCAACATATGTCGAACGCCGCCGCCAGCGTGCCAGCCAATATGCCGAAGTCATTGCCGCCTTGTCGGGCGAGCCACGCCGTGCCTTGCGGATTGATCGTGATGGTAATTTGATGTTGTCGGTGGCGGTGCCGGTACAAGATGTGCGCCTTGTTCGCGGCGCCTTGATGGTTTCGATTGGTGGCGGCAAAATCGAACAGGAACTGGCCAATGTGAATATCGTATTCCTGCAGCTATTTGTCGGGGTTTTATTGGTAACGCTTGGGCTTAGCCTTTATCTGGCGCGGTCAATCACAACGCCAATTTCGCGTCTGGCAGCCGCCGCCGATAAATTGCGGCAAAGCGCTGATATGTCGAGCCGCTTGCAGCGATTGCCACATCGCAATGATGAAATTGGTCAATTATCGGATTCATTGATTGATCTAACCGATGAATTGCAAAAACGGATTCAGGCGACGGCGGCCTTTGCCGCCGATGTGGCGCATGAAATCAAAAATCCGCTTTCATCCTTGCGAAGCGCCACCGAAACCTTTAGCCGCGCCAAAACAGCGGCGCAAAAAAAACAATTGCTGAATGTCATCTTGCAGGATGTGCAGCGGCTTGATCGATTGATTACCGATATTTCACAAGCAAGCCGTGTCGACACCGAAATTATCGGCCAAGATCGTGATCCGGTTGATTTGGCCAGTTTGATTGATAATTTTATCCAGATGCGATCGCAAACCCATAGCCAATATCAATTGCGATTTGAGTACCCGCCACTGCCAGTGATGGTGCGGATGAATGAAAGCCGCATGGTGCAGGTGATTGATAATGTGCTGAGCAATGCCATTTCCTTTAGCCCGAAAGGCGGCATGGTACAGTTTATTCTGACCGCTGATGCAACCCGCAAAAATGCGGTTCTGGAAATTCTTGATGATGGGCCGGGAATCCCTGATGCCAAGTTGGAAACGGTGTTTGACCGGTTTTATACCGAACGGCCTAGCGGCGAGGGGTTTGGCGAACATTCAGGGCTTGGCCTGTCAATTGCGCGGCAGATTGTCGATGCGCATAACGGACAATTAACAGCAGAAAACCGGCCTGAAGGCGGGGCGTGTTTCCGGCTTGTTTTGCCATTGGAAAGCTGAGGCTGTTTTTTCTTTTCTGCTGTTGTAGACTGTTGTGATGTTGAACCCAATTTCGTCAATAAAGCTTGTTCTTGTGACTGGTGTGTCTGGTGCTGGACATTCAACGGCATTGAAAATTCTGGAAGATTACGGTTTTACCGCGGTTGATAATCTGCCTTTGGCGCTGGTTGATCCGCTAATCGCGCTTGAGGTTGAAACGGGCGGCCGGTCAATTGCCATTGGGCTTGATGTGCGTACCAGCGGTTTTGGGGCTGATGCGGTGGCGCGGCTTGTGAAAAATCTGGCAAAGCGCCTTGGCGATGGCTTTAAGATGGTTTTTATCAGTGCTGGCCATGCCGATTTGATGCGCCGCTATAATGCGACAAGACGCCAGCACCCGCTTGGCCATGATTATGATCTTGACGCTGCGGTGTGCACTGATATGGCGCGCATGGCCGATGTCGAAGCTTTGGCCGATATTGTGATTGATAGCAGTGGTCTGTCGCCAGCTGATTTGCGTGGTGCGTTGCTTGGCACTTTGGGGCTTGATAAGGCGCCGCCAATGCCGGTGCATATCGTGTCATTTTCCTACCGGCATGGCCTTCCCGAAACCGCCGATCAGGTTTTTGATATGCGCTTTGCCAAAAACCCGCATTGGGATGATGGTTTGCGTGATCAAACCGGCCTTGATTCCAAAGTGGCGGAATTTCTGGCCAAAGATGAGATGGCAATCGCGGTTCTTGATCAGGTCAAATCGATGTTGGCGTTAATGTTAAGCCGGATGAACAGCGATGGTCGGGCGCATTTAACACTGGCCTTTGGCTGTACGGGTGGCAAGCATCGTTCGGTATGGGCCGCAGCGCAGATCGCTAGCTGGATTGAGGCTGAGGGTCACCCCGTACGCCTCGAACATCGTGAATTGGCCAAGGCATCGACCTGACCAAACATCACTCTCATCGCAATCTAAATGTGTTTTTTGACGCGATCATATCTATCGCTTTAAAAGAGCGTGTTAATTTGCTATGACATGGCGAGATTTTTACTGACATATAAATGGGATTGAACTATGGCGCAGGATTATGTGATTGCCGATATTGGACTTGCTGACTGGGGTCGCAAGGAATTATCGATTGCCGAGACCGAAATGCCCGGCCTGATGGCGCTTCGTGACGAGTTCGGTTCGGACAAGCCGCTGGCTGGCGCGCGCATTGCTGGCTGTCTTCATATGACGGTTCAAACTGCGGTTTTGATTGAAACGCTTGTTGCGCTTGGTGCCGATGTGCGTTGGTCGAGCTGCAATATCTTTTCAACACAAGATCATGCCGCTGCGGCAATTGCCCAATCAGGCGTTCCGGTCTTTGCCATCAAAGGCGAGACATTGGCCGAATATTGGGAATATGTTGATCGTACTTTTGATTGGCCGAATGAACAGACTGCCAATCTCATTCTTGATGATGGTGGTGATGCCACCATGTATATTCTTCTTGGTGCGCGTGCCGAAGCTGGCGAAGATGTGCTGACAACGCCAGAAACCGAAGAAGAAGAATATCTAAAAGCGCAATTGCATCGCCGTCTTGCCAGCAGCCCGGGCTGGTTCACCCGCCAGCGTGATGCGCTCAAAGGGGTTTCCGAAGAAACCACCACTGGCGTTTTGCGGCTTTATCAGCTTGCTGAAATGGGCGGATTGCCTTTCCCAGCGATCAATGTAAATGATTCGGTTACCAAATCGAAATTTGACAATCTTTATGGCTGTCGCGAGTCATTGGTTGATGGCATTCGCCGCGCCACTGATGTGATGTTTGCTGGCAAGGTTGCGGTTGTTGCTGGCTATGGTGATGTTGGCAAAGGCTCGGCAGCGTCGCTTCGGCAAGGTGGTGCGCGGGTCATGGTAACCGAGGTCGATCCGATCTGTGCGTTGCAGGCCGCGATGGAAGGCTATGAAGTTGTCACAATGGAACAGGCAGCGCCGAAGGCTGATATCTTTGTGACCGCAACCGGTAATCGTCATGTCATCACCATCGACCATATGCGTGAAATGAAAGACCGTGCGATCGTCTGTAACATTGGCCATTTTGATAATGAAATCGATGTTGCTTCGCTGAATAATTACACTTGGTCAGAAGTAAAGCCGCAGGTTGATGAAATTGAATTTCCAAATGGCAAGCGGATGATCCTTCTTGCCAAGGGACGGTTGGTCAATCTTGGATGTGGAACAGGACACCCGTCTTTTGTCATGTCGGCGTCATTTACCAATCAAGTTCTGGCGCAGATCGAGCTTTGGTCGCGTGGTGATCAATATGAAAACAAGGTTTATACCTTGCCGCGTCATCTTGATGAAAAAGTGGCAGCACTCCATCTTGCCAAGGTTGGCGCAAGCTTAAGCACGCTTCGTCCTGATCAGGCCGATTATATCGGCGTTGAACAGCAAGGACCGTTCAAGAGCGAACAATATCGCTATTAATCACCAATGCCCGTTCTGCAATTAGAATTACCCGATCTGTCAGCAACCGATACCCTTGGTTCGTTGCTGGCTGACGGGCTGGCGGCTGGTGATGTGATTTCATTAAGCGGGCCTCTTGGTGCAGGCAAATCAGCATTGGCGCGGGCGATTATTCAGGCGGCAAATCCGGCTGAAACCGATGTGCCAAGCCCCACCTTTACGCTTGTTCAAACCTATGAGCTTGGGGATGGAACGCCGCTTTGGCATCTCGATCTTTACCGGATTGAAAGCCCTGAAGACGCAATGCAGCTTGGGCTGGATGATGCGTTTATCGATGCGGTTTGTTTGATCGAATGGCCGGACCGACTAAAAAAGCTGCTGCCAAAGACCAATCTTTCAATCCATCTATACATGGCCGATGGTGATGATGGCGGCGAGTCATCTTCCAGTATCCGGTTTGCCGATATTACCGCGCCGCCGCATTGGGCCGCCCGAATGGCGGCCATTATCGCCAAAACGGGCTAGGTTTTGCGCCTCTTCGCAAGGGCTTGCCAACATCAATTCTAGGCCAGATTACCCGCTTTTGGTAAACGGGTCTCGCCTTTCGATGTTGTTGCTTTTATAGTTGGCACATGACAAGCCCTTCCGTTTACAGCATTGATGCCGGCATGCCGTTTGCCCGTGAATTGGCCGTGGGTATTGCAAAGCTGGCTGACAGCCCCGAAAGGCTGGCGCGCGGTCTTGTTCTATTGCCATCACGCCGTGC
>JAFMNI010000077.1:2576-8100 GCA_017859295.1 Candidatus Puniceispirillum sp. | reverse complement strand
TGATTGCGGTTCTGGCGCACCACGCTTTATGGTGGTCACCGAAACCGGCGCGGCGGGATCAGCGCTATCATCAGTCAAAAGATGCTACTCATCATCGTCGTTTTCTCCAACTTTTGGCAATAGCATGTCTTGCCATACATCTTTATAAGCCCGGTCATTAATCCGCTTGTATAGGGCTTCTTCCTCTGGTCCATCAAAGGTCAAACCACCACCGATTAATTGTTTGCGTCTAATCAGCCCCAGAATACTGGCATGCGTACCAGCCTGACGGATCAAATCATCAAGTTGTAATGTCGCTTTCTTAGATTCTGTTGGCTCTATGTATTCAGCTTTAATTGCTGCCTGAACTCGTTGTAAAGCGTCCGATTTAATCGATGCCAGCTTGGAGAGCGACGATTTAGTAACCCGCTTTACTTCAGTTTCCAAATCATCTTCCTGTTGCGCCGTTAACCGTGGCTTGACAACTTTCAGCTCCCGCTTCGAACTCATATCAATATTGATAAACTTATTCTCTTTGAGAACAGCAACGGCACCCGGAATAGCAACTGGGTTATGAATAATGACTTTAAATGTACCCGCCATCGGATCCGGACCAAGATCGACTTGGGCAAAATCGTTTAGCCGGCGTTTTTTGCCTTCAATCTCGATATCAGCGCGTCGAAAAATATTAAGTGTCGCAAGTGCAGATCCAACTTCATTAAGACGCCAAACTAACCCGTCTAACTCAATAGCCATCCGCTCTTTTGCGGCCATCGAATAGGAGTCGTCGGACTGTTTCATATCCAGTTGCATAGCAATCTCCCATATTGTGACAATGTTTACCCATAAACGCTACCACAGTTTAGCAACAAATGAAGTAATTGAAAGCGTTGTTGAAGGCAAACCCTTTGCATGATTTTACCAGCTCGATTGAGGCACCATCCAATGGCTAATGTCCCAACATCAGCATAGCACAGCAGACTGATCGCTGCACCCTGTCATGGCAGGTGTCAACTGTAGTGAAATTTCAAAGTGATTTGGTGGAGCCAGACGGGATCGAACCGACGACCTCCTGCTTGCAAAGCAGGCGCTCTCCCAGCTGAGCTATGGCCCCTAAATCCGCACAAGTTTTGTGCTAAGGCGTTCTGGCGATGCACCAGAACAGGCCGCTTTATCTGCCAATGTGCGGCGCTGGTCAACCCTTTTTTACCGATATTCACGGTTTTTTCTGTCGCCGGTTCCTTATCTGGCAAAAACCATGCTGATTCAGATCAATTACGCGGCATTTTTCAATGCTGAATCGCGCTTGCCCATGTACCAACATCGTTTCCGGCAGGGGCAAAGCTAGATCATTGGCAAGCTGGATAAATGGCTGCTCTGATGTCATTTTTCACGATAAAGGGCGGCAAAGCGCCGCCCTTTATCGTGCATTTCATTTAATATTTGACGTCTTGCCGCTAGGCAGAAAGCTCTTCTCCAATAGCATCTAGAACCGCCTGATAGACAATCTTGCCGCCAGCCACATTCAAACCATTTGACAGATGCGGATTATCGTCAAGCGCGGCAACACCCTTGTCAGCCAACGCCAGCACATGCGGCAAGGTTGCGTTATTCAGCGCTTCGGATGAAGTGCGCGGCACCGAACCCGGCATATTAGCAACACAATAATGAACGATACCATCAACCATATAGGTTGGCTCATCATGTGTTGTGGCGCGTGATGTCTCAAAACAACCACCTTGGTCAATCGCCACATCAACAAGAACAGCGCCTTGACGCATCGTTGCCAATTGCGCGCGTGAAATCAGCTTTGGCGCAGCCGCCCCCGGAATCAACACAGCACCTATAACCATATCGGCAGATGTTATGGCTTCGGCAATCACCGCATTGCTTGAATAGCGTGTTGTGATGCTATTGCCAAAAATATCGGACAAATAACGAAGCCGCGGCACCGACCGGTCAAAAACCGTGACGCGCGCGCCAAGACCAACGGCCATTTTCGCTGCATTCACCCCGACAACACCGCCGCCAATCACCAAAACATCAGCCGGCGCGGTTCCCGGAACACCCGAAATTAGCACACCACGACCACCAGCATTGGCTTTAAGATGTGATGCCCCTTCGATAACCGCAAGCCTGCCAGCAACCTCGCTCATTGGTGCCAGCAAAGGCAAACCACCCTGATCATCAGTAATGGTTTCATAGGCAATAGCGGTACAACCAGATTTCGCGAGGCCATATGCCTGCGGTGCATCGGCGGCAAGATGAAGATAGGTAAATAGAATCTGGTTTGGCGATAGCTGAACCCATTCATCGGGCTGCGGTTCTTTGACTTTGACGATCATATCTGCCTTGGCAAAAACATCACTAGCCGTTGCCGCAATATCAGCACCAGCCGCCCGATATTCATCATCACTGGCACCAATGCCAATACCAGCATTGGTTTCAACAAGAACCTGGTGGCCACGATTCACAAGCTCGGCAACCGAACTTGGCACAAGCCCAACACGAAATTCGCGCGTTTTAATTTCCTTTGGAACACCTACAAGCATTTCAATTCTCCCCATAATGCGGAATAGCACTGTCACTGCCCCTATCGAGACAGCCCGCATCGTCAAAAAACATGCCCTGAACCTGTTGCGCCATGGCAGCATGGTCAACATTCAGATTTATGACTGCATGTTATGCGAAATACATGGTTATTTCATTGCTTTATCTTGTTAACAATCCAGTAATTTTCACATTTTATTTGAATATTTATTAAAATGACGCAATATTATTCATATACCCAATCCAGGTTAAAAGAGAGGCACTATGGATCGGATTGATCGATCAATTTTAACGGCATTGCAGGATAATGCGCGGATTTCGAATGTTGATCTTGCCGCGCATGTTGGCCTGTCACCATCGGCCTGTTTGCGGCGCGTTGCCCTGCTTGAGCAAAACGGGGTCATTAACGGCTATCACGCCGATTTGAACGCTGCCAAAATGGGGCATGATGTGCTTGTTCTGCTGCATATCACCTTGCATGGCCAATCGGCCGAAATGATGGCCGAATTTGAGGCTGCTGTTGCCAATATTCCACAGGTTTTGGCCTGTTTTCTAATTGCTGGCGAAAATGACTATATTTTGCGTGTCGCGGCGCGTGATGTGAGTGATTTCGGCCGCGTCCATTCAACCTATCTGTCGTCCTTGCCCCATGTATTACGCATGGAAAGTAATTTTGTGCTTCGCGAAGTGATGAATCGCGGCATGACACCAAGCCAGATATAGATATTTAGATTTAGGTTTCAGTCCCGCCAATAATGCTTGGCAATGGCATTGCCGAGTCACCACCATAGGCGTGGCGCATCTGATGAATGGCAGCGATTTTATCAGATAGTAATGACCAATCATCGCTTGCCGCAATAGGTGCCCAAATGGCCTCGACCTCGTCAATTGTCATCGACACGGCTTTTGCCGATTGGAAATGCGGGTGGTCAAGCGCTGCCGGGTTTCGCGGCTTTGCCGCCTGCAACGCCTCAAGAACCGGCCGCCAGCAATCATCATCATAGCCATCAACCCGCGCTTTGCCGCCATAAAGATCGTGAAACATCTGATCAAAACCGCACTGGCTTTGTTTTGCGGCACCAAAGATATCACGCGCCAGCGCGGCGTCACGCGCCGGATCTTCTTCGTCAAAAACAACACCCAAACGCCATTGCATCTGTTTTGCCAGCCGCGCCTCCAGCAGCGGATAAAAAGCGGCAAGCCTGTCTTCAAGGTCTTTTTGAGGCACCAGCTTAACAAAACAATCGGCAAGCCGGCACACCGCCCAAAGCGCCGCATCTGATTGCCGCCCATAGGCATAGCGACCGGTCTGGTCAAAATAGGCCGCGGTCAGCCCCGGCTCAAAGCTTGGTAAAAATCGCCATGGCCCGTAATCAAAGCTTTCGCCGGTTATGTTGAAATTATCCGTGTTTAAAACACCATGCACAAATCCGGCAGCCAGCCAGCGCCCCGCCGTATCGGCAATGGCAGCGGCAACATGACTTAGCAGCGCGGGCAAAAGCTCGGCCAAAGGCGCATCGGCATCAAGTCCGTTATTATCTTTGACCAATTCGGTTTGGGCCACCCCGCCAAAATAATGCCGCGCCACATGCCGCGCCAGCATTTCAATACCATCCATATCATCCATATAGGCAAGCCGTTGAAAACTGCCGATGCGGATATGACTATGCGACAGGCGCACCAAAACAGCCGAGCGCGTTGGCGATGGCTCATCATTGCGCTCAAGCTGTTCACCCGTTTCAATCACCGAAAAGCTTTGTGACGTCGTGACATCAAGCGCGGTCAGCATTTCGGTTGCCAGAATTTCGCGAACCGCCCCTTTCAGCGTTAACCGGCCATCGGCAGATCGTGAAAATGGCGTTGTCCCCGATCCTTTGGTGCCAAGGTCCATCAAGCGATCTTGCTGATCCCTGATCTGGGCAAACAAAAATCCGCGCCCATCACCCAAATCAGGATTATAATGGCCAAATTGATGACCATGATAGCAAAGCGCCAATGGCGCGGGAAAACTGCCATCCAAGGGCTGAAAATGGCCAAAATGCCGAACCCATGACGCGTCATCCAAATCATCAAGCCCAACACTTTTGGCCGCCGCATGATTGCGATAACGCAGCTGATGCTGTGGGAATTGCGCTGCCTCAACCGGCCGGTAAAACCGCTGATCCAATTGCTGATGGATGCTTTCAGGACGAAACAAGTTTTGCGCGGATGACATCAGTTCACTTTCCATAGTTTAAACGCGACGCCAAATGCCGCAGTCAAGACAGACAAACAATCCCTTATGAGTGGAAACAGGATAGGAATGCAATATTTATCGCCTTATCGGCCTTGTCAGGGTGAGGAGACCAGAAATGCTTGATCTTACCAATGTAAAAGCACCAATTGAAACAGCCAATGGCCTGCCGAATGGTTGCTATGTTGACGCTGATCTTTATCAGCATGAGCAAAACACTCTATTCCGCGACAATTGGGCGGCGATCGGCTTTGGCAAGGATTTACCAAAACCAGGCTGCGTAAAGCCAATCGAATTTGCCGGTTTACCGCTATTGCTTGTGCGTAATCAGGATAATAAAATCAAAGTCTTTGAAAATGTTTGCCGTCATCGTGGCATGATTTTGGTCAGCGAGGCACAACAACTTCGTGGGCCAATTACCTGCCCCTATCACGCTTGGGCTTATGATTTAAATGGCCAGCTTCGCAAAACCCCGCATATTGGCGGGCCGGATGTACATGAGCATGATACCGTCAATCATTGCGACTATCCGCTGAACGAGGTGCGCTCGTACCAATGGCGCGATATTATTTTTGTGAATATTGGCGGACAAGCCGCGCCATTCAAGACCTATGCGAGCGATCTGATTGAGCGCTGGCAGGAATTTGATCAGCCCGTCTATCATAGTGGGCCAGACTCATCCTTCAGCCTGACGGTCAATTGCAATTGGAAACTTGCCGTTGAAAATTACTGTGAAGCCTATCATTTGCCCTTTATCCATCC
>JAFMNI010000077.1:0-2179 GCA_017859295.1 Candidatus Puniceispirillum sp. | reverse complement strand
TCCCGCCAATATGATGGTGGCAAATTCTCGTCTGTGATGGATGCACCAACGCATCATTTTCACAAATGGGTTGCCACGGCATTAAGTGGGTGAGTCAAAGCTGGGTTAATTAGCAGTTTCTGCATAGATCCGGTCAAGTTCACCGCTAATAACATAGTCAACCAGAAATTCGCCAAGCCGTTCGATTTCGCGGCAAAACCGCGTGCCCTTAACACCGTCTAAGCCAGAAAAATCTGACGACGAGTTGCGCGCTGCTGATAATTCGGAAATGGGCGGCGCCAGAATGGCATTGACCTCAAGCAATGCATCAGAGATCTGCTGGAAATGACGCTGTTGCGGTGATACTCGGTTGGGAACAACAACAACATGCGGCGTGACCGATTGCAAATCGGCTTTTCGTTCATCAATTTCCTTGATAAAATCAATAGTTGGCCGCAAATCGGCCCATGACATTGAGGTTGGCACCAAAAGCGTGTTGCATAAAAATGCCATTTGCCAGAAATTGCCAAGCCTGCCAGCGCCAGTGTCCACCATCACAATGCCATCATTTTGATCAAGCAAGCGACGAACCACACCATCTAGTGTGGTCATATTCACCCCATCGTAACGGTCACCAATCGGCAAAAATCTTGCGTCACCATTTCTGCTTTTTGGCTCGATCAGTTCAAATGATGTACCTTGTGGGTCAGTGTCAAGGAGCACCACCGATTGGCGTTTAAATCGGCGTCGCAAATAGTCGGTCAGATACACAGTAAGTGTGCTTTTTCCAACTCCCCCCTTGATATTACCAACAAAGATTGCTTTTGCAATTTTTGGTGCCATTTCAATCTTTCAATATTGTCTTAATTAATTTTCAGGCACATTGCAAAATGCTGCACAATTAAGTGAGTTCTGCGATAGATTAACGATTTAAAAATATTTTAGCATACCTTTGGAGTAAGCAAGCTTGATGCCAATCATCTAAGGTTACGAATTGCTAGCCGGTTTCTAACCTTTTCAAAACAAGAAATGAGCTGATTTGGACCTGGTGGCCAAAATTATTTGGGGCAAATAAATCAGCATCGCTAAACACTCTAGCCAACTCCTGCCAATTGACACTGCCAATATTTCATTAGTAACTGTATTTAATAATCCTATCAAAATTAATACGGTAATAATTTGGCAGGCAACAAACCGTGCCCAAGCACCAAAAAATTAGCCTACCAAACACTCGGCTTTCGGACGGCAATGATGCAGTCAATAATCCTAGCCAAAAAACACTACCTCTATGGAAACAAGGATGACTAACACACGGGCATTAAAACAGCCATGTTCGACTTCTTAGCAAACACCAAGCTGCAAATAAACGCCCTGTTCATCATAGCTGAGGGAGATCTATGAGCGCGCTCAGCCATACTTAGGAAGCCCAAAATAGCTTCAATTGCTAAGGGCTTTTGCCTTGACGTAAAGGCGGCGCGTTTCGGTCACGTAGACATCTTTTAAAATATGACCATCAGCAAAAAGCTGTTTAATGGCAAGCATCTCCTGCTCAATTGCTGCCAATGCTTGGTCATCATCACTTTGAACTATTTCTGCGTCTGCGCGTTTTAAAAACCGACATTCGTCTTTAGACACAGCCTCTGACAAATTGGTGGCACCAGGTTTAGTTGAATCACCGCCTAAGTCAGAGACAAGTTTTGCTTGTTTGCCGAACAAAACCTGGGCAATACGTAGAAAAACCCAGAGGCCAATAAAACTGATAACGATAACAAGGCCAGCGAGAACATAGCGGCCATTTGGGTTTGCTAGCAAGACGCTAATCAAAGGAAAATCGGCAAAAATTGACGATGGCAACCTCAGCAAAAACTGATCAATAAGTGTTTCAATCGTTTGTTGAAATTCTGTCATAGTGTTTTTACTCGGTGATGAGGTTAATGCTATTGAGAATATACAACTTAAGTAATTACAATTTTAACTAAGGTTTGGAAACATGCGAGGGTCGAGATAATTAACAAACTTGAGAAACTCTTCCGGTGAATAGGCAATTATTTTGGCGATATTCTTATAAACAAGAATGACTAAAGAGTCGAAAACATTGCCAAAATTGAGATTAAATTCAAACTTATTTATCTGAAAAATATAAAAATTTATTTGAAAAATATACAAGGCCCCTTGCTAGGGCTTATTGAACAACAATAGC
>JAFMNI010000076.1 GCA_017859295.1 Candidatus Puniceispirillum sp. | reverse complement strand
TTTTCAGGATCCACAAGTGGCAATCGTGAGCACATATCGATATAAGTGCCGTTTGGCATCGAGTCATCAAGTGCGCAAATCGCTTCGGCAAATGCATCAACAACCTTTGGTTCAACACAGTCGGGATGATCGCGGTTAAAGATCGATTGCACGAAGGCATAATCAATTGGGCGCCGATTTGACTCGAGAAACTGGGGTAGTTTTTTTGTCCGATCAGCCAGCGTGGGGCTGCCTTCACCTGTCCACACAAATGCGTCAAGCGCAAGCCGTGCAACGCGTTCTGGGTGACGTTCGGCAAATGCTGCGGCTCTCAATGCGCCAGATGAAATGCCATACATATGCATCGGGCCGCAATTTCGATAGTTTTGGATATAGGCGGTAGCGGCGGTCAAATCATCAGCGCCGTTAGCTATGTCGCATGTGATGTCGCGATGCTTTGATGAACGACCATAACCCTCCATATCAACGCACCATGTGTCATAACCCAATGTTGCAAAATAGTTCATTGCCGAACTGAACGGACGCCCTTCAACATGAAGATCAAACGTTGGTTGTGATGCCATGGATGAGCCATGCACAAACAGGATTGTCCCCTTTTTTTCTAAGGAGTCAGGCAAAAACTTGTTCCACATAAATAAATTTACATCACCTTTTTCTGTCCAGTGTTCTTCGCCAACAACAGCGCTTTCAAGATGGGCATTTGTCATGATTGTTCCTTTTTGATAAAGTCTTGAGAGATGTGGGTACTCAGCTGCTCGGCAACGTCATGCGTAAGATTTCCAGCCCGCCATTGCGATCGAGAAGATAAATGAAGCCTTTGTCATCAACATCAACATCGTTGCTTTGCGGGCTTTCATGGCCAGCAGGAGGAAGCGGGATATAATGCGCCACTTCGCGTGGTTTGAACGGGTCAGCAATGTCAACCACCCGCAATCCGCCTGAGAACCAGGTCGCATAAACCAGCGTAGTGTCGATCTTTTCGCGGAATTGATGTGCACCAAACCGGCCCTTCACACGCGACCATGGTGAGTCCATCTCGCTGACATCAAAAGCCGATAATGCATGGATATTATCGAGGTCGGTGATGTCGAAAACCCACAAAAAGCCGTGAAGCAGGCCGGGCGTGTGGTCGTGCTCTTCATCAACAACAACGGCAATCCGCCGACCGTCAATCAGTTGCTCGCATGGCAAAACGGTGTGCGTTGGCTCGGGAAAAGGTGGGTGATAATTATGCGCTGCAAGGGTTTTGGGATTTTTGATATCTTTGATGTCAATCACCTGAAAACCCGCATACCAAACTGCAGCCCACATTTCATCACCGACCCTCAAGGCGTGATGTAACCGGTTTTTATAGCCTGACCATGTCGGTGTCTCACCAGCGGCAAGGTGCTGACCCGGCATATGCCAGCGTGACACTTCAGCCGGATTACTGGGGTCGGCAAGATCATAAATCACTAAAATATTGCCGACGTAGCCCTCCATTTCGGTCGAAATATAGGCGTAATTCTTATCCATATCAAACCGGTGAGTGCCAAAGCCATGCGTGCGGATATAGGATAATAGCTTCGGCTTTGACCGGTCAGAGATATCCCAAACGCGAAAGCCGCCATCGTGATAGCCATTGGCAAGAAAATGATCGATATCAGCAATCTTTGCCGCCGGAACGCCAAGTGCCTTGGCTAGTTCTGCATCAGTTGCCTCGCGCCCCAATTTGCCGCGTAATTGGTCGCGAATTTCCGGCAGTCGTTCACCGCGCCGTAAAAGATGTCGCTGCGCCTGCTCAACATTGGTGATCATGATATCACCGGCAACCCTTACTTTGTGGGTGTGGGATAAATGATCTTCAAGTTTAATTTCGGCAACAATTTTGGGATTGTAGGGGTCTTTGATGTCAATGATGGTGGTGCCATGTGGCGCATCCATGTGACCTATATAGGCATATCCGTCCTCGACTGTAACCTGCCCGCCACCGGCGATGTCTACCCGGGCAATTTGTTCGATATTTAACGCGACTGGTTCTGTTTGCATGAAATCCGCCTATTCAACAGCTTTGGATTGACGCCGACGCTTGAAAAATGCCGGCAGGATTAAAGTTATGACGAGCGCTGCCCACAACATATTGCCAAGTGACGACGAGAAAAGTACCATCGGATCACCATCAGACATTTTTAGTGCCCGAAGCATATACTGCTCGAGAAGTGGGCCGAGGATGACACCAATCAAAATTGCTGCAACGTGATAACCGGTTTTGCGGGCAATATAGCCAATGATGCCAAAGGCAAAGGCCAGATACATATCAAACATATATTCGCGCGGCACGAATGACCCAACAAGCGTAAAGGCGATAATGATCGGTGACATATAAGTGGTCGACACCATGGTGACCCGTGACATATAGCGTGACATCGGCAAAATAGTGAATGCCATCAAAAGATATGTCACGAGCATCGCCATAAATACGCCATAGCCCAGCTCTGGCCGTTCAGTAAATAGGCGTGGGCCAGTAGGCACACCTTGATACTGCATCACCACCATCATGATGGCTGCCGTGGCACCGCCAGGAATGCCAAGCACCATTAGCGGGATCAATGTTCCAGCGGTTACACCATTGTTTGCCGCTTCAGGTGCAATCAGACCCTCATAATGTCCAGTGCCATAGGCCTCTGGTGTTTTGGAAAATGTTCGTGATTGCTGATAGGCAACAAAGGATGCAATGGCAGCTCCAGCACCCGGAATGACGCCGATAATAAGCCCTATCATGCTTGTCCATGTGATATGATACCAGCGTTTTAAGGTGATGCGAACGCCAATAATGGTCTCTTTCCAGCTGGCATTATCCACATTCTGTACATTTGTTTTGGACAGAAACGTTCCTTTTTCAATTACCAAAAACGCTTCAGAGATCGCAAAAAGGCCAACAAGAGCAGGGATCAATGGCACGCCATCATATAGTTCTAGAAAGCCCATTGTGCCACGTGGGGTCGCGTATACATGGTCGGCTCCAATTGAACCAATCATCAATCCAAAAAAACCAGCAATCAATCCCTTGATCATGTCCTTTGCTGCAACTGATGCAATTAATGAAATGCCAAAAAGCATCACCACAATCATCTCAACACTGTGCATGTAAAAGCCAACACGCGCCAACCAAGGCATTGTCACAAGAGCCAAAACAGTAGTCAAAACCCCACCAATAATCGATGATACAAATGAGATTGAAAGAGCTCTTTGCCCAAGTCCTTGTTTTGCCATTGGGTAGCCATCCAGCGGCGTTGCGGCAGCGCCAGCCGTTCCCGGAATATTGACCAAAATGGCAGGAATGCCTGCACCAAGCCGTGATGAGCAGTAGAGCGCAATCATAAAAACAAGTCCGACTTCCACGTCCATTAAAAAAGTTAATGGAAGTAAAATAATGATCGTATTTGCAGCGCTGAAGCCCGGAATTGCCCCAACAACGAGACCAAGCAGAATAGAGGGAACAATAACCCACCACATACCCAACACATGAAAAAATAATTCAACAAAAAATGCCAGATTAATGTCCATGCTCAGAAGACTCCCGTCAGAAATGCTTCAAAAACACCTTTAGGAAGCCGTGTTTCGAAGCCAAGAATGAAGATACCGTAGGCCGCCAAAGCCATGAAAACAGCAAGGGCACCCTTTACAACTGGAGCTTTGCCATAATCTAGAAGAAGCATCGAGCCCCAAAAGAACAGACCTGTTGTTAAGGTAAAACCGAACGACTCTATGACCAAAAGATATGCAATGGTGAGACCGATAAACCCGCTTTGGCGGGTTTTGATACTACTGTGTATGCGGGGGACGTTGAGGTGTAACTGGGCTTTTCCGTTTAGAAGCATAATTGTTCGGGTTATGAAAAAAATTATAATAACGCCAATCAAGACTGAACCAACCATGAATGCGTTGACCTGCGCCGTCCAAGGAGATTCGATGACCGTGCTAAAATAATAGAGCGTAAATAACAAAGCGCAGAACGGTAAAATCAGTTCGCCGGCAATATTCTTTTTAGGAGATGATATTGGTTGTTCTTTTTCGTTCATGATAGTTATCCAAAAAGGATGGAGGGGTGATAAAATAAAAAGAATGAAGAGGGAAACGCACTGCTAGCACGTTTCCCCAAAGTAATGCTTTTATTTGCCTGTTAGAAGTGACCGATAGCGTCCACCAAGTTCTAACATCGCATTTTTGAACTCTTCACATTCAGTGACACCACCATAATTTGAATATGGCCAGAAACCTTTTGATTTTAGGAATGCGTCTTTGTAAGCGGGATCGTTCATTGCATCCTTGAAGGTCTTTTGCAAAAGCTCCAATCGATCTGGATATTTATCGGCTGCAGCCTTGTGAATGCCAAAAGCTCGAGCGGAATACATGGGCGGGAGCTTTGTACCAAAATAATCATTCATGGTTGGCGCGTTGCTCAGTTTGTCACCAGCAAGATTTTTGTTGTCAAATACAAGCAACGTACGGCAGGCATCACCCGCGGCGATTACTGAACCTGAGGTTAAAACACAGAAATCCATCTCAAGAGTTACAGCACCTGCAACGGTCTTTTTTCCTCCGGATAGTGGAACAAGATTAAATTCAACTCCAACTTCTTCACCTAAAGCTAGGATGCCGATTGACGCAGGGTGAGCAAGGCGGCTTGTACCAACATTTAATTTACGCTTTTTGCCCTCGGCAATGATGTCGTCGATTGATTGGAATTTACTCTCAGCCCCAACAAACACAACACCTGGATCAGTATCCACCCGGCCAAAATAGAAATAGTCATTAATATCGAAGCTTGGCGCTTTGACGGCCCAGTTCAGAACTTCTGGCCCCATATTGCCAAAGATCAGGCTGTATGCGTCAGGCTGGTATTTCCCCATATAAACTTCATAGCCTACACGACCGGAAGCACCTGGAAAAAATCCTGGTTCAAAGTTAGTGTTAAGATGTTTCTTCCAAACTGAACTGACAGCGCGTAGAAGTCGATCTGCGCCACCGCCAGCACGGGTTGGAACAATTACATCAATATTCCGATCGGGGTATGCCGCCCACGCCGGACTTGACATCAAGCCGCCCGCCAACAAAGTCCCGCCGGCTGCGGCGCTGGTTTTTAAAAACTGGCGCCGTTTCATTGCATTATAATCCATTTTATCCTCCCAGTTGATTGCTTCGTTCATCGGGCATGTCTTTTATGACCCCCTCGAGGTCCATTCAGGCCATCGACATGCTATATTTTGGCCGAATGTAAATCATCATGTGAAAACTCTTAAGACCGTCCTTTTAATGTTAAAGTTCTCATGGTTGCAGGTCGCCGACCAAATTTGGATTACCCCCCAGCCGGCTCAGTGTTTTCATGTAGTGAGACTCGGTGAGTTGGCACGCCAGTTCTGAATTGCGCGACAAGACTGCATCGCTGATAGCGGCATGTTCTTCGCCAACGTCCCGGTTACCATTTACCGTTTTTTTGTTGCTTTGACTTATTGATGACCGGCGATAGCGTTCGCACATGTCTTGCAGTTGGTCGCGCATTTGCAACAGCCACTTCGATCCGCAGGCAGCAATCATGGCCGCGTGAAATTCTGCATTCGCCGACTCCCACGCATCATAAACACCAGCGCCGCTGGCAAGCAGCGCCTCATCTTCCTTCTTCATTAGATAGGTTGCGGCAACAACACGTGACTCCCACTGATTGTCACCAAGTGCAAGCGATCTGGCGAGTGCGACCTTTTCGATTTCGATACGGGCGATGTTGAGGTCGCTGAATTCATCCAGGTCAAGCGGTGACACCATAAAACCGCGCTTTTCAAGCGCCAACACAAGACCTTCGGTGCTGAGCTTTTGCAACGCCTCGCGAAGCGGTGTAGGGCCAATATCATAGACCGTTTTTAACATCTCGATGCGGAGCCGTTCACCCGGATCGCGCGCGCCTGAAATAATGTCCGCACGGATTAGACGGTAGGCGCGCTGCGCCATCGATTCATGTGTCGAAACGTTTAGGTTGTTCGCTCTAGCCGTTACTATCACTTCGACCAATGCTGCCAAATTCATCCCCATCTAATCGGCGTTTGTCGATCATTGCCCCGGTGAAGAAGAGAGCGTTTGACAGACAAATTTCTATATGCTTTTTAGTATTAACGATAAAAATAGAGATTGTCGAGAAAATGAAATTTGTAACTTTCTATTATGCTGACTCTATCGCTTCTGGCATCATTGATGGCGATGATATTATTGTTTGTTCTCAAGGTGATGACGCGAGAACAGCCGTGCTCAAACTTTGTGGGCAGGACCAAGTGGTAATTGACCGCTGGGTAGCAAATGGCACGAATCGCATTGCATTAGCTGGTGTAGAACTTCTGTCGCCGATTCCAGAGCCGCAGCGTGATATCCTATGTGTCGGGAAAAATTACTATGCACATGCTGCAGAATTTCATTCTAGCGGGTTTGACTCGACCAGTAAGGAGAGCGTGCCAAAGGTACCCGTTATCTTTACCAAAGCGCCAACTAGTGTCATTGGGCCAGGGGCGCCGGTGAATGGTTCGCTTGACCCAACCCAATCGGTTGATTACGAGATTGAACTGGGCATTGTAATTGGTAAAAAGGCCTTTCAAGTCAGCAAAGCAAACGCCTATGATCATGTCTTTGGTTATTTAATCATTAATGATGTGACATCGCGTGAGTTACAGCAGCGGCACGGTCAATGGACCATTGGTAAAAGCCTTGATACTTTTTGCCCAATGGGGCCATGGCTTGTAACCAGTGATGAGATCGCTGATGTTAATGCGATGAAATTGGTTACAAAGGTCAATGGTGAAGTAAGGCAGCAGGCGGTTGTTTCTGATCTGATTTTTGATATTCCAACCTTAATTGAAACTATGTCATCAACCATGACACTTATGCCGGGTGATATAATTGCCACTGGGACACCTGCTGGTGTGGGCATTGGCTATACTCCACCCAAATACCTGTCAAAAGGTGATCATATGTCGCTTGAAATTAGCGGTCTCGGACGGTTAGAAAATACTATTGAATAGGCAGCCTCTGGCCAGAGAGTCCTGAGTTTTGAAGAGAGGTAAAAGAAACTAAGTCTCAGATCCCTTTCATCAAAATTTATCTTGGAAGAGCGACAAAGTTGGGTTTAATCCAACAAGCTTCGGGAGACCTCTAAAAGGACTGGGGCTTGAAGAAATAATCCAGTCGATCAACTGTTTTCACGTTAAAATTCATGATTGTCCCTCTCCGCAGAACGCTTAATTCAATGGTTACTCCAGCCTCACCAGATTTCCAGACCTTTTCATAAAACGATTTCAAATTGGAAACTTGTGAGCCATTGATTGCCATAATTACATCCTGAGGTTTAATACCTGCTTGAAAGGCTGGGCCTCCATCGCTTACTCGGGTTACGATGACTTGATCATTGCTGTCGTCTGATGAAATGCCAAGGTAAGGCTGGACTTTACTCTTCCTTCTGCCGCTGGAAATAAGATCTTCAAGAATTGGCTTAAGTAAATTTATAGGCACGGACATATTGCCTGGAGAAGAAATACCCGGCACTGACTCGGATACAAATAATGAGCCAATGCCAAGAATTTCACCGTTCTTGTTTAGTATTGGCGCGCCGGCCCATAATCCATTTGGTGGTGTTGTATAAATTGGGTTTTCAACAAAATATTCCCACCAACCAGTGAAAGGTCTTCGTGAGACAGACCTCACAATTGAACCTGCGCCCCGGTTTGATGATGGTAATATCAATAAATCTTGTTCGGTTTTTATATTGTCAGAGTTGCCTAATTGTAGAGGTGGCATTTTAAGGGGAACAATAGATTTGATAATTCCAAAGCCAGTCGTGTGGTCATAGCCGACCAGTTTAGCAGGCAGCCGCCGTCCATCAGATAAACCTATTTCTATGCTTTTCGCCTCTATAACTATGTAGCCAATAGTTAAAATATGTTTTTCATCTATTGCTACACCATTGCCTTCGCGCTCGACACCAAGGCTGGCAGCAGTTCTTGCTTCAGCGGGGACGATTGAGCGAACACTAACAATTGATTCGTAAAATTGCCCAATTTTCTCTTTGGTAAGGTCTGCATATGAATTGTT
>JAFMNI010000075.1 GCA_017859295.1 Candidatus Puniceispirillum sp. | reverse complement strand
GTTAAATTTCCAAGCTGAAAACGCGCTCGATCTTGGGCAAATTCATTTTTGCTCACTTCAACTTCACCAGCCATGCTCAGTTTTTCGATTTGACTGTTTTTTACGCCAACCAAATCAAACGAAGATGGCTTTAATGCCAGCTTTGGCTCACCCTTGTGAAACAACTCAAAACGCAAATCATCAATTTTGATTTGCGCAAATGCCAATCGATCAATTTGATTTGGAACCGACTTAGGATTAGCCATTATCGATTCGGTGATCGATTTTATTTGTGCGACATCAATATCATTGATGATCAAGCTGTCAGCCGCCCCATCAATATTTTCATTTTTGTTTAAATAGCCTTTAAAGCGAATATCACGAAATTCACCTGAATATATCTCGCCATCTTTCAAAGCTAAAACAATGGCTTGTGAAGACAGTTTAACCGACTCGCCAATTCTTATTGAAAAATCCTCGACCGTCGCTTCTTGGTCAAAAATGGTTGCCTTCACTGTTCCAATATCGACTGTGCTGGATGGTACGCTGGCTTCGAAATCTTTCTTGAAAGCCTCAACCGCAAGTCGCGCAGCCTCATTTGCCCGAAGATCCGTCAGGTAATAACCGCCCGACAAGACGCCGAAAACCACGCAAGCACCAAACCCGAGTTTGGTTAAGATATTCATTGCAACCACCTTCCCTGTGACATCGGATCAAAAGCTTAGCACAATCTTACCATCATAGAAAAACCCCAACAAAAAAGGGTAAAACCTTGGCTTAGGAACACCGCTTTCAACGCAAGTGATGATACGGTTTCAAATATTGGGTAAAGAGAAGTTTTCACATATAAATCAGTTTCTTATATATTTTTTGAATAGATGCTCGGCATGCCCTTAAATGACAGCATGGTTAGACCTTGCCAAGTGAGGCAATGTGGCTAAAGTCTAGGCAGCCTCACTTTGGGACGGAACAATAGCGTGACCTATTTCACTGAGTTATTTGGCGCAGTTGGCGTTGCCACGCCATTCCTGTTTTACGCTATTGGTTTTATTGCGGTGCTCATCACTGCGGTTTCAAAATCCGGTTTTGGTGGCGCCGTCGCACTGGGCATACCTGTGCTTATTCTGGTTACGTCGCCACGCATTGCGCTGGCCGTCACACTGCCTATTCTGTTGATTATTGATATCTGGGTGGTGTTTTTTTCAAACAATAAAATCAATTACAAACTTCTTGTGATCATGTTGATTTTTGGTTTATTGGGGCATGGCCTTGGTTGGTATTTTTTCGATTACATATCGAACGCTGCGCTTGTCACCTTTATTGGCAGCATGTCGGTATTGACAGCTTTTTTATATTTCAAAAAACGGTTCCTACCCGTCAAAATTGACCTTGTGGCCATGCCACCCTTGCAAAACAGGCCAATTGCGCTTTGGAGCTGGGGCGGTTTTTGGTGCACATTATCAGGCATTGCCAGCTTTATTTCAGTTTCAGGCGGCATCCCGTTGCAGATATTTCTATTATCTTGCAAGGTACCACGTACCGTCTTTATCGGCTCAGCAGGTGCTTTTTTCTTTATCTTGAACCTCACCAAAGTCCCGCTTTATTGGGAACTTGATATTTTGTCCAAATCGAGCCTCATTATCTCGCTATTGCTTTTGCCAGCGATACCTATTGGGGTGATTTTGGGGCGTAAAATCAGTGATTTGATGACTGATCAGCAATTCTATCTTTTATTACATTTTGCTTTGGGAGTTGTTGGTTTGCAACTTCTGGTGAGCGTTTACGCTTGATCAAAAACAACGTTTTATACGAACCGCTTTTGGCTTTCAGCATTCACGCCCAATCGCATTAACTTGAGGTCTAGACTTTGATTTTATTACTCGGCAGACTAAATAATCATCGAAATTAGGTGCAATCAAATGATCCGCAAACTTACCCTATTCTCTGTCTGTGCTTTTGAGATCGCATTGATCTTTTTTGCGGGGATACAGTCGGTCAGCAGCAATACATTTGAACCATTCGAGAATGGCGTTGGAATCCTCTGCATAACCATCGAGTCAAAAGATACCAAAGAACCCTTGTTCTTTTTGTTTGCTGAAGATCGCCAAAGCGTATCCCGTCTGAGATTTGAAAAAAATCATATCCGGTTGAGCGAAACCCTTCGAACCGAGATCAGCGCAAATTCAATTTCCTGGCTTGACCGAGAAGGCTTTTCAAACACGCGCTATCAGCTAAACCGCACAACATTGGAACTGTCAACCAATCCCGGCAAACGCGCTTGCGAGGCAATGTCTGCAACATCCCTACAGGAAAAAGCAGATAATTACTTATTATCCAGTATGAGTGGCAATAAGATTTAACCCACATTCATCAGATCGGTTTCGATTGATTGAGATAATAACGGGATCTTTTATGATGTCTAATGCCATTGGAGTTGATGCAACAATGTCGCAAATTTACGTTCATCATGAGATTAATTGCGCGCCACGGCATTGGTCAGAGGTTGCCGAACAGGTTCAAAATTCCAGCCAATTCGAAAACGCTGATGGAGACGCTTTTCTCTATGGGATCTGGCGAAGCCAAATTGGTCTTCCCCGCGATGTTTTGACGATGATTTCTGTTTGGCCAGATATGGAAACCGCATCATCAAGATCAGATGATATTTTCAGCGATTTGAAATTCATAAACAGTCATAAAACAAAGTTTCTTACCCCAACATTACGCCCAAAAACAAACGAACCACCGGTGAAGCAGGGCAATTATGCCTTTCGCTGGTTTGAAACCCCGAAAGAGAATTACGACAAATTTTTACAGCTTTGCGAGGAGGCTTGGCCATCATTTGAAAGCAGCTTTGACTCACAAGTGATTGGACTTTGGCGGCAACAACCGATTGACAAAAATAGCGTATCAACCCTTTTGCTTACCCGAAGACCCGATCTATCAATGTGGGAGAGATCCAAAATACCGAAAACGATGGAAGAAAAAGCCACCCGCGAAAAACTAAGCCGTCGTTATGATTTATGCGATCATACAGTTGTTTACACAACAACGCTGATCACCGCGCGTGACGCCAAAGACACGGTAAGTTGGAGTTAATGACCACGTCTTAAAAGCGAAGCCATTCTGCTTTTACTGGCAAGCGCATGCCGGCATCCGCCCAATAAAAAAGGGCTAGGACAAAGCTTTTCAGGCATAAACCCGACCAGCCCTTCCCAGCCCATTAATTAGTCACGCTCCAGTTATAAGGCTATTCAGCCGCCAGACTTAACGGTTGGCGGGTATCAGTGTAGTACTCCACCGCAGCGCCAACACCTGAACCAGCTTGGAACGGAATGCCGGCATCGCGCATTGCCATCTCAACACCGCCCAACGCACGCAAAACCATCGTTTCATTCAGCCAGCCCAGATGGCCGATACGGAAAACCTTGCCAGCGACTTTGCCAAGACCGCCGCCAAGCGACACGCCATAATTATGATAGGCCGCACTGATAACATCATTGGCATCAAACTTTTCAGGAACGACGATCGCTGTCACTGTATCCGAGTGCCATTTTGGTGCTACGGCGCAATTTTTCAGGCCCCAAGCATCAACCGCAGCCCGAACACCCGATGCCAATCGGTTGTGCCGTGACGCAACATTTGCCAATCCTTCGCTGTGCAACATATCGATCGAAGCCCGTAATCCGCGCAAAAGCGTTGCAGCTGGCGTATAAGGGAAATAGCCTTGATCATTCATTTTCATCATGTCTTGAAAACTGAAATAACCTGTTGGGAAGCTCGATGTCGAGCAGGCCACTAACGCCTTCAGGCTGACACCGACAATACAAAGCCCAGTTGGCATCATGAAGCCTTTTTGTGATCCTGATACGGCAACATCAACGCCCCATTCTTCCATCCGGAAATCAAGGCTTCCAACCGAGCTAACTCCATCAACAAAAAGCAAAGCTGGATGGCCAAGGTCGTCCAATATCTGGCGAACCGCTTTGACGTCACTGGTAACACCTGTTGCAGTTTCATTATGACAAACAAGCACTGCCTTGATGGCGTGCGCTTTGTCATTCGAAAGCGCAGAATGGTAATCTTCGAGCGGAACGCCCTCACCCCATGTGACATCAAAATTATGAACGTCGAGTCCAAAATCTCGGCACATATTCACCCAAAGCGTTGAAAACTGGCCAAATGACGAGGTTAGAACCTTGTCGCCGGCTGACAAAAGATTGCTAATCGCAGCCTCCCAGCCGCCTGTTCCCGAACCCGGAAACACGAAAACGCGCCCTGTTTCAGTCCGAAAGATCGTTTTTAGATCAGCGAAAAGCGGCAGCGTAAAATTTGGAAAATCAGGAGCGCGATGGTCTTCAAGCGGCACTTCCATTGCGCGCTGCACTTCATGGGGCATATTTGTCGGGCCAGGTACAGCCAGTGTTTTGTAGCCAATCATAACTTCCTCCGTGGTGTTGGAGTGTCACCTTGAAACATTACTGATTTAATTTCACGAAAAATGGTGTTATTGTGTATAGTGTTTATTTAACAAATCTATTTTTTGTTAATTTGTTAATATGCTGAATGGAGCCATCAAACCATGCAAAAAACATTCATTGGAACGCAATTACGCCAGCTCCGACGCGAAAAAGGCCAGACACAGGTTGAAATGGGGCGCGTACTTGGGGTCAGCGCCGCCTATATTAATCTTCTGGAAAAAAACCAACGAAGCCTATCGGTTTCAATTTTGATGGCCTTGGCGGATAACTACAATGTCGATTGGCGCGATGTTGTGATGGATAAAAGCGCAAATCTGCTATCTGACTTGCGCAACGCAATGCAGGACCCCCTATTTGCAGCAAGACAACCCGATCTTCAAGAAATGCGGGCCGCGGTCGATCATGCGCCATCGCTTGTCCAGAATTTCCTAAAACTTCACCAAAGCCATCGCACGGCCATGGATAATATAATGAAATTTGGCAATGAACGCATGCCAACCGAGTTGCTGACCGCCTCACCTGAGGCAATCATTCACGACTTTTTTCGAGATCATTTCAATTATTTTGATGTCCTCGAACAAGCCGCCGAGGCACTGAGACGCGAACAGCCAAGCCAGCCATATGAAATGCAAAGCATGCTTCAACAGAGGCTTCTTAGCAAACATGGCATCATTGTTGAGACACAGCCTGTTGAAAAAATGAGAGATTCACTGCGGATTTTTGATGCTGAGGCTGGCATTATTAAACTTTCCGAGGCCTTGGATTATCAAAACCGCACATTTCAGCTAGCCCATATTCTATGTTTTGTTGAGTCTGAAACCATCTTAAACGACATCACATCCGACAATAATTTCGAATCACAACGCGCTCTTGCACGCTGTCATGTTGAACTTGCAAACTATTTCGCGGCGGCTCTATTGATGCCCTATGACGCTTTCCATGCGATGGCAGAGCAAAGCAAATATGACATTGACCGAATGGCCTCGGCCTTTGCCGTTTCATTCGAACAGGTCTGCCAGCGTTTAACCACCTTGCAACGCGAGACCAAACGCGGGGTTCCCTTTTTCTTTCTGCGGGTTGATAAAGCTGGCAATGTCACGAAGCGTTTTAATGCCACGAGCTTTAACATCGCCGAACATGGCGGATCATGCCCGGTTTGGAATTTGCACACGGCGTTTCGAACGCCCGGGGTTATTCTGCCGCAATATGTGGAACTAACCGATGGCGAGAAATTTTTCACGCTGGCACGAACCACTGAACGTCCGGTTTTCTCAATGCAGACCCAAGACCGCCGATTGGCGATATCACTTGGTTGCGATATCAAACATGCAAGTAAATTGATCTATACATCGGCTTTTCCAAAACCAGCCAATGACGCCTTCAGCAAGATCGGCATTACCTGTCATCTATGCCTTAGACACAACTGCTCACAACGGGCGCATGATCCGCTATTCATTGAACTCAATACCGACACAACAAGGCGTGGTGAAACCCGCTATGAGAGTTAATTTTGCCGGATTTGGGTGCTGCGTTAAACCAGATGTTTAATTGTCCTTGTCGCAATCATCCTTTTTCTGTCCAGACCTTTTTAGCATCGCCCCGGCGGAAAAACCGAAATCATGCTTTTATCGCCACAAGCCGAAATTTCATGCTATTTTGCCATTCGCGAAACATAATCGCATAACGCCCAACGATTGCAGGACACCGATTTGTCGCAAGATTATGACATCAACGAGGTGATTGAGATGGCCTTGTCCGACCATACCAGCTTTGGCGATATCGAAAAGCTGTATGGGCTTAGTGCGGATGATGTAAAGCGCATTATGCGCCAAAATCTGAAACGCGGCAGCTATGAAGCCTGGCGGCGGCGTGTCCGCAAATTTTCAGACCGGCGCGAACATTACAAATAACCCACACCGGTCCAAAAACCGTAAATCGGCTAGAGAGCCTAATCTAGGCGTCCATCTTTATAGGCTAGCCACAATTCATGCAGCATTTCTTCGGCTTCTTCGTTCGACAGGAATTGGGGCTTTTCCTCGAAGCTGCTAAAGACCTTTCCAACAAATTCCTCGGCGGAATTCGAACTTGGCAAAAACATCTCTGCCTTATGCAGAAAAATATGCAGATCAGTTGCCCATTTTTTTACTTCCTGATTTAAAATCATCATGTCCCCCAATTAAGACCAGATTGTCGTGCAATCTCGCGAATGATTAAGCGGCAAATCAGTGTTTGCTGTCAAGGATGCCAAGCTTTACGCCATAATCAACCGCGATGCCGTAATCTGGGTCATCATCACTATCGACGATCAACTGCCCCGATTTGGACAATAGCCGGTGACAATCACGGGTAAGATGGCGAAGCAATAACGTCTTTCCAGCGGCATCATATTTTGCGGCAACATCTTCGATGGCCTGCAATGCCGATTGGTCAACGACGCGCGATGCCGAAAAATCAATAATCACCTTATCAGGGTCATTTTTGATATCGAATAATTCATGGAAACTGGCGATCGAGCCAAAAAATAGCGGGCCTTGGATATCATAGACCAATGCACCGGCTTCGCGCACCGATGGGCGTGTCGAAGCATCAATCCGCTTGGCAGCATTCCATGCATAAACCAGCGCCGACATGATCACGCCAACAACAACCGCAACCGCCAAATCTTCCGCAACCGTGACGCAGGTCACAACAATCGTCACCAGCGCATCCGCGCGGGGCACGATCAGCAAGCTTTTAAGTGAATTCCAGGCAAATGTGCCAATAACCACCATAAACATCACGCCGGTCAGCGCCGCAATCGGAATCATTTCGATCACCGGACCGGTATAGAGAATAAAACATAATAAAAACAATGCCGCAACTATGCCTGAAATGCGGCTTCGGCCACCTGATTTCACATTGATCATCGACTGGCCAATCATCGCACAGCCACCCATACCGCCGAAAAAGCCCGTGCATAGATTAGCCGCGCCCTGCGCCAAACATTCCTGTGATGCACCGCCGCGTTGATTGGTCATTTCGCCAACAAGATTCAGCGTCAGCAGGCTTTCAATCAACCCGATGGCCGACAGGATCAAGGCATAGGGGAAAATGATCATTAAGGTTTCAATTGTCATTGGCACCATCGGGATCGCAAAGCTTGGCAAACCGCCCGATAGGCTGGCAAGGTCGCCAACACGCTGCACATCAAGATCAAAACCAAGAACAACAGCCGTCACAACACCAATGGCAAGCAAAGGCGCGGGCACAAGGCGGGTCAGACGCGGCGTTACCCAGATCAAAACCATTGTTGCGACAACCAACCCGCAAGTCAGCATCAATGTGTCACCCGATAACCAGTCACTTTGTCCAGCACTGTTGGTGATTTTGAATTGATCAATCTGCGCAAGGCCAATCACAATGGCCAATCCATTGACAAAACCAAGCATCACCGGGTGCGGCACCATGCGGATGAACTTTCCCCATCGCATAACACCGGCAAATAGCTGCAAAATTCCCATCAAGATGACCGTTGCAAACAGATATTGAACGCCGTGTTGGGCAACAAGCGCAACCATCACCACTGCCAGAGCACCGGTTGCACCCGAGATCATTCCCGGCCGGCCGCCAAAAACTGCAGTGATTAACCCAACGATAAAGGCAGCATAAAGCCCAACAAGCGGGGCAACCCCCGCGACAAAGGCAAAGGCAATCGCTTCGGGAACCAATGCCAGCGAAACCGTTAAACCAGACAGCACATCCAGATTTATTTGACGAAGACTTAGACGTTGCGGGGAATTGGTATCATGCGCGGTTCCAAGCAAAAGCTG
>JAFMNI010000074.1 GCA_017859295.1 Candidatus Puniceispirillum sp. | reverse complement strand
ACCCATTGCCATTCGGATCATGTTCTTGAATTTGGCGCGTTGCTGCATACCGCATGGACGGCTGGTCTTGATCGGCCCGTGTCGGTGTTTGGCCCGCCTGAAATTGCCGCCATCTGGCGCCAATTTTGCGAGATGATGCGGTTTGATATCACCATCCGAATGGCCGATGAAGGGCGCGTGCCATTTACCGCAATGGCGCAGATCAATATCATTGATGCGAAAACGTCCAATCCAATTCGGCTTGTCGATGATAATGGCCCAACCGTATCGGCGATGCGTAATGATCACCCGCCGGTTGTTGATTCCTATGCTTTACGTTTTGATGCCGGTGGTAAATCAATAACATTTTCCGGCGATACACGTTATTTGCCGTCTTTGGCCGGCTTTGCCAAGAATAGTGATATTTTAGTGCATGAGGCGATGCTGGCAAAAGGGCTTGATCATGTGCTGGCAAAAACCAAAACTGGCGATGACCGGCTTAAAAACCACCTTCTTGCAGCGCATAGCTTTGTTGAACAGGCAGGGCAGATTGCCGCTGCGGCCAATGTTGGGCATCTGGTGTTAAATCACCTGATTCCCCCTGAACGCGATATTTGCAGTGATGCCGATTGGCAGGCAGAAGCCGGCCGCAGCTTTGACGGGCGCTGTTCGGTTGGGCATGACGGTATGGCCATCGAATTCTGACATTCTTGATCAGGTTTTTCGGGTGATCACAAAACTGACGTCACCCGAAACATATTTTGTTGATTGTGCGTGGGTTGGGCCAATCATGGCTTCGGCACGGCGGATAAAGGCTGCACGATCTGCATAGAAAATCTGGCTTTCGATCTTGGCCTTTGGCGCACATAAAAGATTAAGCACCAGCCCATAACGCGCCCGTGCCATACAACGGTCAAGACAGGCAAAGATATAATCCATCCATAGGTCAGGATCATCACTATGGGTTAGGTTGAATGTGCCGGAAAACACACAAAAATCCACCAATTTTGGCGGCGTATTGCCGATTGTGAAAAGCGCATTTTCGGCAGGAAATGTCTGGTGGCAGGCAGCGATCATTGCCCGATTGATATCAACCCCATGATAGATCGTTTGGGCATAGGCTGGCGTCTTGTTGATAAATGTCAGCATAGCACCATATCCACAGCCAATATCGGCAATTGTGACCGGCTTTTGCGGTGCCAATTGATGCACAAGTGATAGCAAAGCGTCAAAACGCGCAATCTGGCTTGTTTGTGAACGCCAGAAAACGCCTTGGGCGGTGTTGCCGCGATTGGCAAGCCGGTTGCGATAGGTTCGGTTGAGCTGGCGTTCATGGTTGGCATAGATGAAACGGCGAAGCAAAGCTGTCTCCAAAAAGCGTGGCGTGGATTGTGACGGTGCCCAAAATCATTTTATCTCGCCCACCAATGATTTAGGTCATTAATTCATTTAGAACAGGTTCTGACAAAAGAAATTCGGTAATTGAATCTGCGCGTTTCGATCAGGCGTGGCAAGCGCTGTTGTGACTTGGGTTATTTCTGGGGCTATGCCCGGTTAGACATCATCAAAACCGCGCTTGGCAGGGCTGATATGGGGCGGTAAGCTTGGCTTCGATCAAACAGGAGGTGGGTTGTGAAACTTTATGGGCTGAAAAATTGTGATAGCTGTAAAAAAGCGCTAAAAGCGTTGCAATCTGCTGGACAATCAGTTGAATTTATTGATCTTCGGGCAGTGCCAGTTGCGGCTGAGCAATTGCAAAAATGGCTTGATGAACATGGTGATGCGGTTCTGGTAAACCGTAAATCAACAACATGGCGCGGGCTTGACGAACAGGCGCGCCAACAGCCTGTTCTGGCGTTGCTTGGGGCGAACCCAACTTTGATCAAACGGCCGGTCATTGAAAGTGGTGACAATAGTTTTGTTGGCTGGACAGCCGAAGTGCAAACGGCGCTTGGGCTTATCTGATTGGGGCGCGCGTTTGTTTGGGTTGGTTTTGCCAAAACAAATGATTATAACTCTGCTGGTAATTGATGCGGTTGGCCGCATTTCCTTTGACGCATGAAGGTGTTTTGATCATGGCAAAAAAACGGATGGTGATGGAGCTTGGCATGGGCAGCTCGCTTCGCCAGCAAGATTACACGCGGGCGGCATGCCGCGCGGTTGCAGACGCGCTTTGGCATAATTCTTTATCAATTGCTGATGCCTTTGGCCTTGATCGTTCGGCAATGATTATCGAAGTGGAAATTGGCGTCCAGCAGCCGGAAAAGGTGGATACTGACAAGGTTGCCGCCATCTTGCCTTATGGGCAGGGGGCGGTTCGTGCTGTTCATGGCGGTCTTGACGTGCCAAAGCCTGATGGCGGCGTTACCGTTATCGCCAATGCGGCGGTGGTGGTTTATCTCGATCTTGAGCCTGCAGGAGCCGCATGATGAAACGTATCATTCTTGAAATGGGTACCGGCAATGATCTTTATGGTGAAGATTATACAAAGGCGGCGTGCCGGGCTGTTGATGACGCGCTTCACCATAGTTCTTTGATTCTGTTCCGGTCTCTTGGGTTTGATCATGCCGATATGGATGTGCGTGTGACCATCGCCGTGCAGAATCCTGAAAAGGTTGACCAAGCGATTGTTGCCGCCAAGCTTCCGCGCGGAAATGCGACAGTCCAAGTCGTCAAGGGCGGCCTAGATGTTACTGATAATGTTCATAATACCAAATCTGTGATCGCCACCGCTGCGGTCGAGGCCTATCTTGATATCGATCCCAAGGACTGGGTGTCGGCCTAGCGTTTCGAGCCTGCCCGTAAGGAGGCGATATGGCGCCGTTTGACATGCTGCTTTATGCTGGTGTGGTGTTTGGCTGGTCAACAAGCTGGCTGCCGTTAAAATGGCAGCTTGGGGTTGTCGCGCCCGAAATCTCTTTATTCTGGCGGTTTTTGATGGCAGCGCCGATGATGGCGCTTTTGGCGATTATGTCTGGCCAGTCACTGCGGTTTGATTGGCGGGTTCATTGGCGGTTTGCCGCGCTTGGCCTGTTTATTTTCTCAGGTAATTTTACGCTATTTTATCACGCTGCCAACGGGGTGGCGTCAGGGCTTTTGGCGGTGGTTTTTTCAACCGCTTCATTGGTTAATGTTCTTATGGGGGCAGCGCTTGGACGTCAGCGTCCACCAATACGGCACCTGCTTGCTGCCTTTGTTGGGATCAGCGGGGTTGCGCTGTTATATTGGCCTGAATTACAGCTATCCGAAACAGCATTGCCAAGCCTGATACTTTGCCTTGTTGGCACATTGTTTTTTTGCAGTGGCAATATGGTTTCGGCCGACAGCCAGCGCTGTGGCATTCCGGTTTTTGCGTCAACGGCTTGGGGCATGACCTATGGGGCCTGCTATCTTGGGCTCGTGTCATTTGTCATGGGCTATGAATTTATGATCGAGCGAACCCCGCTTTATGTTGGCTCGCTGATGTGGTTGACGATTATTTCGTCAGTTCTGACATTTAGTTGTTATTTGATGCTGATTGGCAAGATTGGTGCCAGCCGTGCAGGCTATGCGACTGTGGTATTTCCGGTGTTTGCCCTGCTGATTTCAACCGGATTTGAAAATTACCATTGGACCTTGCTTGGTATTGCCGGATTAGGGCTTGTCGTGGCTGGCAATATCATCATGATCCGCGCCCGCTAGATGAGTGATTATCTAGGCAAGTAACATCGCCGCTAGGCTGGTCACCGCGCCGATGGTCAAAATGGTGCGAAGCCGCATATACCAAGCGGGGATAAGCCCGCGATTGGCGGCTTGGCGATCCACCGACCAGGTCAGGGCAAATAACGGCATCAAGGCAAGAAGCCGCAGATTAGCATCAAAAATCAACAGGCTGGCAAACCCCATAAGTGCCGGTGTGATCGACCAGACATACCAATAGGGGCTGCGATCGTCCTGCATTGCCAATCCCCAATGAACCGCGCCAAGAAAGCTGAGGATAATCGCACCATAGGTGGTGCCGCCGATAAATCCATAAAGCACCAGCGCGTCAACGCCGCTATGCGTGCCAAGCGCGGCAAGCCCAAAGGGAATAAGACCGCCCCAACCAAGCAGGGAAGGCATGTCCGGAATTTGGCTGTGCGGGGCTTGTTGGTTCATCACTCGATCCTTTTTGGCGATCAGATGCAGGTTGGTCTTTTGGCGTGGCCTGCCAAAATGGTTAAAAGTAATTTAGGCAATCTTCAATGTGAGATGCAACCATCCATCACAAGACCTGTGTCCAGCCAAGCTTTGTAATTCCCATAATTTTGGCATTTATCCGATATTTTTCCGCTTTGTAGCTTGCAATTAGGGCGTCGCTGAATTATTCCAATTGAGGTATGTTTCCGACCTGCTACTCAGGAGCCCCCATTGGATTTGTTTCTCGGTGAATATCTGCCAATTGCGGTCTTTTTTGCCATTGCGATTGGGCTGTCTCTTGCCTTTGTGCTGACCGCTTTTGTGTTTGGCAATCAGCGGCCTGACAGCGAAAAAATGACCGCCTATGAATGTGGCTTTGACGCGTTTGATGATTCGCGCCGTCAATTTGACGTTCGGTTTTATCTTGTCGCCATTCTGTTTATTATTTTCGATCTTGAGGTGGCGTTTCTGTTCCCTTGGGCGGTTGCGCTTGGTGGCATTGGGTTGTTCGGTTTCTGGTCAATGATGCTGTTTCTTGCCGTTTTGACCATCGGCTTTATCTATGAATGGAAAAAAGGAGCGCTGGAATGGGAGTGATGGATCCATCATTGGCACCGCCAATACCACCGGGCGCCGATCAGGACGCAATTTTGCGCGCTGTTGGTGACGAAATCACCAATCGCGGTTTTGTCATCGCCAAGGCTGATAAATTGTTCAATTGGGCGCGATCAGGCTCGCTATGGCCAATGACCTTTGGTTTGGCTTGTTGCGCTGTTGAAATGATGCATTCAGCCGCCAGCCGGTATGACATGGACCGCTATGGCATGCTGTTCCGGCCGAGCCCGCGTCAGTCAGATGTGATGATTGTTGCTGGTACCCTAACCAATAAGATGGCACCGGCTTTGCGCCGTGTTTATGACCAGATGCCAGAGCCGCGATGGGTTCTGTCCATGGGGTCATGTGCCAATGGTGGCGGCTATTATCATTATTCCTATGCTGTTGTTCGCGGATGTGATCGCATTGTTCCTGTTGATGTTTATGTGCCAGGTTGTCCACCAACGGCTGAAGCGTTGATTTATGGTCTTTTGCAGTTGCAGAAGAAAATCCGTCGTACCGCGACGATTGCCCGCAGCTAGACTAACAACCCGCCGTTTCCTTATGTTAGCTAGCCTTGAGAGGGCGCTGCAATGAATGAAAATGACCTGATTGACGAAGCTGGCAGCGCCAGCGAGTCGCCTTTGCAGATAATGGCCGATCATTTGCGCGAAATCGGGCAGGGAATTGTACTGTCATCAGGCATTGTCCATGGTGAAATTGAATTGCAGGTGAGTGCTGGCAATGTGCCGCAATTATTGTTGTTGGTGCGCGATGACCGGCAGGCCGCCTTTACCCAGCTTATTGATTTGACAGCGGTTGACTATCCCGAGCGCAAAGACCGGTTTGATGTTGTTTATCAAATGCTGTCGATGAGCAATAACATGCGGCTTCGCATTGTTGCGACCGTGAGTGAAGGCCAGACCGTTCCGTCAGTAACCGGCGTGTTCATGGCGGCGAATTGGGCTGAACGCGAAGTTTGGGACATGTTCGGCATTTTCTTTTCCGGCCATCCTGATCTGCGCCGCCTTTTGACCGATTATGGTTTTGAGGGGCATCCGCTTCGCAAGGATTTCCCGCTGACCGGCCATGTCGAGGTTCGTTATGATGACACGCAACGCCGCGTCATTAACGAGCCGGTGCATCTGGTTCAAGAATTCCGCGATTTTGATTTCCTTAGCCCGTGGGAAGGGATGCATAACGAGCTTGGTGGCAATGCTGCCAAAGCTGATCCCGACAAAACGGCAAAATAGGGCGTAAAGAGACAAACATGGCAGAGATGCAAATCAAACCGATTACGATGAATTTTGGCCCGCAGCATCCGGCGGCGCATGGTGTTTTGCGGCTTGTGCTGGAAATGGATGGCGAAGTGATCGAGCGCGCCGATCCGCATATCGGCCTTTTGCATCGCGGTACGGAAAAGCTGATCGAGCACAAAACCTATCTTCAGGCTTTGCCCTATTTTGATCGTCTGGATTATGTGTCGCCAATGAATCAGGAACATGCCTGGGCGTTGGCGGTTGAAAAGGCGCTTGGCATCAAAGTGCCAAAGCGGGCGCAATATATTCGTGTTCTTTATTGCGAAATTGGCCGGATTTTGAATCATCTTTTGAATCTGACCACCTTTGCCATTGATGTTGGGGCGATGACGCCGCTTTTGTGGGGTTTTGAAGAGCGCGAACATTTGATGGGGTTTTACGAGCGCGCATGCGGGGCGCGGCTTCACGCTGCCTATTTCCGCCCGGGTGGTGTGCATCAGGATTTGCCCGATGATTTGCTTCGCGACATCAATAACTGGACCAAAACATTTCCGGCCTTCATTCAGGATATGGAAACCCTGCTTAGCGAAAACCGCATTTTTAAACAGCGGACGGTTGATATTGGCGTCATCAGTGAAGAAGACGCCTTGTCGCTTGGCATGACCGGCCCTTGTCTTCGCGGATCGGGCGTGGCGTGGGATTTGCGTAAAAATCAGCCCTATGATGCCTATGATGAAATGGATTTCGACATTCCCATCGGCAAAACCGGTGATTGCTATGCGCGCTATTTGATTCGTGTCGAGGAAATGCGCCAGTCACTGCGTATCATCGAGCAGGCCATTGCCAATATGCCAGGCGGGCCGGTAATGGCACCCGATCATAAGGTGACGCCGCCACAACGTGGTGAGATGAAGCAGTCGATGGAAGCCTTGATTCATCATTTCAAGCTTTACACCGAAGGGTTCCATGTTCCTGAGGGCGAAAGCTATACCGCTGTTGAAGCGCCAAAGGGTGAATTTGGCGTGTTTTTGGTGTCGGATGGCACAAATAAGCCCTATCGGTGCAAAATCCGCGCGCCGGGGTTTTATTTCATGGCAGCGGTAGATCATTTGTCGCGCGGTCATATGCTGGCCGATTCAGTGGCGATTATTGGATCGCTTGATATTGTTTTTGGTGAGATTGACCGATGAGTATTGAAGACCGCATTGCCAGTGATCAGCCTGACAGCTTTGCCTTTTCCACGGAAAATGAAGCTGAAATCAAGCGGATTATTGCAAAATATCCAAAAGGTCGTCAGGCCAGTGCGGTGATGCCGCTTCTTGATCTGGCGCAACGCCAGCATGAAAACTGGATTCCAATGAAGGCGATTGAACTGATTGCAACCAAGCTGGATATGGCAGAGATTCGCGTTCTCGAAGTGGCAACTTTCTACACCATGTTCAATCTAAAGCCGGTTGGAAAATATTTCCTGCAGGCCTGCACAACAACGCCTTGTTGGTTGCGCGGATCAGATGAAATGATGCGAGCCATCAAAGACCGTTATCAAATTTCATCAGGGCAAACCTCGGCTTGTGGGCGGTTCTCGCTTCTTGAGGTTGAATGTCTTGGGGCGTGCGTGAATGCGCCAATCCTGCAAGTGAATGACGATTTCTACGAAGATCTTGACTATCAATCCACTGGCGCGCTTCTTGACTCGCTTGAGGCGGATGCGCCATTGGCGGTTGGATCGGTTCTTGGCCGATCTGGATCCGAGCCGACAACCGGTGCAACAACGCTGGCAGCCAGAAAACCGGGCAAGGCGGCAACTGGCGCAACCAAAAAGCGGAGCCAAGCCAATGCTTAATGATGCAGACCGTATTTTTACCAATATCTATGGTTGGGGTGACGCTGGTTTAAAGGGTGCAAAGGCACGCGGCGACTGGGATAAAACCGCCAAGCTGTTGGCGCTTGGCCATGATGAGATTGTTGAGCGAATGAAGGCATCGGGCCTTCGCGGGCGCGGCGGCGCTGGATTTCCGACAGGGCTGAAATGGTCATTCATGCCAAAAGAGGTCAAAGACCGTCCGCATTATCTGGTGGTGAATGCCGATGAGTCCGAGCCAGGCACATGCAAGGATCGTGATATCATCCGTCATGAGCCGCATAAATTGCTCGAAGGGTGTGTTGTTGCCGGTTTTGCGATGCGGGCACATGCGGCCTATATCTATATCCGCGGCGAATTTGTGAATGAGGCACGCCGTCTTCAAGCCGCGATTGACGAGGCTTATGACGCTGGCCTGCTTGGCAAAGATGCGGCAAAATCAGGCTGGGCATTTGATATTTATCTGCATCGCGGTGCAGGGGCTTATATCTGCGGCGAAGAAACCGCGCTTTTGGAATCATTGGAAGGCCGGAAAGGCCAGCCACGGCTAAAACCGCCATTCCCAG
>JAFMNI010000003.1 GCA_017859295.1 Candidatus Puniceispirillum sp. | reverse complement strand
GCTCTCAAAAGCGTTCCCATTTGGTTGATATTTCTTTTCAAATCACCAATTGACTGAGCATACTCAACCAATTCAACTTTTATTCCTAGTTTCTCCAAGGCGCGCCTGGTTTTAAGGGAAGAAAAATTTGACGCTAAAACCATTGAAGGGTTTAAGGAGTAAATTTGCTCTGCATTAAAGCTCGTTTTTTTTGTGTTTTTTATCCTATCCGCAATTGTTGAATATTTTTTATCATCTGCAACAGATGAAACAGCGAGCAGATTTTCGGCCCCAATTAGTGCAACTGCCAGCGTGTCAATGCAGAGGTTGGTTGAAACGATCCGATCACCATTGCCAGCAACAGTTGCAAACGCAACGTTACCTTGGTCTTGTTGAATGCAAAAAAGAAAAATTAAAGTTGCAATAGTCTTGTAATCAAACCTTAGTTTTTTAGCTTCGTTTTCAACAACCATGGTCTTTTCCAATTAATCTGTGATCAAAACTCACAACTTTATTTTTCCATTGAGGAATAATGAACGTCCAGGGTTGCGGTAACCCCATGAGTCTGAATTGTGGGCATCAAATAAATTTGATATCCCTGCACCAAATAAAATCCCACTATAATCCCAGGACGAGTTCAAACCGACGACAGTGTAATCAGGCATTTTTTGTGACGCCCAATTTGTTGGATAATTATCACGATTGCCGGCAACATTTTTTATAGTCAGCTCAATGAACTCATTGGCGCTACCCAAATTATAGTTGCCCTTTAAAAATATTTCGTGCCTTGGACGACGGATCTCTATGGCTTTGTCTGCGTCTCGCGAAATCAAATATGTATAATTTACATGAAGTGATGTTTTTCTGGATGGGTTGGCTTCAAACTCAAGCTCTAAACCATGTCTGTTACTTTTACCTGATAAATTGGTTGGATAATAGGTTGGCCAGGGCCCTGCCTTTATTTCATCAGTTAAAGTTTCTTTAAAAGCCACAATTTTTACTGTGCTGTCAGATAGGGGGATGACTTGTTTTACACCCAGAGAATAACTGATATTTTTTTCTGGTTTTAAGTTGGCGTTGCCCGAGGCGCCATAACAAGAAGAGCCTCCATAAATTTCGCAATAAGTTGGATTTACGACACCAGTACCTGAGTCGAATGATAAGGTGGTTTTGTCAGACAGCTGCTTCGAAACAGCAAGTTTCCAGGTGTTTGCGGTTTCATACTGGGCACTGCTTTCTGAACGATACCCTGCCTGAAATGAAGTTGCGTCTGGGAATTGGTGCCTGAACTCGACACCCAAAGCTAGAGGTTCTCTTTTGAGAAGAGGTGATAAATTATTTTTGTCGAAGGATTTTTCGATGATAAAAGAACCGCTTGTCGGTGCTTTTTCTAATTTTTCCCCTCTAAAAGCTTTCTGCAGATGATATTTTACGGTCCGACTTGTTATATCGGCGGTCTTTGTAATTGAACTATTCTCGTTTGTGGAGCTTTCATATTGGGTGCTTCTGAGGCTTATCTCATGTGAAGAGTGCCCGCTGTCAAACGACCTCTTAATATTTAACGCGCCCAGCGTCTCGTTTCTTTTGCCCGTATATGGCTTGTCAACAACATAATTGAGATGTGAAGTGGCAGAATAATTTACTCCATCATAATCATAGTTTTCTTTAGCTAATCGAAGATTAACACGAATATTTGTACCAGCATCTGTGGTGCTGTTGGAACGCCAGCGAAATGTCTCCCTGTTTATGCCATCTTTATCGCCGTTCTGGTATGACGCGTCGTGGCCTTGATCTCGTTCAGCGCCTGCAGAAAATAAGGCTTGAGTGCTCCCAATAGAAAAATTGTGTGCAAGATCAATGATATTTTGTTTACCACCCCCCACATGAAGGGTTGTAAATGATTCTTTTGTTGGTGCTTTAGTTATTATATTTATCACCCCAGATGAGGCCGAAGGACCGAAAAACACTGTTTGAGGTCCCCTCATTATCTCTACCCTCTCAACCTGAGACGCAGAAATTCCTGAGAAGTAATACTCGTCATCAGATCCGCCGCCGGCTTCTATTCCGTCGATTAGTACTAAGGTGTGGTTGCCTTCGCCCCCTCTCATTCTGATCTGATTGGAAGCGCTACCAGTACTGCTTACATTTAGGCCGGGCACTGCCCTCAGGATTTGGCCAATATTTCTATCTATTGTGCCCTCAAGATCGTCCCGGCTTATTACGGTGTATGACGTTGCAAGGTTGGCTGAAGCAACAGGTGAGTTTCCTGCTGAAATAATAATATCGTCAAGTTCAAATGTTTCCTGGGCAACAGCGCCGGTTGCCAGAAGTGATAAGATGACGGCTGAAAAGTGTATTTTTTTATTGTTCACAGACAAGCTCCCGTAAAAATTGAACTTTCAAAGCTCAAATGGGTCCACGTTTAAGTTAGCACTTTTGCTAACTGATCAAAGTTGACACCATTACGGGATTTCCGCTGTCAGCTAAGCCCCCTGCAAAGCAACACGGTGGTCATGATTGGTAGGTCTCCTGGCTAGCAGATCAACACCTTATCTTTCCTTCCCACCCAATAAGGGCAGTGGATTAGCAAGATAGGCTAACTGCTTACAGTTGCAGAGGGCAGCTCGTGTTTTAAGTTCACGATTCCCTTTTAAGTGCTTTACGCACACCAAACAGGAAAGACTATTGTGAGGTTTTTTAATTTAGTCCAGTTAAAAATCACATTAAACTCGACCTTGGAGCATGTTATTTTTTTATTGCGTGTTTTTAATTGTAAGCGATCTATTGGAAGCTAGGTTTAAATGTTACGATCGTCACATTATCTCAAATCATGACTGATAGAAAAAGGGATGCTCATATGTTTCGTTGGCGACACTTAATTGTTGCAGTAGGACTGGTTCCTGCCTTGATAATTTACATCGGTTTAGTGATGCAAATTGCAGATATGTTGACCAGTATTCATATGTTACTCGACCTTCTCTTTTACGTTGTAGCAGGTCTCGCTTGGATCCCCGCGGCCAGTAAAGTGGTTGGCTGGCTAGCAACACATGAAAGCCACTAGAAATGGCTGATCTGAATTGAAAGGTCTGTGATGTTCAAACGACATTTCTCAAATTTTTTCGAACGTGTTGAACATGCTGGCTGTCCAGCTTCCCCAACATTATCAACAAAATCCGCGTTAGAACCCGAGCAGGCCATATCTCGGCCACTTGCTGATGCAATCGAATTGGCAACAAAATTGATGCGTGAGCATGGTTTGACTGGTTGGCGTGTAAAGCTGGATCATGCGCGACGGCGCGCTGGTCAATGTGATTACAATACAAAGGTCATTTCGCTTTCACGGCTTTATGTTCGCAATGCCGAAAAAAACCATATTCGCGATACGATTCTTCATGAAATTGCGCATGCGCTTGTTGGACCAGATCACGGCCATGATGCGGTTTGGCGGCAAAAGGCTCGCGAAATCGGATGTACGGCGACACGCTGCCATAGTTTGAGTTTTTCCAGAGCGCGGTGGGTCATGCAATGCCCGAATGGTTGTTTTTCGGTCGACCGCCACCGCCGAAAATCGGGTCTTGTTTGCGCCACATGCAAAGCATCGGTTGAATTTATCACCAGTAATGGCGGAATGTGAGCTCTTGTTTTTACTTAATCCCTCAAGGGTTGGGCAATTGCGCCATGCCTTGGCTCGGCTGGCTCAGCCGGGTCGACAATGGGTCAGTTTTACCTTTTTCACCAAAGAAGAACTGGCTTGCCTGGTTCAGCTCGCCGAGCGACAGGAGTTTCGAATTGCTCGCCCAGAGATAAAGCACAAAAATAATTGCGTGTTTCAAGATTTTGATATTTGTTTTCCAGCACCGCGTATTGAAGCTTTTGATCGTTTTGCCAATTGTTTGGAAATTGGACTTTTTCAAGCGGGGCGGATGATAACTCCATCCCCATTTCTCAACGATTTTCGGTTCAATGATTTTGCCATCCAGCGCTATGCCCCTGGATCACGGGGGATTGGCATTCATCGTGATGGTTTGCGGTATCGACATATTGTGGTGATTGCCAACCTCGCTGGGAAGTCACGTTTATTTTCAACGCCAAGTCGCGATGGTGGAAAACGCCGAGTTATTGATGATCGCCCCGGCCGTATTGTGTTATTGTCGGCGCCAGCGTTTGCAGGGCGTGCTGGTGAGGCGGCGCGGCCTCTTCATGGGGTTGACCATGTTGAGGGCGGCCGTTTGTCATTGGGGCTGCGTGTTGAATGTCCAGAAAAATAATTCAATTGCTTACTTGTCAGGCATTGTAAAACTTGGCAACGTAGACATCTGGAGCGTTCGTTTTGTTGCTCCGCTCCGCAGCTTGTTCTTGCACTTTGACAAGCGTTTTTTTAGATAAGTGCCTGATCTTCGCGCGTTCCAGTAGGCGTCCACGCATGGCCTTGGTTCTGGTCGAAGATTAGGAGATTATTTATCGATGCAAATTAGTATTTCTGGAAAAAACATGGATACCGGTCTTGCTTTTCAGGAGCATGCCGAACTGTCATTGAATAATATTGTTGAAAAATATTTTAATAATGCTGTCAGTGGGCATGTGACACTCGAAAAAGGGGATTCTGGTTTCACCGTAAAAACGCGTGTCGCTTTGTCTCGGCGCATGGAACTTGAATCGACGGGCCGTGCACCAGATGCGCATGCGGCGTTGGATGCGGCGATTGAACATGCCGAAAAAAGACTTCGGCGACACAAGAGGCGTTTAAAGAGCCATCGCAGTGCCTTAACCACTCTTGAAGAGGACGATATTGATATTGCGCCTATGGCGGTATACGCCGGTGCAGCCCAATTGCCCGATGCCAGCAGTGATGACGATGATCTTTTGCCAATTGTTGCTGAATTATCATATGACATTGAGGTGCTGACCGTTGAACAGGCCGTGATGCGGCTAGAGCTTGGCGGGTTGACAATGCTGATGTTCCGAAATGCCAGTCATTTCGGGCTCAATGTTGTTCATCTTCGTGGTGATGGGTCGATTGGCTGGATTGATCCGCGCGGAGCTCGGCATTTGGCAAATCTTAAACAATCTTCCTAAAGAAGGGTAAAACAGGCCTTTGTCTTCAGGCGGCGTGTTTTGGCCATGCTAGGTCTGTTTTTGAACGGTTGCCGATTGCCCTGCTGCTAGCGTTTAAGAGCATTATGAGGATCCTACATGCTGGCATCAGAGTCCCCGGCGATAAAACGCCAGTCCAAACGCAAGCGCAATGCAGCACAAGCGGCCGAACGGTCTTTTCTTGCCGACCAGCTTGATTGGGCACCGCCGGCCTATAGCGATCCACCAATCGAGCCAATTGATGCTGATGGCATCACCGCGATTCACAATGCCAGCATGCGCGTTCTCGAAGACATTGGTATTTTGTTTTTGAATGATGCGGCGCTTGATGTGTTTACCAAACAAGGCTGCATTGTCGATTACGATACAAAATCGGTTCGTATGGATCGGCATTGGGTGATGCAGCAAGTGGCAAAAGCGCCGTCACACGTCACGATTACGCCGCGTAACCCTGATCGCACAATTACCTTTGGCGGCCGGCATTTTAATTTTGGTCAGGTGGCATCACCGCCAAATGTGATGGATCTTGATCATGGGCGACGCGCAGGAACCAGCGTTGATTTTCAAAATTTTGTCAAGCTGGCTCAAAGCTATAATTGTATTCATTTCAGCTGTGGCTATCCGGTTGAACCTTTGGATATGCACCCTTCAATGCGGCATCTTGATTGCCTTTATGACAAATTAATTCTGACCGACAAAGTTGTTCATGCCTATTCACTTGGCACTGAACGAATCGAAGATGCGATGGAAATGGTGCGTATCGCCGGCGGGCTAAGCCATGGTGAATTTGAAGCAAAACCACGCATGTTTACCAATATCAACTCGACATCACCGCTCAAACATGACTGGCCGATGCTTGATGGTGCCATGCGCATGGCAGCACGCAATCAAATGGTGGTGATATCGCCCTTTACCCTTGCCGGTGCTATGGCACCGGTCACCATTATTGGCGCGATTGTGCAGCAAAATGCCGAAGCGCTTGCCGCGATTGCCTTGTTGCAATCGGTGCGTGAGGGGGCTCCGGTAATGTATGGCGCCTTTACCAGCAATGTTGATATGAAAACCGGCGCACCAGCCTTTGGCACGCCCGAATTTGTAAGGGCAATGCAGATATCGGGACAGATGGCACGCCATTACAATTTGCCGTTTCGGGCGTCAAATGCGAATGCGGCCAATGCCCCTGATGCACAGGCGGTGTGGGAATCGGCCTTTTCACTCCAGGGCAGCTGTTCAGGTGGGGCAAATCTGATCTATCACGCTGCCGGATGGATGGAAGGTGGCCTATCTGCCAGTTTTGAAAAATTTGTAATTGATTGCGAAATGCTGCAACAGATCATTTATGCACAACGTCCGATTATTGTTGATGAGGCGTCGCTGGCGGTTTCGGCAATCGAAGAGGTTGGGCCACATGGTCACTTTTTTGGATGTGATCATACCCAAGAACGTTATCGCGATGCGTTTTACACGCCGCTTTTGTCGGATTGGCGGAATTTTGAAAACTGGGAAGATGCTGGCGGATTATGGGCGCATCAGCGCGCCAATGCCCATTTCAAACAGGTTCTGGCCGAATATACGCCGCCGCCAATGGATAGCGGCATTCATGATGAATTGCTGGATTTTGTCAATCGGCGCAAAGCCGAAGGTGGCGCGCCAACCGATTTCTAGAAAGCTTACGCCACCGCTAGAAAAATGGCTCTTCATCAAGCGCGCGTTTGAACATATCACGATCAATATTGCCGCCTGATGCCACTGCAATGATATTATCGGCACCGGCGGGAACCTGTCCGGTCAAAACCGCAGCAACAGCAACCGCACCGCCCGGTTCAACAATGATTTTTAGATGTTTGAACAGCGTTGCAATGGTTTTAAGTACTTGCTGATCGCTGACAACGGCACCGCCTGACAGATGTTGGCGATTCACCGGAAAGGTCAATTGCCCGGGTTCCGGGGTTACAATTGCATCACAAATGGATGATTTGTCGGTTTGCGCCCGTTCAATCATGCCGGTTTCTAATGATCGTTTCGTATCATCATAAAATTCGGGTTCGGCGCACCAGATTTTGGTTTCGGGAAAATGCGCATGAAGCGCGATGCTGGTGCCTGCAATCAGGCCACCGCCGCCACAACAACAGATCAGCGCATCGGGAACAACGCCCATCACGCTTGCTTGTCGGGCGATTTCCAGCCCAACTGTGCCTTGTCCAGCAATCACCCGAACATCATCATAGGGTTTGATCAAATTGGCATTATATTTCTGGCTTAGCGCCTCGCCAATCGCTTCGCGTGATTCCGTATAGCGATCATAGGTCACGACATCGGCGCCATAGGCCTTGGTGCCTTCGATTTTGGTTGCTGGCGTGTCTTCGGGCATGATGATGGTGGCTTTTAGGCCGCGTGTGGTAACGGCGCGGGCAACGCCTTGGGCATGATTGCCGCTGGAAAAGGCCACAACATGGCGAACATCATCGTCAAGGCTCCAAACCGCATTGGTTGCGCCGCGCAATTTGAACGATCCCGTATGTTGCAAAGCTTCGGCTTTCACCAGAAGCCGGCGCCTCAAAAAATCATTTAGCCGCGGGGATTCCAAAAGTGGTGTTTGGAAAATATGTGGCCGTATCCGGTCGGCAGCGGCTTCGATGGTGGCAAGGTCGATTTGAAGCGCGCCGTCAGCGGTTTGCGGCAGGGATGTTGAATTTGTCATTTGTGATATTTCCAAACCAAAATTATGTCGGGCAAAATTAGATCCTTTCCGAAATAAGGTCAATCAAGCCGAGACATGTGGGTGGGAATCTTGTTTGGACATGTTGTTCGGGCATGTTGGTGGGCGGCATGGGGGCAGGGTGCGGCCACAAGCCTGCCGCAGGCAAATGACAAAAATTGTTGGCTTGTGTTTATCTTGCGGCATGCCTATTTTACCGCAATATGGTTATCGGCTATGTGCCGTAAGGAGATGAACAATGTCACCAGCATCAACAAACGCTGTTTTTTCCGGTTCTTGCACCGCTCTTGTCACGCCGTTTAAAAATGGGCAGATCGATAAAGACGCGTTTTGCAAACTGGTTGATTGGCAAATTGAAAATGGTACTGCCGCGCTGATCCCTGTTGGGACAACCGGCGAGTCACCGACATTGTCACATGAAGAACATGATCTTGTTGTCGAGCTATGCATCAAACAGGCGGCTGGCCGTGTGCCGGTTATTGCCGGTGCAGGATCAAACAGCACCGCCGAAGCGGTGCGGCTTGCCAAACATGGCGCGGCGGCTGGCGCGGATGCAGTTCTGATTGTCAGCCCCTATTATAACAAACCAACCCAAGAAGGGCTGTACCAGCATTTTTCAGCCGTTGCCAAAGCCGTTTCCGTGTCAGTTATCGTCTATGATATTCCGGGCCGGTCAATTGTGAAGGTTGATGATGCGACCATGGCGCGCCTTGCTGCTGACCATGCCAATATCACGGGAATCAAGGATGCCACTGCCGATGTTGGACGTCCAACACGGCTTCGCAATCTTCTTGGGGCTGATTTTGCGCAATTATCTGGCGAAGATGCAACCGCGCTTCCATATCTGGCAGCTGGCGGGCATGGCTGTATTTCGGTCACGGCGAATATTGCGCCAAAATTATTGAGTGAAATGCATGCCGCTTGGGCGGCTGGTGATATTGCCACCGCGCAAAGAATCAATGAACGCCTGATGCCGCTTCATGATTCGATGTTCTGCGAAGCAAGCCCGGGTCCGGTAAAATATGCTGCTGAATTGCTTGGGATTTGCAGTGCTGAAACGCGTTTGCCGCTATGCGAGATTGCACCGGCAAGCAAAGCCCGTGTCGAAGCCGCCCTGCGTAGTGCGGGTTTGCTGAATTAGGGATATTGCTGGCGCTTATGCCAGCTTGAACGGATATATCATGGCCAAAGGCACGATCTCGACTGGACGAATTGCGGAAAACCGCAAGGCGCGGCATGAATATCAAATCGAAGAAAAAATCGAAGCTGGTCTGATTTTGCAAGGTAGTGAGGTCAAATCACTGCGAAGCGGACGCGCTAGCATCGCCGAATCTTATGCTGGTGAGAATAATGGCCGTCTTGTGCTGTTCAATGCCAATATTCCAATTTATGAGCCAGCCCGTGTGAATCACGAACCAAAACGGCCGCGCGAATTATTGGTGAAGGTGCGCGAACGGAACCGCATGCTTGGCCTGATCCGGCGCGAAGGCATGACGTTAGTACCATTGGCCATGTATTTTAATGATCGTGGTGTTGCCAAAATCCAGATTGGCCTAGCCAAAGGGCGCAAAAAGCAAGACAAGCGTCAGGCCGATAAAGACCGGACATGGAGCCGTGACAAGGCGCGTTTGCTTCGCAGCCGCAACGGCTAGGCATTTGCTCTACCATTCTCGGCAAGCATGGTCGTTTAGACTGGCACAGTCTCGGCTTGGCGTAATGGCCGCGCAATCTGATCGCGAAGATGATCCATCTCGATAAAAATATCGGCCATCCGGCGCAATGAATCGGCTGCCATTGGCGGCGAGGTTTTGGTCGTTGATACCACCGACACCCGAACGCCCATGCCCTGCACATCTTCAAGAAGGCGGCAAAAATCACCATCGCCCGAAAATAAAATGGCGTGATCGATATGTGGTGCCAGTTTCAACATATCGAGGGCAAGTTCCATATCCATATTGCCCTTGGTACGTTTTTTGCCGGTTTCAGGATCGGTGAATTCACGGGTTAATTTACTGACAACGGCAAATCCATTGTAATCCAGCCAGTCGATCAATGGCCGTAGCGGCGAAAATTCCTGATCTTCGGGAAGGGCGGTGTAGTAATATGCGCGGATCAAATTTGCGTTTTGGCTAAAATGGGCATGAAGCTTGGCATAGTCGACATCCATATTTAGCAATCGTGTTGCGGCATAAAAATTTGAACCATCAATAAAAAGTGCTGTTTTTTCAGGTCTCATAACAAATGTCCAAAAGATATAAATTACAAAATTTAACTTAATATAAACGCTTTATCGAATAGAACCGATTGGCATTTTTCAAGATAAAACCGCCTTAACGTGCCGCTTTTTTCAAAATTTGCCACCAAATTGCGGGTCAAAATATGATTTTCCGACGGCAGCATGTTTGTTTGGCTGATAATATTGGCAAATTATGCTACCACCCCCTCCGGTGATATCGACGGCATGGATATGGACAAAATCATGAATTCCCGACTTTTTATCGGACTTGGTGCAAATTTGACACCGGATGGCTATGCAAGCCCACGCGAAGGCTGCGTTGCAGCCGTATCAGCGCTTGCCGACGAGGGAGTGCATTTGTCGGCGCTGTCACGATGGTATGAGTCTGCGCCCGTGCCGATTTCTGACCAGCCTTGGTATCTAAACGCTGTTGCCGAAGCGACAACCGAACTGGATGCTGCATCGACATTGGCGGCGTTACATCTCATTGAACGCCGCTTTGGCCGGATCAGAACAGAACGCAACGCGGCGCGGGTTCTTGATCTCGATTTGCTTGATTTTGCCGGCACGGTAAGTGGTGCCAGTGACTTGGCGCTGCCGCATCCGCGGCTGCATGAGCGCGCCTTTGTTTTATTGCCGCTTGGTGAATTATGCCCCGATTGGGTGCATCCGCTGAGTGGCATCGCGATCCAAGATTTGATTGCGATGATTCCCGCCGATCAGCAAATCAGGCTTGCAAGATAAATCTGGCTGGTCTGTTTGCCGCTTTTTGCTTGTTCAGACCTCGATTTTAGGGTACACCCCGCATAGTTTTTGCGCATTTTAGGGTTGAATGGTAAACGCCCGCTAGTCTGGCTGGTGGGGCTTTGCCGAAAAATGGCGACTTCTTTGGAAGAATTTGCCATTTGATCAATCAGGACAAGGAGATATTCATGGCACGCGTTACCGTTGAAGATTGCATCGAAAAAATCCCAAACCGGTTTGACCTTGTGTTGACAGCAGGCCAACGCGCACGCGGAATTTTGAAAGGCGATTTGCCAACAATTGATCGTGATGACGATAAAAACCCGGTTATCGCGCTCCGTGAAATTGCTGCCGAAACGGTTGATCTTGGCGTTCTTGGAGAAGGTCTGATCAAAAAGTTGCAGCGTGTCGCGATCCGTGAAGAGCAGGAAATCCGTGATGATGCGGCGATTGCTGCCGAGGTTGATCTGTCCGAAATGGTTGGCGATTACAGCGATGATGAAGGCGAAACCAGCGGCATGCAGATTGCCAGCCCTGAAGAATTAGAGCCATCAGGCTTTGAAGATGTTGACCTGGCTGAAATGCAGGGTGAAGATTAGACAAAGCACCAGCACGACACGATATCCGTTCAGGGATCTGCCGGCTGGAATTGGCTAATCGGCTTGGCAGCGAGATGATTGAAGCAGCGGACGCACTCTTTAACAAAATACATGCTTATGATCCGTCAGTCGACGGTGACAAGCTGAAACGTGCCTTCATATTTGGCATGGAAGCGCATGACGGCCAGACCCGCGCATCTGGCGAGCCCTATTACATTCATCCGATTGCTGTTGCCAATATCCTTGCTGATATGCGGCTTGACCTTGATACGGTTATTACGGCGCTGTTGCATGACACGGTCGAAGATTGTGACGTACCACTTGATGCGCTTGACGCGGCCTTTGGGTCAAGCATTGCCCAGCTGGTTGATGGGGTCACAAAACTTAGCCGGATTGGATTGCAGGCTGGCCAAAACAGCCTTCAGGCTGAAAATTTCCGCAAATTATTGTTGGCAATGAGCGAAGATGTTCGGGTGTTGTTGGTCAAGTTGGCCGACCGCACGCATAATATGAATACGATTGATCACATTCCAAAGCCCGAAAAACGAACCCGCATTGCCCGTGAAACGCTGGAAATCTATGCGCCGCTTGCCGAACGGATTGGCGTGACCAATTTGCAGCATGCGCTGGAAAATGCCGCCTTTGGCGTTTTGCAGGATGAAATGGCGCAAACCATCACCGCAAGACTGGATTACATGGTTCACGAGTCCGAAATCATCATTCCGATGATTAGCGTTGAATTGCAGGATGTAGTTGAACGCGGCGGGGTTGAATGCAGCGTCAGTGGACGGTTGAAATCGCCCTATTCAATTTGGCGGAAAATGCAGCGCAAAAAAGTCACCATGGATCAGCTATCAGATATCATGGCATTTCGTATTTTGGTGCCGTCAACAGCCGATTGCTATCAGGCACTTGGCAGTCTGCATGCGGCCTATCCCAATGTGATGGGGCGGTTTAAAGATTACATTTCGACCCCAAAGCGCAACGGTTATCAATCGCTTCATACAGGGGTTATTGGGCCGGAAAACCACAAGATTGAAATTCAGGTTCGCACCCCGGAAATGCATACAATTGCCGAATATGGTGTGGCGGCACATTGGAATTATAAAGATCCTTCATCAGATAATAACCTTCGTAAATTCAAATGGATTCAAGAATTAGTTGGGATTTTAGATGAAGAGGCTGGCGCCGAAGAATTCCTCGAACACACCAAAATGGATCTTTATCATGATCAGGTGTTTTGCTTTACCCCACGCGGGGATTTGATTGCCTTGCCAAAGGGCGCAACGGCGGTCGATTTTGCCTATGCGGTTCATTCCAAAATTGGCCAGAAATGTTGCGGCGTGCGGATTAATGGCAAAAACCGCCAATTGGCGACCGAGCTGGAAAATGGTGATCAGATTGACATCATCACCAAGGCAACGGCGCGTCCGCTTGCCGAATGGGAAAATTTTGTCAAAACGGGACGCGCAAAATCGGGCATCAGGCGGGCAGTGCGCGCCGAACGCGCGGTTGAATTTAGCCGGGTTGGTAAATCGATTTTGCAAAAAGCGTTTTTAGAAGTGAATAAACCGCTGAAAAAGCGGGCAATGGAAAAGATTCCGCAGATTTTTGGCGTGCAGAAACCGGAAGATCTATTTGCGCTTGTCGGTGAGGGGCGCTTGCAGCCTGAATTGGTGATCGAAAAAATGTTTCCCGATTTGGCGAAAAGCAAAAAACGCGTCAGGCCAACCGGAGAAACCGACCGTGACCGGTCTAAATCGCGCAAGCCATTATTGAAAATTCAAGGGGTTAACTCGGGGGTTGCGATTACGATGGCGCGTTGCTGTCATCCTTTGCCGGGTGAAGACATCGTCGGCATTTTCACCACTGGCAAGGGGGTTACGGTGCATCGCGCCGAATGCGCCACCCTTGTTGATTTCAATGACATGCCTGAATTATGGATGGATGTTGGCTGGGAACATGAAGGGCCAAAACGCGTTATGGCGCGTTTGAATACGGTTCTGTCCAATGAGCCGGGAGCCTTGGCCGCGGTTGCCACCATAATCGGCCAGCAAGGTGGCAATATTTCCAATATTCATTTAACTGACCGCAATGCTGATTTTTTCAGTTTTCAGCTTGATCTTGAGGTCAAGGATGTTGAGCATATGCGGACTGTTATCGCTGTGCTTCAGGCAAATAATTTCGTGGAACGTGTCGAGCGGACAAGCAATATCTAGGCTTGGGCTTGCTAATTTATGGGTAGCTAAGATGTTTCGACGTCGTAAACCATTGAGTGTTTTAAAACAAATGCGCGCTGTGATTTGGCCGGAGCGTGGGTTTCGGCGGCTTTTTTCCTATCTTTTTCAGCGGATTATCAGACTTCCCGGAACGCCGGCTTCGATTGCCAGCGGTTTTGCCAGCGGTGTTGCTGCGTCTTTCACGCCGTTTTTGGGGCTGCATTTCATTCTTGCTGGCGCGCTTGCAATGTTGTTTCGCGGCAATGTTTTGGCCTCGGCGATTGGTACTTTTTTTGGCAATCCATGGACCTTTATTCTGATCTGGCTTGCTGATTATGAGGTTGGTTTGTGGGTTCTCCATGCCTTTGGCCATGGGGCTGATCTGCAAGTTCTGTCGATTGACGAGCTTGGTGCCATCATGGGCAATATCATGCGGTTTCTGTCCTTTACTGGACATATCTCTTGGGCGGATTTATCGCGCGATATTGAGCAAGTGTTCATGCCAATGCTGATTGGTGGTACGGTTCTTGGCGCAATTGCATGGGTCAGCTCGTTCATACTGACCGTATGGGCGGTAAAGGGCTGGCGGCTACATCGGGCAAAACGGTTATTGAAAGCGGCGCAACGGGCAGCAGGTGCCAAAAAAGCGGCTGATCCAAACCGCTAAATGTGGTTATTTATGTGATTTGGGAATGATGAGGATATTTTGTCAGACAGTTTAAAGCTATTACGCCTTGGCGTGAATATTGATCATGTTGCAACTTTGCGCAATGCACGGGGCGGGGCACATCCTGATCCGGTTGCCGCCGCAGAATTAGCCATTAAGGCCGGCGCTGACGGTATTACGGCGCATCTTCGCGAGGATCGCCGTCATATCCGCGATGAAGATATTGCCGCCATCCGCAAGGCAATTGATGTGCCATTGAATTTTGAAATGGCGGCTACTAGTGAAATGGTGGCCATCGCCCTGAAAACAAAACCAAACGCCGCTTGTATTGTTCCCGAACGCCGCACCGAAGTGACCACCGAAGGTGGGTTGTCCGTTGTCGGGCAGGAAGACCGGCTTGCCGATATGTTGGCGCCGTTGAAGGAAGCGGGCATTCGCCTGTCGCTATTCATTGAGGCGAACCGGGCTGATATTGACGCGGCAAACCAGATTGGCGCAGATATTGTCGAGCTTCACACTGGCCGCTATTGCCATGATGTCGCTGGCCGTGAAGCCGAATTAAGCCGCATTCAACTTGCCGCACGCCATAGCGCCAGCCTTGGCATCGAAACCCATGCTGGTCATGGTCTCGGCTTTGACACGGTAGGGCCGATTGCGGCGATTGCGGAAATGGAAGAATTGAATATCGGCCATTTCTTGATTGGCGAGAGTGTTTTTTGCGGGTTAGAGGCCGCGATCGTCAAAATGCGCCAATTGATGAATGCTGCCCGCAATGATGATCGCCACCGGAAAAACCCATGATCCTTGGAATTGGCACCGATATTGTTGATGCGCGGCGTATCCAAGCCGCGATGGATCGGCATCCCGATAAATTTGCCAAACGCATTTTTTCCGAAGCTGAAATAACCGCCGCCAAAGACTCCAGCGATCAAGCTAGCTATTTTGCCAAGCGTTTTGCGGTGAAAGAGGCGGTCTATAAGGCGCTTAGCGTCTCAGGTGTAACAGGCTGTGGCTGGCGTGAGGCAGAAACCCTGTCGGCACCAAATGGGGCGCCAAAGGTCAATTTGACCGGTCGCTGCAAAACGGCGCTTGAGACAATGACGCCGGATGGGTATAAGGCAGGTCTATCAGTGTCGCTAAGCGACGAGCCTCCCTATGCTTTGGCATTTATTGTGATTAGCGCCGTACCGGCTGAATGGATCAAACCCTAATGGCTAAAAAGCAAAAAGAAAGCAAGTTCGAGCTTGTGAAAACCGTTCTGATCGCTGGCCTGATTGCGCTTGGCTTTCGGTCATTCCTTTTCGAGCCGTTTAATATTCCGTCAGGGTCAATGGTGCCTACTTTGCTTGTTGGCGATTATTTGTTTGTCTCGAAATTTTCCTATGGCTATTCGCGTTATTCCTTTCCGTTCGGGATTGCGCCTTTTTCCGGCCGGATTTTTGAAGATAAGCCAGAACGCGGCGATGTTGCGGTCTTTCGCCAGCCAACGGATCCATCAATCGCCTTTATCAAGCGCGTTGTTGGCCTTCCCGGTGATCAAATTCAGGTTCAGGGCGGCATTCTGCATATCAATGGCGTGCCAGTTGAGCGCACCTATCTAGGCCAAGCAACCGCGACTGACGGCTATTCAATGATGAATTTCAAGGTTTATGAAGAAACCTTGCCAAACGGATCGCGGCATTTAATCCAAGAACGTTCAGATAGCGATTCTTATGATAACACGGCTGTTTATCAAGTGCCTGATGGGCATTATTTCATGATGGGCGATAATCGCGACAATTCGCGTGATAGCCGCACAACCTCGGTTGGGATGGTGCCTGCTGAAAATATGGTCGGTCGAGCCGATCGTCTGTTTTTCAGCCATAATGGCAATGCCCGCCTCTGGGAAATCTGGAAATGGCCTTTTGCAATTCGTTATGGCCGCATTGGAGATGGCATCATTTAATGACTATTGACCCGCTTGCAATGCTTGAAACATCGATAGGTCATCAATTTGCCGACCGCAATATCCTGCATGAGGCATTAAGCCACTCAAGTCACATTGAGTCCGAGCATAGTTATGAACGTCTCGAATTTCTGGGCGATCGCGTTCTAGGGCTTTTGCTGGCGGATCATTTCTATGCTGCTTTTCCGCAGGATGATGAAGGCGCGTTATCCTTGCGGCTTCACGGCGAGGCGCGGATGTCGACTTTGGCGGCGATTGCCAAGAATTTGCAGCTTGCCGATTATATAAAATCGCAAAGTGGGCTGGATATTGCTGGCAATGATGGCGTGATGGCCGATGTTGTCGAAAGCCTGATGGCGGCAATCTATCTTGATGCGGGATTAGAGGCGGCGCGAAAGTTTTTGAACCGGCATTGGCCGTTGAATAGCCGCGCCGATGCCCAAAATGAAAAAGATGCCAAATCGAAATTGCAGGAATGGAGCCTGCAGCATGGTCTGGGATTGCCAGCCTATCGCCAATTGGCGAAATCTGGCCCTGATCACGCACCACAAATGACATATGAAGTGAAAATAGAGGGTTATGACGCGGTCGTGGCCACCGCTGGCAGCCGTAAAATCGCCGAACAAACCGCAGCAGCATCCTTGCTGGAATTGCTGCAAGAAAGGACTTCGGATTTATGACCGATCAAAATGAGACCAACGAAACCACGCCGGCAACCGATTTCACGCCCACCGAAACTAAAGCCGGATTCGTTGCTTTGATTGGTGCGCCAAACGCGGGAAAATCAACGTTAATGAATGCGATGGTCGGCCATAAAGTGTCGATCGTAACACCAAAGGTGCAAACCACCCGAAGCCGTATTCGGGGCATTGCCATGCATCAAAATGTGCAGATGATTTTTGTTGATACGCCGGGCATTTTTACACCAAAACGGCGGCTTGATCGGGCAATGGTGCAGGCCGCTTGGCAAGGCGCTGAAGATGGTGATGTATTGCTGCTGCTGCATGATTGTGCGCGGCGGCTGATTGATGAGGATACAAGCAATATCCTCACCAAGCTTGCCGCATCAGGACGGCGGGCGTCGCTGGTTTTGAATAAAATTGATCTGGCACCACAGGAACGGTTGCTGGAACGCGCCGATGAAATGTCCAAAATCTATGAATTTGAACGTATCTTCATGGTATCAGCCGAAACCGGTAATGGCGTTGCTGACCTGAAATCATGGCTTGCTGGCAAAATGCCCAAAAGCCCGTTTCTGTTTGATCCTGATGATTTGTCGGATATGCCGCTACGGCTTTTGGCGGCGGAAACCTTGCGCGAAAAATTGTTTTTGAATCTTCATCAGGAATTGCCCTATCAACTGACTGTTGAAACCGAAGATTGGCAAGATCGCGACGATGGCAGTGCTGAAGTGCATTTGTCCATCTATGTTGCGCGTGAAGGCCATCGCGGCATCATCCTTGGCAAGGGCGGGCAAACCATGCGCCGCATCGGCACCGCAGCGCGTAAAGAGCTGGAAGAAGCGCTTGACCGCCGCGTGCATCTGTTCGCGCATGTGAAATATCGCAAAGACTGGATGGATGATTCGGCGCGCTATAATCTGTGGGATCTGGATTATAATGCCTGATTGGCAAGCCGAAGCCATCATTCTGTCGGTTCGCCCGCATGGCGAGGGCAGTGCCGTTATATCGGTTCTAACCGCCGATTATGGGCGGCATGCCGGATTGGTGCGAGGCGGCGCGTCATCAAAGATGCGCGGCATTATGCAACCGGGAAATCGGGTTCGGGTTAGCTGGCGGGCGCGGCTAAGCGAACAATTGGGACAAATGCGGATTGAATTGATTCAATCCGTGCCAGCTTTGTTGCTGGATTCGCCTTTGCGGTTATCTGGCGTGGCGTCAATGTGTGCCTTGCTTGATGGGGCGCTTCCCGAACGTGAGGCGCAACCGGGGCTTTTTGAGGGCAGTGCGGCACTTTTGGATGTGATTGTCCTAGATGATGATAATGTTGGCTGGGTCGAAGGTTATGTTCGTTGGGAATTAGGACTGCTGGCGGCGGTCGGGTACCGGCTTGATCTTGCCAGATGTGTTGCCAGCGGTCAGACCGGTGATCTGGCGTTTGTCAGCCCGAAATCAGGCGGTGCGGTGGCGCGTCATCAAGCTGGCAGCTTTGCCAGCCGGATGCTGGCTTTGCCGATGTTTTTGGGCGGCGTTTCCTGCGGTAAACATGATTGGATTGCCGGTTTGGATTTGACTGGCCATTTTCTGTCCAAGCGTGTTTTCGCCGCGCATAATTTAGACCTGCCCGCCCAGCGTAAACGGCTAGCCGATATGGTTGATAGTCGCTATAACGGCAAATGATGAAGTGATGAGGCTGTTTTATGCATGATGATGTTGAAATTCCCGCCGGCGGGCGTATTGAACCGACCGCGTTTTCCGACGCCTTATCGGAACGCTATCTTGCCTATGCATTGTCAACCATCACATCGCGGTCGCTTCCCGATGTCAGGGACGGGTTAAAGCCGGTACACCGCCGTCTGTTATTTGCGATGCGCCAGCTAAAGCTTGATCCGGGTCAGGGTTTTAAGAAATCAGCGCGTGTTGTTGGTGATGTGATGGGTAAATTCCATCCGCATGGCGATGCAGCTATTTATGATGCGATGGTGCGGTTGGCACAGGAATTTGCCATGCGCTATTGCCTTGTCGAAGGGCAGGGGAATTTCGGTAATATTGATGGCGATAACGCTGCGGCGATGCGCTATACCGAGGCACGCATGACCGAAGTCGCGCGTCTGTTGCTGGATGGTATTGACGAAGATGCGGTTGATTTCCGGCCAACTTATGATGGCGAGTCCGAAGAACCAACCTTGCTTCCTGCGGGCATTCCAAATCTTCTTGCCAATGGCGCGCAGGGGATTGCGGTTGGCATGGCAACATCAATTCCGCCGCATAATATTATCGAACTTGCCGATGCTTCATTGCATCTTATCAAACATCCCAACGCATCAATTGAAACCTTGCTGAATTATGTCAAAGGCCCCGATTTTCCGACTGGTGGCCTGTTGATTGAACCTGCGGATTCGATCAAAGACGCCTATTCAACGGGGCGTGGCGGCTTTCGGGTGCGGGCGAAATGGGAGGTTGAAACCGAAAAGGGCGGGGCATGGCAAATTGTCGTAACCGAAATTCCCTATCAGGTTCAAAAATCACGCCTGATCGAACGTCTTGCCGAAATGTTACAGGCGAAACGCCTGCCAGTGTTAGCCGATATTCGTGACGAGTCGGCTGAAGATATCCGCATTGTTCTTGAGCCAAAATCGCGTCGGCTCGAAGCCGAAGTGGTGATGGAAAGCCTATTCAAACTTACCGATTTTGAAGTGCGGGTTCCGCTGAACCTCAATGTTTTGGATGCAGATGGCCGTCCGGTGGTGATGAATTTGCGTGAGGCGCTGAACGCATGGCTCGCGCATCGCCGTGTCGTTTTGCAGCGCAGATCGCATCATCGTCTTGGAAAGATCGCCAGCCGGCTTGAAGTGCTTGACGGCTATTTGATCGTCTTTTTGAATATTGACGAAGTGATTGCGATTATTCGTGAGGCCGATCATCCGAGGGATGAATTGATGCGCCGGTTTGGTTTGAATGAAAATCAGGCCAATGCCGTTCTTGATATGCGGCTTCGTTCTTTGCGGCGGCTTGAAGAAATGGCGCTCCGCACCGAGCGTGACAAGCTGGCGGCTGAACAGGATGATTTGAACGCGCTTCTTGGTGATGAGGCACGGCAATGGTCATTCATCGCCAGCCAGATCAAAGATATGAAAGATACCTTTATCAAGGCTGATCATCGCAAGACCATTCTTGCCGAGGCACCTAAGATTGATTTTGATCCAACCGAAATTCTGGTTGAGCGTGAAGCAATTACGGTGATTTGTTCGGCAAATGGCTGGATTAGAGCCATGCGCGGCCATCAGGATCTCGATAGCGATTTCAAATATAAAGAAGGCGATTCAGCAGGCCATGTTCTGCATGCTGAAACGACTGATAAAATCCTGCTTTTTGCCGATAATGGCCGGTTTTACACGCTGTCAGGCGATAAATTACCGCGGGGGCGCGGATTTGGCGAGCCGGTCAGTTTGATGGTCGATCTTCCGGCAGATAGCGATATCGTCAAGCTGGTTCGTGCTGGTGATGGCAAAATGCTTGTCGCGGCAAGCACCGGCCATGGTCTTGTTGTTGATATGCAAGGGGCTTTGGCTCAAACGCGAAATGGCAAACAGGTGCTAAATCTTAGCGGATCAGCCCGGGCTGTTGCTTGTGCCATCGTTGCTGGTGATATGGTGGCGTCGGTTGGTGTAAACAGAAAATTGATTGTTTTCGACCTTGAAGAAGTGCCGGAAATGGGACGCGGCAAAGGCGTTATTCTGCAGCGGTTCAAAGATGGTGGTCTTGCCGATGTTATGGTGTTTGATAAAGCCAAAGGTCTTAGCTGGCAGGCTGGTGGCGGGCGTGTTCGCACCGAACCTGATTTGTCGACATGGCTGGCACGGCGTGGCGGTTCGGGCAAATTGCCGCCAAATGGCTTTCCGCGCCCAGCTAAATTTACTTAAAGCTAAATTCACCTAAAGCTAAATTCACCTAGGATAACATTCATCTAAGTAGCTGAAAATTAACGCCAGAAATTAACTAAAAACAGGACATGCCAACGTCTTTGCTGGTTAATTTGCCGGATTTATAATCGGAATTTCGGCATCTTCAGCAACATCGGTGATCAGCATCTGACCCGGCTTATGCGTTATGGAAATTGGCGGCTTCGCATGAAGAATCGCCGCTTGCGGTGTCACGCCACAAGCCCAGAAAACCGCAATTTCACCATCATCAACCGGCGATGCGTCACCCCAATCGGGCGCATTGAGATCGGCAATGCCAATTTCTGCAGGATCGCCCCAATGAACCGGTGCGCCATGCGCCATTGGAAAATTGGCTGAAATGGCGCGAACCATATCCAGCTTATCAATCGGGATGGCGCGCATGCTGACCACCATTGGCCCTGAAAAAGGACCGGATTCAATGGTTTTGATGTTGGTTTTGAACATCGGCACCGTTTGGTCATGATCAATATGCCAAACTGGGATTCCGGCGCGGATTAAAGCATGTTCAAAGGTGAATGAGCATCCAAGCGCAAAACCAACCATCTGGTCATTCCACAAATCGGTAATATCGCCGACGGTGCCATCCAGAACGCCATGACGATAAATATGATATGACGGCACATCTGACCTGATATCAATATCGGCACCTAATGTTCGCATAAAGGGCGATCCGGTATCGGTAACGCCAACAAGCGGGCAGGGTTTTGGATTGCGCTGGCAAAACCGCATGAAATCAAGCGCATATGACTGCTCAAGAATGACAAGATTTGCCTGCAAAAAGCCATTGGCAAGCCCTGATGTATGATCGCAATAGGCACCTGACCGGATTTTGGAGCGAACGGCAAGCTGGTCGTCTTGGCGCAATTGTTCAAAAGATGTCGCCACAATGCTCTCCTATGGGTGGGTGCTGTTATTCATGAGCGGCGAATAACATCATCGGCAGGTTTCCAGATGCCAGCATCAAAAATTTCAGCAGGCTTGAAACGTTCTTTATAGGCCATTTTGCGGCTTCCCTGCACAAAATAGCCAAGATATAGCCAATCAAGAGATAATTCCTTGGCAATCGCGAAAAGATCAAGAACCATATAGGTTCCCATTGAACGTTCGGCCTGTTCGGTATCAAAAAAACTGTAAACGGCACTTAACCCGTCAGATTGGAAATCGGCCAGAACGCTGCCGACGAGGCGGTCGTTTTTATCATAATGGCTTACCAGAACCGTCTCGATCGGGCTGTTATTTATCATGCTGGTAAAATCATCATGATCCATACGCGCCATCTGGCCATCATCATGCCGGCTGGTGACATAGGCCTTGAATAGCCGGTAATGCGCGTTGGTTGGATCGGGTCTTGTGATGCTGCGGGTCAGATCGCTGTTTTTCTTGAGAATGCGCGTCATGTTCCGGCTGGCTTTAAAGGCTGCAACATTCACGCGCCACGGCAAACAGGCATTGCAATTCGGGCAGGCCGGTCGATAAACCCAATTTTCAACACGGCGGAACCCGGCGCGGGCAAGCCCATCATGGCAATGTGGATCAAGGGAAATATCAACAGCAATACGCTGTTCGGTCTGCCCCGCAATATAGGGGCAGTCACTTCGCATGCTAAGGCGCATGGGCAGCGGAATTTTGCGATGAAGCCGTTTGTCCTGATCCATCTTTATAGATTGCCCAAAAGGCAAAGCCCAAATCAAGGTCAATCATATGCAAATCAGGTAATTTTTCCTAACTGGCGCTATCGTCGAGTTGGCGAACCTGAAAATACGCGGCCCGAAGCGCCGCGATAATTTCGTCAACATGATCTGGCCCTCGCGTTTCGATCACCGCATCAATCTTGGCCAGCTTGGCCGGTACGTCATAGAAAAGGCGCTGATGATAGATTTCGACAATATTGCCACCACATTTGCCAATCGTTGTTGAAATCGCCGCTAACATCCCCGGTTCATCGGAAATATCGATACGCAACCGCGCAATCCGGCCATCGACGGCCATGTTGCGATTCAAGATCGACGCCAGCAGGCGCGGGTCAATATTACCGCCGCAAATCACCACGCCAACCTTTTTACCGGCAAATAGAGCCGGATTTGCATGAATGGCGGCAATGCCCGCCGCACCGGCACCTTCAGACACGACACGTTGCTGTTCAATCAGGGCACCAACAGCCCATTCAAGGTCGCGTTCATCGACCAGTAAAATCTCGTCAACCAATGCGTCAACCACCGGAAGCGTAACACCGCCTGGTTTTTTTACGGCAATGCCTTCAGCCAGGGTTTCACCACCACAGGTGATCTCCTTGCCTTCGACTGCCAGTTTCATGCTTGGGTATAGCTCGGTCTGCACACCGTAAATCTTGATATTAGGGCGCATATCGCGGGCGATTGTGGCAATACCGCCCATCAGGCCACCACCGCCAATTGGCACAACAAGAATATCAAGATCAGGCTGATCAATCAGCATTTCCAGACCGGCCGTGCCCTGTCCCATCATCACCAATTCATTGTCATAGGGATGGATCAGCGTCAGGCCATGTTCCTGAATAAGCGCATTTACCGTGCCTTCGCATTCATTAAGGTTACGCCCCTCAAGAACAACCTTGGCACCAAAGGCGCGGGTGCGCGCCACTTTGGCAAAGGGAGTTTGGGCTGGCATGACAATGGTTGCCGGAATGCCCATATGTTCGGCGTGATAGGCTACCGCTTGGGCATGATTGCCTGCCGACATGGCAATGACGCCAAGCTGGCGTTGTTTATCGTTCAAGCCAAGCATTGCATTCAGCGCACCACGCGCCTTGAATGATGATGTATGCTGTAAACATTCCAGTTTCAAAAACAGCTCGCAGCCCAAATTGCGCGATAACATTGGCGCTTCAAGCATTGGTGTGCGGATGATTTGCCCGTCCAGCCGGACGGCTGTGTCTCTGATTTGATCGGCTGTTACCGCCATAATGTAATCCCCCTTATGGCAATCCTATTCGCGTCATGCGTTTTCACGCATTGTGCGATTGGCCACTGCCACCTTTATAAGCTGCCAATATTATGACCTTCATTTGCGTCTTTATACCAGTAAAACTGGATGATTGCCGTTATCTATCTGCATAGATGACGCGGCGATGGCCTGACAACGACCGATTATAAACAAGCTTTGCCATGGTCTGTTCCGGCACTGCGGTCTGATGGGGGAAACCACGCGCAACTAGCGCCGAATCATAATTGCAATTTCAGGCGCAAAATAGGTCAAAACAGCATCGGCACCCGCGCGTTTGAAACAGGTCATGGCTTCAAGAATGGTGCGTTCGCGATCAAGCCAGCCCTTTTCGAATGACGCGCATAGCATCGAATATTCGCCCGATACCTGATAGGCAATGCATGGCACGCCAAATTCGGCCTTGGCGCGTGCCAGAATATCCAGATAGGGCATCCCCGGTTTGACAATGACCATGTCGGCACCTTCGGCGAGGTCAAGCGCGATTTCATGCATCGCTTCATCGCTATTGGCCGGATCCATTTGATAGGTGGATTTGCCTGCCTTGCCAAGCGATGCACCAGCCCGCACCGCATCGCGGAACGGCCCGTAAAATCCAGATGCATATTTCGCCGCATAGGCCATGATTTGCACATTGTGATGCCCAGCAGCATCAAGTGCGGCGCGAATTTCGCCAACGCGGCCATCCATCATATCTGACGGGGCGATGATATCGCATCCGGCATTGGACTGATGCACTGCCTGTTCGCACAAAGCCGCAATGGTTTCGTCATTTAAAATTTCGTCCCCATCCAGCAAACCGTCATGGCCATGCGAGGTAAAGGGGTCAAGCGCAACGTCACAGATGATGCCAAGATCGGGAAAGGCGGCTTTGACCGCGCTGACCGCACGGCACACAAGATTGTCACCATCGCGGGCAAGGCTGCCTGACGCATCCTTTAATGCGGCGTCGATTGACGGGAAAATGGCAATTGCGGGAATTGTTAATTCAACCGCTTTGGCCGCCTGTTGCAAAAGCTGATCAATCGAGTAGCGGAAAACACCGGGCATGGCATCAATTGGCTCGGCTATGTTCTGTCCCTCAATCACAAAAAGAGGCCAGATAAGATCGGCACTATCAAGGCGGGTTTCGGCAACAAGGCGACGCGAAAATGCCGTCATCCGGTTGCGCCGCATCCTTGTGGAAGGGTATTGACCTCGGCTCATGGGCTGTTTAATCCGTAATTGATCTGAAAAACCACCTATTCATAACGATCTGGGAAGATTTCCGCAATGCCACAGGCGCATATTCATTTTGACGTTATTAATGGTGCCGGTCTTGTCACGCTTGATCGGCCAAAGGCGTTGAATGCGCTAACCGTCGAGATGGTCACTGATTTACGGCAGGTTCTGCTTGGCTGGCGTGATGATCCAGCGATCAGCCATGTGGTGATCGCCAGCAGTGCGCCACGCGCCTTTTGCGCTGGTGGTGATATCCGGCAGGCGCGCGAAACCATCATCGCCAACGGTTTTGACGAGGCAGATACCTTTTTTCGAGGTGAATATCTGGTTGATCTGGCGATTGCCGAATTTGGCAAACCGATTATCGCGCTGTGCGATGGTGTTGTTATGGGTGGCGGTGCTGGTCTTGCCGAACATTGCACCCATATCATCATGAGTGAAACGACACGCTTTGCGATGCCGGAAACCAGCATTGGCCTGTTTCCTGATGTGGGGGCAAGCCTGTTTCTTGGCCGGTGCCCTTTGCCAGTTGCCCGATTGCTTGGCATGACCGGATATATCATTCATGGCGCTGATTGCATGATGCTTGGCCTTGCCACATCAATGGTGCCATCTGACCAGATGGCAGGGTTGAAACGATCACTTCTTGATTGCACTGCATCTGAAATTGATCAGGTTATTGCTGGCTTTAAAATGGATCCGGGGGTGCCAGCCTTAAACCATCAAATGCCGGTAATTGACCGTATTTTTGGCGGTGATGTGACCCCTGAACAGATGCAGGAACGCGCCGAAGATCTGGCGCGGATGCGGCCGAATGATAAATTGGTTAGCCATGTTGTAACGGCCTTTGCCACGCGTTGTCCGGTCTCGATCAAGCTGTTTTGGCGTTTATTGCAAATGGCCGATGACATCACCGATATTGGCGCGGCGCTGACACTTGATTACCATCTTGCGATGCGCATGATTCGGCGTGGCGACTATATCGAAGGCGTTCGTGCGGTTCTGGTTGATCGGGATAATGCGCCAAAATGGTCGCCAAACAGCCTTGCGCTTGTTGATAAGGCTTTATTGGATGCGCTTTTTGACGAAGACGGCTTGCCGCCCTTGTGTTAAAGATATTCTCATCCTAGCGTGACCCGTCTATGTCATCATCAGGATATCGGTTAGGCCAAACCGTTACATGTGATTGTGCCATCTTCATTAAAGGAAACCCGATGCGTTTAAGTCAGTATTTTTTGCCGGTTCTAAAAGAAACCCCGAAAGAGGCACAGATTGCCTCGCATCGTCTGATGCTGCGTGCGGGGATGATTCAGCAATCGAGTGCCGGAATCTATTCATGGTTGCCACTTGGCAAGCGCGTTCTTGACAAGATTGCTACGATCGTTCGCGAAGAACAGGATCGTTCCGGCGCATTGGAAATTTTGATGCCGACCCTGCAACCAGCCGAAATCTGGCAGGAATCGGGGCGTTATGACGATTATGGTGCGGAAATGCTTCGCGTCAAAGACCGACATGATCGCGATATGCTTTATGGGCCAACCAATGAAGAACAGGTTACCGATATTTTCCGGTCGCATGTCCGAAGCTATAAGGCGCTGCCGCTGAATCTGTATCATATCCAGTGGAAATTCCGCGATGAGGTTCGGCCGCGTTTTGGCATTATGCGTGGCCGTGAATTTTTGATGAAAGATGCTTATTCTTTTGATCTTGATGCTGATGGCGCACGCACAGCCTACAATAAAATGTTTGTTTCCTATCTGAAAACCTTTGCGCGGATGGGGCTAACGGCGATTCCGATGGAGGCTGACACGGGTCCAATCGGGGGTGATATGAGCCATGAATTCATCATTTTGGCCGAAACCGGCGAAAGCGGTGTGTATTTCCATAAAGATTGGTTAAAGGCCGATCTGCTTGCCGAAATCGACTATGACGCCGATTTGCAGCCCTTTGTTGATAAATTCACATCAATCTATGCACGTGCCGATGAAAAGCATGATCCGGCAACCTGTCCGGTAAAAGATGCTGATTTAATGACCATGCGCGGCATTGAAATTGGCCATATCTTTTATTTTGGCACCAAATATTCGGCGGCAATGGGCGCGGTGGTCTCGGGGCCTGATGGCAAAAACGTTCCGGTTCATATGGGGTCTTACGGCATTGGCGTTTCGCGCCTTGTTGGTGGCATTATCGAAGCGAGTCACGATGATAAAGGCATTATCTGGCCTGATTCGGTTGCACCATTCGGCGTTGCCGTGGTGAACCTAAAGCCGGGCGATGCGGTTTGTGATTCCGCCAGCCAGTCATTATATGACCAGCTTGCCGCGGCAGGATGTGATCCGCTGATTGATGATCGTGATGAACGGCCAGGGGCAAAGCTTGCAGCCATGGATTTGATTGGTATTCCGTGGCAGATTGTTGTTGGGCCTCGCGGTATGGATAATGGCGTGGTTGAGGTGAAGCGTCGCAAAACTGGTGAAACCAGTGAGGTGCCTCCTGAGGCTGCTTTGACCATGGTTTGTGCCAAATCAAAGGCCAGGCTAGAAAGCTAAAATTGACAGGAACCTGATAAAGGCGAAAAGGGCGGTTTAATGCGGTATTTTTTCTCTCCGGTTGAACGGATGCTAGCGTTTCGCTATATGCGATCGCGCCGCGCCGAAGGGTTTATTTCGGTCATTGCCTGGTTTTCACTTGCCGGTATCACGCTTGGCGTTGCCACTTTAATTGTTGTCATGTCAGTGATGAATGGGTTTCGCGCTGAATTGGTTGGCCGTATTTTGGGGCTGAATGGTCATGTTGCGGTTTATTCAAAACAGGCAGGCGGCATTGCCGATTTTGACCAGCTTGCCCTGAAAATCACCGATATGCCTGATGTGATTGCGGTCACGCCGCAAATCGAAGGGCAGGTCATGGCAACCCAGAACCGGGTCAGCATTGGCGCGGTGGTGCGCGGCGTTCGCTGGTCGGATTTGGCTGTTCGCAAACCGCTTTGGGACTCGCTTGATGAAGCTGATATCAACCGGTTTCGCGATGAAAATGGCGTTCTGATTGGCCGCGAGATGGCGTTTAAGCTTGGTGTTAAGGCAGGTGATAGCGTGACGCTGACAACCGCCAAAGGCAAAGCCACGGCCTTTGGCACGGTGCCAACAAGGCGCAAATTCAAAATTGCCGGCGTGTTTCATGTTGGCATGTATGAATATGATTCCAGCTTTGTGTTTATGCCACTTGATCTGTCAGCGGCCTTTCTTGGCTATGAAAAAAGCGTATCTGGTCTTGAAATCTATGTGTCAGCCCCAGAACAGATTGCAATGCTCCGTCAATCGGTTACACAAACCGTCGGGACTGATTTGCGGGTTTTTGACTGGATCGACCGAAATCGCAGTTTTTTGAATGCGCTTCGGGTCGAACGTAATGTGATGTTTTTGATTTTGACGCTGATTATCCTTGTTGCCGCCTTTAACATTATTTCATCCATGATCATGCTTGTGCGGTCAAAAAATGCCGATATTGCGGTTTTGCGCACAATGGGCGCCAGCGGCGGCAGTATTATCCGGATCTTTTTGATGACAGGGGCAAGCATTGGCATTGTCGGTACATTTGCCGGAACCGTCGTTGGCATACTGTTTTGTTGGAATATTGATACAATTAAACAGGCCATTGAAAGCCTGTCAGGAGCTGAATTATTTGCTGCTGAAATCTATTTCCTGTCGAATTTGCCAGCCAAGGTTGATCCGCAAGAAGTATTGATGGTGGTGCTGATGGCACTTGGTCTGTCTTTCCTTGCCAGCCTATATCCGGCATGGCGGGCATCGCGGATCGCACCGGCCGAGGCATTGCGCTATGAATAATCCACCAGAGATGAAAGCACCTGTGCCTTTGTTAGAATTACGCAATGTGCAGCGAAGCTATCTTCAAGGCACGGTCAAGCTGGATGTGCTGAATAATGCCAGCCTGTCGGTTCGTGCTGGCGAAATGAAAGCGCTTGTTGGGCCGTCAGGTTCGGGAAAATCAACATTGTTGAATATTGCCGGCCTTTTGGAACGCCCCGATGCTGGTGAGGTTTTGATCGACGGTGTCGATGCTGGCAAGCTTGGCCGCGGTAAGCGGGGCAATCTTCGTCGAAGCCATATCGGGTTTGTGTTTCAATTTCACCGTCTTTTGCCGGAATTTTCGGCGCTTGAAAATGTGATGATTCCACAAATGCTGAACGGGCTTGATCGGAATGAGGCGGCAACACGCGCCGAACAATTACTGGCAATGGTTGGATTGCAAGCGCGCGCCGATCACCGGCCCGGGCTGTTATCGGGTGGTGAGCAGCAACGTGTTGCGATTGCCCGATCAGTGGCAAATGCGCCGCGGGTATTGCTGGCTGACGAGCCAACCGGCAATCTAGACCCTGACACGGCAAAAGACGTGTTTCATCATTTGGCAACGATTACGCGGGCAACCGGAACGGCGGCGTTGGTGGTGACACATAATCAGCAATTGGCCTTGAATATGGATTCAATTCTGACCATCAGTGACGGTAAAATCATCTCAATTGGCTAGCTTTCCCTGCTGCGTTTAGGGTAAGGTTTGGGCACGCCTTATTCATTGCTGAAAGCCCGTGATGCCAGCCAATTTTGTCCATCTTAGACTGCATAGCGCCTATTCGCTGGCCGAATCGACATTGCGAATCAAAAGCCTGTCGGGGCTGATCGCCGATGATCACCAACCCGCCGCGGCGATTACCGATACCAATAATATGTTTGGCGCGCTGGAATTTGCCCAAACGCTAATCGGTGCTGGCATCCAGCCCATCATGGGAACCCAGCTCAATCTGGAAGATGCGCAGGGGCAGGGCGAAATCGTGCTTCTGGCTCAAACCGACCTTGGCTATACCAATCTTTCGAAATTATTGTCCAAAACATTGCTTGACGCTGATGCGGTTCATGACCCGTCATGTTCGCTTGACGATCTCGAAGCGCATGCCGAAGGGCTCATTCTTTTAAGCGGCGGCGCCTTGGCCGGTTTTGTTGGTGCGCCTGCCGGTGATGGCAGACCAACATTGGCGGCGGCACGCGCTGACCGGCTGGCGGCAATCTTTGGTGATCGGTTCTATATTGAGTTACAGCGCCATGGCCTTGGCATTGAACGCACGGCCGAACCGCACCTTCTGGAAATTGCCGATCGGTTGAATTTGCCATTAGTGGCGACAAATGACTGCCGGTTTGAAGATGCAGCGATGAGCCAGCCACATGACACGCTGGTTTGTATTGGGACTGGCCGTAAATTTTCCGAAACAAATAGACCGCGTTTCTCGCCCGAGCATTACTTTAAAACTGCTGCTCAAATGTCTGAATTATTTCAAGATATTCCTGAAGCAATTTCAAACACATTGGTGATCGCCAAACGCTGTAGCACAATGGCAAGGCAGCGCGATCCGATCTTGCCGCCTTTTGAATCGGCCGATGGCCGCAATGAAGAAGATGAACTAACCGCGCAGGCCGAAGCGGGATTGCAAAGCCGCTTGCAGCGCCATGTTTATGACAACAGCATGGATGAGGCGGCGCGCGCGGTGATCGCAAAGCCCTATTTTGACCGCTTGGCCTTTGAATTGAATGTGATCAAACAAATGGGCTTTCCGGGCTATTTTCTGATCGTTGCCGATTTTATCCAATGGGCGAAGGCGCAGAATATTCCGGTTGGGCCCGGTCGTGGTTCGGGTGCGGGTTCGGTGGTGGCATGGGCGTTGTTGATTACCGATCTTGACCCATTGAAATGGGGCTTGCTGTTTGAACGGTTTTTGAACCCTGAGCGTGTTTCAATGCCTGATTTTGATATTGATTTTTGTCAGGATCGGCGCGACGAGGTGATTAGCTATGTTCAAGAGAAATATGGACATGACAAGGTTGCGCAAATCATCACCTTTGGATCATTGCAGGCGCGTGCCGCGCTTCGCGATGTGGGGCGTGTTCTTGAAATGCCCTATGGTCAGGTTGACCGGATTGCAAAACTGATTCCCAATAATCCCGCCAAACCTACGACGATTGCGCAAGCGGTCGCCTCGGAAGAGGAATTGCGCAAACAACGCCGTGAAGATGAGCAGGTTGCTGATTTGATCGATGTGTCAATGAAGCTTGAAGGGCTTTATCGGCACGCCTCGACGCATGCGGCGGGTTTGGTGATCGGTGACCGGCCTCTTGCCGAGCTGGTGCCGCTTTATCGTGACCCGCGATCGGATATGCCGGTAACGCAATTCAATATGAAATGGGTTGAAAAGGCCGGGCTTGTCAAATTTGACTTTCTGGGTTTGAAAACCCTGACCGTTTTGCAACGAGCTGTTGAATTTATTGGCAAGCGGGGCATTGAACTTGATCTTGGCGCAATCCCGCTTGATGACAAGCTGACCTTTGACATGCTGTCAAATGGTGACACGGTTGGCGTGTTCCAGCTGGAATCCAGTGGCATGCGCGACGTTCTTCGCGGGCTAAAGCCTGACCGGTTTGAAGATATTATTGCGGTTGTGGCACTTTACCGTCCAGGCCCGATGGAAAATATCAAAGATTATGTCGCGCGAAAGCATGACCCATCACAAATCACCTATATGCATCCCGATCTCGAACCGGTTCTGGCCGAAACCTATGGCATTATGATCTATCAGGAACAGGTGCAGCAGGCGGCGCGTGTACTTGCCGATTACACGCTTGGTGCAGCTGATATTTTGCGCCGTGCGATGGGAAAAAAGATCAAAGAGGAAATGGATGAGCAGCGCCAGATTTTCATTACTGGTGCAACAAAACATGGCTTGTCCGAACAATTGGCATCGGATGTGTTCGAACAGATCGCGGCCTTTGCTGGTTATGGCTTTAACAAATCGCACGCGGCGGCCTATGCGCTGGTGTCATACCAAACGGCCTATCTGAAGGCGAACTATCCTGTTGAGTTTCTTGCTGCCTCAATGGCACTTGATGCGGGTAATACTGAAAAACTGGCGGTATTCCGGCAAGAATGTCAGCAAAAGAACATTGGCGTTCTGCCGCCTGATATCAATAAATCATCATCAGGATTTGCGGTTGAAGAGGTCGCTTCGGCCAGCGGCACGCCGGAATTAGCGGTTCGCTACGCCTTGTCGGCAATTAAAAATGTTGGTGCTGAGGCGATGAGTCGTCTAACCGAAATTCGAAAAGCCGATGGGGCTTTCACCTCATTGAAGGATCTTTTGCAAAGATTACCGCGCGAGGTGGTTAACCGGCGCCAGATGGAAAATCTTGTGCGGGCAGGGGCGCTTGATAACATTCACGGCAATCGCCGCGAATTGATCGAAAATATGGATTTAATCCTATCGCATGCCGATGCGATGCGCCGCGAAGCCGAATCCAATCAGGTTAGCCTGTTTGGTGGTGATTCGGATGTAATTGATGACAGTATCCGCCTTCGCCGAACCAATGATTGGGTGGGTATGGATCGCCTGAAAGAAGAATTTGACGCGCTTGGTCTCTATTTGTCGGCGCACCCGCTTGATAGCTATGCAAGCCAGCTTGGCCGGCTTCGGGTTACATCACATGCGGCGTTAAATGATTTGGTGACGGCAGGGCAGGGACCGCAACGCGTTAATCTTGCCGGTTCGGTCACGGCGAAACAGGTGCGTGTCTCGCAACGCGGTAATCGATTTGCCTTTATTCAATTTACCGATCAAACTGGCGTTTTTGAAGTGACCTTCTTTTCAGATGTTCTTGCTGAAGCAAATGACCTTCTTGATTCGGAAAAGCCATTGCTGATTTCAGCCAATTTGAAGGTCGAAGATAACGGGCCGCGCCTGTTGGCGGCGCGGGTTCTACTGCTTGATGATGCCATTGCCGCGTGGCACGGCGGCGTGGCTTTGTGGGTGCAGGATGAAAAGCCGTTGAAATCACTGAAAGAAGCCTTGAAATCAGACGGGCCCGGTAAGGCTGAGGTCAAGATCCAGCTGATCGTAAAAGGACAGGAAGTCTGTATCGGGCTTCCGGGTCGTTTTAAACTAAGCGGTGATTTGCGGCAGGAATTGCGGCGCATGCCCGGAATTTTGAATGTTCGTGAATTATAATGGCAATCGGTCTGCATTTGGCAGGGTTGCGAAATATCGTCATTTTTGGCGGGTAAGACTTGATTTTTCGGCAGGTTGATAGTATCACCCAGCCTAATTCACACATGGGGGCGGCCCCCACGCAGCAAATTCTGCGTGATGGGCCATCCGGTGAGGGCATAAGCCTTTCATTTCCCTCATGGAGGTTCAACCGGAGAACAGGAGTAAACTTAATGGCTCTCCCTACATTTACAATGCGCCAAATGCTTGAAGCAGGCGTTCATTTTGGTCACAGTACACGTCGTTGGAACCCAAAGATGGATACATTCATCTTTGGCGAGCGTAACAAGACGCATATCCTTGATCTTCAGCAAACCCAACCAATGCTGCATGCGGCATTGAAAGCCTTGAGTGATGTCACGTCACGCGGTGGTCGGGTCTTGTTTGTCGGAACAAAACGTGCGGCGGCTGAAAAAATTGCTGAAACAGCGCAGAATTGTGGCCAGTATTTCGTCAATCATCGCTGGCTTGGCGGTATGTTGACCAACTGGACAACAGTATCACAATCAATTCGCCGTTTGCGTGAGCTTGAAAGCCGCTTTGAAAGCGGTGAAATCAACCAGCTGACCAAAAAAGAAGCACTCCAGATCACTCGTGAGCAGGAAAAGCTTGAGCGTACGCTTGGCGGAATCAAGGAAATGGGCGGCATTCCTGATATGCTGTTTATCCTCGATACAAATAAAGAGGCCATCGCTGTTCAAGAAGCCAATCGTCTTGGCATTCCTGTTGTGGCGGTTGTTGATAGCAACGCCAATCCTGATGGTGTTGATTATCTCATTCCGGGCAATGATGACGCGATGCGCGCCATTACGTTTTATTGTGAACTTGTCCAAGCTGCGGTTCTGGATGGTTTGCAAACCGAATTGATGAAAACGGGTGGTGACGCTGGTGAAGCCCTTGAGGCACCAGTCGAGCCTGCGCTTGAAGCTGCCCCAGCCGAAGCTACCCCAGCCGAAGCTGCCCCAGCCGAAGCTGCCCCAGCCGAAGCTGCCCCAGCCGAAGCTGCCCAAGCTGAATCGGCACCAGCCGACGACGCGCCTGCGAGCGCCTAAATCACAATCCAGCCAGCAGGGCATGCGCTCTGTTGGCCGGGTTTGAAACTTACGACATGGCGGTCAAACGCCATCAACTTTGTCTTTGATATAAGGAACGATGAGATGAGTGTGACTGCTGCTCTGGTAAAAGAACTGCGCGAGA